>JBBISO010000066.1:1310-11942 GCA_037441325.1 Acidobacteriota bacterium | reverse complement strand
GTTTCGTAGCGATGCGTCGCAGGCGGGTGTGGATCAAAGGCGCGCGACATGTGGGGCGGGTCTCCAGACCCGCCCGGGACGGCTCTGGAGAGCCGTCCTCACAGGCAGCGAAATGCAGCAGTCATGCCCGGATGTGCCGCCCCAGTGGAAACCTTGTGAGAAATGCGGACTAGCAGCGTTTGGAATAGGGTGGAATCCGATGCCCAGAGTGCATGTTAAGAAAAATGATTTGGTTTACGTGCTGTCCGGAAAGGACCGAGGCAAGACCGGCAAGGTGCTCAAGGTTTTTCTGGGCAAAAATCGGGCGGTTGTTGAGGGTTTGAACTATGTCCAGAAGCATACCCGGCCGAACCCTCGAAAGAATGTGAAGGGGGGAATTCTGCCGAAGGAATCCCCGATTCACCTGTCAAACCTGATGGTTGTGTGCAAGCGCTGCAACAAACACTCGCGCGTGGGTTTCAGCGTGGCACGGGACGGCCGCAAGGTCAGGATATGCAAGAACTGCAACGAGCTCCTGGATGAGTAAAAAGAAGTCGAGGTTTGAAAGGTCTGATCATGAGTAGACTTCGGGATTTATACCGGACGGAAGCCATACCGGCCCTGATGAAACAGTTCGGGTATAGGAATGTCATGGCGGCGCCGAAACTGGTAAAAATCAACGTCAACATGGGCTTGGGCGAAGCGACTTCCAATGCCAAATTGCTGGACGTGGCAGTTGAGGAAGTCTCCGCCATTACCGGCCAGCGCCCGATAATAACCAAAGCCAAGAAATCAATTGCGGCTTTCAAACTGCGCCAGGGAATGCCTATAGGAGTGACGGTAACGCTGCGCGGCGGTCGGATGTATGAATTTCTCGATCGTCTCATCAGCATCGCCCTCCCCCGCGTGCGCGACTTTCGAGGAGTCTCGCTCCGGTCCTTTGACGGGCGGGGGAATTACACGCTGGGCTTACGCGATCAGCTCATTTTCCCCGAAATTGATTACGGCAAAGCGGATAAGGCGCGAGGCATGAACGTCACGATCGTCACCACGGCCAGGAGCGATGACGAAGCGTATGAACTCTTGAGGGTTTTGGGGATGCCCTTCGCGAGGAAAGGGCAGCAATAGGGATCGGGATCCGGCCGGCTGCCGGATCGGAAATGCGGACGGGAGTTATTGTGGCAAGAACTTGCATGAAGGCCAAGGCTAAGCGGGCGCCAAGATTTGCAGTGCGCGCTCACAATCGCTGTCTCCGTTGCGGGCGGTCGCGCGGATATCTCCGGAAATTCCTGCTCTGCCGCCTCTGTTTTCGGAGCCTGGCGCTGGCAGGGGAAATACCGGGAGTGACCAAGTCGAGCTGGTAAGCACGATTTGCGATTGAAAAGAAGGGCGTGGTTTATCGCTCGTCAATCGTAAATTTTTTGGAGTTGGGAGTTGATCATGACGATGACCGATCCCGTGTCTGATTTCCTGACGCGGATTCGAAATGCGTGTAAAGCCAAACACGAGACCGTGGATGTGCCCTCATCCAAGCTGAAGCTGGAAATCACGCGGATTTTAAAAGCTGAAGGGTATATCTTCGCGTATGCTCTTATTCAGGACAACAAACAAGGTATTATTCGCATCCAACTTCGCTATACCGCAGGCCGGAATCCGGTGATTTCTTCTCTCGAACGAGTCAGCCGCCCCGGGTGCAGAGTGTATGCCCATAAAAGCGAGATCCCCTCGGTCCTCGGAGGCTTGGGGATCTGCATCGTATCCACGTCCCAGGGCATTTTAACCGGAAAGCAGGCGCAGGAGAAAGGATTGGGCGGAGAGGTGCTCTGTACCATCAGTTGAATTAACGATTCGATGAAATTCGGTGATAGTCGCCTCTTCTTCCTGTTGAATGTTGCGAAGGAGGCATGGTTGGGCTGGGAGAAACGGTGGCCGGCGCCTCATTTCGAATCGTGAAAGGTGCTTTATGTCGCGAATAGGGAAGAAACCGATCAAAGTGCCCAGCGGCGTAAGAGTGAGCATCGGCGGCGGCCGGCTTACGGTCGAGGGCAAAAACGGGAAATTGTCCGCCCCGATACCGCGCGGCATTCGGTTTGAATTGAACGGGGATACCTTAACGGCCATCAGGGAATCGGATGAAAAACCCTATCCGGCCTACCACGGATTGGCTCGCGCGTTGGCGGCAAATTGCATTCGCGGAGTCACCGAAGGTTTTTCAAAGGAATTGGACTTGGTCGGCATAGGTTACAAGGTGGATGCCAAACCCAAAGCGGTGACGCTCACACTTGGGTACTCACATCCTATTGAATTTCCAATCCCTGCGGGGATCTCTGTGAAGGTGGAGAGGCAGAGCAGAAGCATTCAAAATTATGTGGCTACGTTGACCATCTCCGGTTCGGATAAACAGCTCGTGGGACAGGTGGCGGCGGATATCCGTTCCCTAAGAAGACCGGACGCGTATAAAGGTAAGGGACTCCGCTACGTGTCCGAGGTGGTCAGGCTCAAAGTCGGGAAAAAGGGTGCATGATGATTAGGCCAATTGATCGTTCCAAGGAGCGATGGAGGATTCACCAAAGAATCCGTAATAAAATATCCGGTACTCCCAAACGGCCAAGGCTGTGCGTCTTTCGAAGCTCGAAATACATCTATGTTCAGATTGTGGATGACACCCGGGGAAAAACTCTGGCGGCGGCTTCCACGGCTGAAAAAGATGTGCGGGGAGATCTGAAACATGGGTGCAATATTCAGGCCTCAAAGCTCGCCGGAAAGGCGATTGCAGAACGCGCCAAAGCCAAGGGGATCGAAACGGTGGTTTTCGACCGCGGAGGATACCTCTACCACGGCCGCATCAAGGCGCTCGCCGAAGCGGCTCGGGAATCGGGACTGAAATTTTAATCTGATAGGGGCGCCGGGCCGGGTGCCCCTGCTTATGGAGGAAGCTTGGATAAGATTGATCCGAACGCGCAGGAATTAAGGGACCAGGTAGTCTCCATAAACCGCGTGACCAAAGTGGTCAAAGGGGGGAAAAACCTAAGTTTCAGCGCTCTCGTGGTTGTCGGCGATTTAAATGGGCACGTTGGATATGGAATGGGGAAAGCCAAGGAAGTGCCGCAAGCTATCCGCAAAGGGATCGAGCAAGCGCGCAAAAACATGATCAAAGTCCCGCTGAAGGGACGCACGATTCCTCACGTCATCCTGGGCAAGTACGGAGCAGGGCGTGTGATTTTAAAGCCTGCTTCGGACGGCACGGGCGTCATCGCCGGCGGGCCGGTGAGAGCCGTCGTGGAATCTGCAGGAATTTCCAATATCCTGACCAAATCCCTTGGCAGCACCAATCCGCATAATGTGGTCAAGGCAACATTCGATGGTCTAAGCAGACTCAAGGAAGCGGATGAGGTTGCTAAGCTGCGCGAAAGACAAGTCGAGGAATTGTAAGCGATGGCATCCAGACAGAAAGCGGCCGCCGAAACCGGTCCAAGGTTGAAAATTCAATATTACCGCAGCGCAATCGCAGCGCCTGAAAAGCACAAACTGCTCGTGAAAAGCCTTGGATTCAAGCGCCTAAACCAGGTAGTGACGCGTGTGGATACTCCTGCTGTACGGGGAATGGTCGCGCAGGCACCTCATTTGTTCAGAATTCTCCACAGCAATGAGCTGTAACCGGCGGCCCATTGTCATTGAAAAGGCAAATGTTATGCTAAGCATTAGCACATTGAAGCCGGCTCCCGGAGCCAACCGCAAAAACAAGCGCATCGGACGCGGGATGGGCTCCGGACACGGGAAAACTTCGACCCGGGGTTACAAGGGACAACTGTCGAGGTCTGGCGCCAGAATGCGCCCAGGATTTGAAGGCGGGCAAATGCCGCTGCATCGCCGACTGCCTAAGCGCGGGTTCAACAACGTTTTCCGCAAGGAATACTCCGTGGTTAATCTGGAGAAGCTTGCCGGTTTCAAGGCGGGAACTCAGGTCAGCCCTGAAGTTTTAAGGGAGCACGGGATCGTTAAGAATCTCCGCGACGGCATCAAAATCCTGGGAGTCGGGGAGTTGCAAAACGCCCTTCACGTTCGCGCCCATAAGTTCAGCAAGAGCGCGGAGGAGAAAATTTTGAAGGCGGGCGGCGATATTGAGATCATTGCCTGATTCAGGACGTCTGGATTAAAAAATCCCGGAGGCCTGGAGCCTTCGGAGCTTGGAGCTTCCAAGCCTTTGAGGTTCTGAGACACTATGCCGGAAGAAAGAAGTCCGATCTTCAGTTCCATCCAGAATATATTCAACATTCCCGATTTGCGCAAACGGGTACTATTCATGCTTTTTATGCTGGCAGTGTACCGCGTGGGAGCTTATGTCCCGACTCCGGGTATAAATCATGCGGCGCTGGAACAGTTTTTCCAAGCGCAGTCGGGGACGATTTTCGGATTTCTGGACATATTCACCGGCGGGGCCTTGCGGCGCTTCAGCATATTCGCCCTGGGAATCATGCCGTACATTACGGCTTCCATCATTTTGCAGCTGGCTACGGTCGTGGTTCCATACCTGGAGAAGCTTTCGAAGGAAGGGGAATTAGGACGCAAGAAAATCACTCAATATACGCGCTACCTGACGGTTGCACTCGCAATTTTCCAGGGTTTTATGACCGCGGTTGCTCTTGAACGTTCCGGAGGCGAAACCGGCCCTCAGATCGTGACGGAACCCGGTTGGGGGTTCCGTTTTATGGTGATGATCACGCTTACCACCGGCACAGCCTTTATCATGTGGATCGGCGAACAGATTACCCAACGAGGGATCGGCAACGGCATCAGCCTAATCATTTTTGCCGGCATTGTGGTGGGCTTGCCTACGGCCATTCAAAACATCTGGGTCAACGTGCAGCAGCGGACCTGGTCGATCTTTACGGTCATTATGCTGGTCGTTATGATGGTCCTGGTGGTGGCGGCTGTGGTATTTGTCGAGCGCGGACAGCGAAAGATACCGGTGCAATATGCCAAGCGGGTCGTCGGCCGCCGCGTCTACGGGGGGCAGGCAACACACCTGCCATTAAAAGTGAACTCGGGAGGAGTCATCCCCGTAATCTTCGCCGCTTCGGTCGTTGCAATCCCTTCGACCTTGGGCGCTGTCTGGCCCGATACCATCATGAGCAGCCTGTCGGCTCAACTCGCGCAAGGAATGCCATTATATAATTTGCTGTATATCGTCGGGATAATCTTTTTCTGCTTCTTTTACGTCAGTATTATTTTTAATCCCATGGAGGTGGCGGATAACATCCGCAAATATGGCGGATACATACCCGGCATAAGGCCCGGACGCCGGACGGCCGAGTCTATCGACCGCATATTGAGCCGGCTGACCGCTGCCGGAGCGGTTTATCTGGTGCTTATTTGTCTTCTTCCGGAATTCCTGATCACCGGTTTCAAGGTTCAACCCATACCCTGGATCGGGCCGAAGCTCGACGATCTTTTGAATGCTGCGGGGCTGAGCTGGATAACCACCGGTTTGGGCGTTACATTTTATTTTGGGGGCACTTCGCTCCTAATCGTTGTCGGCGTGGCAATGGATACGGTTCAGCAGATTGAATCGCAGCTGATTATGCGGCATTACGACGGCTTTCTCAAGAAAGGGAGAATTCGAGGGCGGAGGGGATAGAAGCAATTGCGATTTGCGATTGACGATCAAGAAACAAGCTCTGGGTATTGCAGTCATCGATCATGAATCGTCAATCGCAAGCAGGTCGGGATGAATAAGCAGAGGTTGGCGATTATAATGCTGGGACCGCCGGGCGCCGGAAAGGGAACGCAGGCGCGTAGGATGAGTGAGGCATTGAAAATCCCTCATATATCAACCGGCGATATGCTGCGCGAAGCTTTGAAGAACCAAACCGAATTGGGGAAAAAGGCGAAGGTTATTATGGAATCAGGAGAACTCGTTCCCGACGAACTGGTGAATGCAATCGTTGCGGAACGCTTGGCCCGTGCAGACTGCGGCCGTGGGTTTATTCTGGACGGGTATCCGCGCACGATTCCTCAGGCCGAACACCTGCAATCGGTTTTCGACCAAGACGGGACTCGGGTTTTAACCATAGGTGTCGAAGCGCCGGATCAAGTATTGATTGAGCGTTTGTCGGCCCGTTGGACCTGCCCGAAATGCGGCAAGATGTTCAGCGCCAATCAGGATCCGGGGAAGGCCGCAGGTCAGTGCGATGAGTGCCGGACGGCACTTATTCAAAGGAAGGACGATAACGCAGAGGCGATCGCGGAACGGCTTCAGGTGTATCACAAAACGACGCGGCCTTTGATTCAACACTTTCAGAATCAGGGGTCTTATGTCGGAGTGAATGGGGACAGGCCAGCCGGGGAGATATTTGATACTATAATCGGTATTATCCAAGCTCGAACGGATTTGCGATTGACGGTTGAAAACCTAACGGTTGATTTCCGATCGCCAATCGTAAATAGGTAGTATGCCCAAAGAAGATGCCATAGAAGTTGTTGGCACGGTGGTGGAAACGCTGCCCAACGCCATGTTCCGGGTTGAGTTGGAAAATAAGCACATGGTGCTGGCTCATGTTTCCGGCAAAATGCGGAAGAATTTCATTCGTATCCTGCCGGGCGACAAAATCCTGGTGGAACTGTCGCCCTATGACCTGTCGCGGGGACGAATTGTTTACCGGTATAAATGAATATTTAATGGGAGGCCGTTGAGTCGGGAGATGCGGGATGAGAGGTGCAGAATGCAAGATGCAGAAATTTGTTCATCCTCTGCATTCTATAGGGTTGCAAATATGAAGGTGAGGGCATCAGTTAAAAAAATGTGCACCAAATGCAAGGTCGTGCGCCGCAAGGGAGTAATCCAAATTCGGTGCTCCAACCCCAAACATAAGCAGCGTCAGGGTTAACAGGGAGGCAATAATTGACTAGAATCGCAGGAGTGGATCTTCCGCTGAACAAGCGGGTCCAGATCGGCCTGACCTACATTTATGGAATCGGCAAGAGCCGGGCCACTACGATTTGCCGGGAAGCCGGGGTCGACATTGATACCAAGGTGAAGAATCTGACTGAAGATGAGGCGGTCCGCATCCGGAATATCATCCAGAGAGACGGCATGGTTGAAGGCGACCTGCGGAAAGCGGTTTCCATGGACATCAAGCGGCTTATGGAGATCGGCTCTTATCGGGGTTTGCGCCACCGGCGCGGTCTCCCTGTGCGTGGGCAAAGAACCCATACTAATGCCCGGACCCGCAAGGGCCCGCGAAGGATTATCGGCAAGAGATAGCGGACGCTCGCTGGAGTAACTAATGGCAGAGAAACAAAAGAAAACCGCCAAGCGGAAAACCGGGAAAAAGCGGGAGAAACTCAACATCCCCGCGGGAATCGCGCATATCCTTGCGACCTTCAACAATACGATCATCAGCATTACGGATCTGGAGGGCAACCTTTTGGCGGCCTCTAGCGCCGGGGCTGTAGGATTCAAAGGTTCGCGCAAGGGAACTCCGTTTGCAGCCCAGCAGGCGGCATCCGTGGCTGCTAATGCGGCCAAAGAATTTGGCATGCGCACGCTGCAGGTCCATCTCAAGGGGCCGGGGGCTGGCCGGGAATCGGCTATCAGGGCGCTGCAGAGCGCAGGGCTTGAAGTGAAGGCCATCCGGGACATCACGCCGACCCCGCATAATGGGTGCCGGCCGCCCAAACGGCGCCGCGTGTAGTCCATTTACGATTGACGATTTGCGAATGAGGGAGGCGGTAAATCGCTAATCGCAAATCCGCAGGGATTGAAATATAAGAAGGAGATTAAATATTGGCTCGATATCGCGACGCAAAATGTCGGCTTTGCCGGCGGGAGGGCACCAAGCTCTTCCTGAAGGGAGACCGTTGTTTCAGGGAAACCTGTGCCGTGGAAAAACGCAGTTTCCCTCCCGGACAGCACGGCCGTGATCATCGCCCCAAGACGATCGGTTACGGAGCGCAATTGCGCGAAAAGCAGAAGGTGAAGCGTATCTATGGAGTCCTCGAAAATCAGTTTGCCAATTACTTCACCAAAGCTGAAAAGAGGAAGGGAATCACCGGTGAAACCTTGCTGATAAGCCTGGAGTGCCGCCTTGACAACGTGGCCTACCGGCTGGGGTTTGCACCCTCGCGCGATCAGGCCAGGCAGTTGGTGACTCATGGACATATCCTGGTCAACGGCAAGAAAATAAATATCCCCTCCGCTCAGGTCAAAGCCGGCGATGTGATCACGCTCCGGGAGCGACTCCGGAAAAACCAACAGGTGTTGGATTCGATAGGCACGATCGGCGGCCGGGGCGGCGTGCCGGCCTGGCTGGAATTGGATGCAGAAGGGCTGAAAGGCACCGTTAAAGCACTGCCCAGGCGCGAGGACCTAGCCATGCCCATTGAAGAACAGCTAATCGTGGAACTCTATTCGAAGTAAGGGAGAGTTGAGTTAAGGGGAAAAATATGACAAGAGCCTTTCAGAAGCCGAAGAGATTAATTTGCGATCTTGAGACCCTGAGTCCGACTTACGGCCACTTCTTTGCCCAACCCTTCGAAAGAGGCTTTGGCACAACGATCGGAAATGCGCTGCGCCGGGCGCTGTTGTCTTCAATTGAAGGAGCCGCCATCACCGCCATGAAAATCGAGGGCGTGCTACACGAGTTTACGCCTATCCCCAACGTGACGGAGGACGCGACCAATATCATCATGAATTTGAAACAGGTCCCGCTGAAGCTCAACGTCGATCATTCCAAGACGATCTATCTTGAATCGGAACAGCCGGGGGAGCTTACTTCCGGCCATATCGCTCCCGATCCCGATGTTGAAATCCTGGACCCTAATATTCACATCGCCACGATCGGCGAGGGAGGCAAGCTTAAGATAGAAATGCGCGTCAAAAAGGGGCGCGGTTATGTGCAGGCGGATGAAAATTTTGATGAAGATCTGGCCGTCGGCTACATCCCGCTCGACAGCGTTCATTCTCCGATAAAGCGGGTCAATTACTCCGTGGAAGCTGCGCGTCTGGGCCAGACAACGGACTATGACAAGCTCATCCTGGATGTTTGGACCAACGGGTGCATCCGCCCGCAGGATGCCGTCGCGCAGGCGGCCAAGATCGTAAAAGACCACATGTTTATCTTCATCAACTTTGAAGAAAAGCCCGAGGAGCCGGAAGAGGAAGTCGATCGGGAAGCGGAACGGATGTATGAGAACCTAAAACGCTCCGTAGAAGAGTTGGAGCTTTCCGTGCGGTCCTATAACTGCCTCAAGAACGCGGATATCAAAACCATCGGCGGGCTCGTCCAGAAGACCGAAGCTGAAATGCTGAAGACCAAGAACTTCGGACGGAAATCCCTGAACGAAATCAAAGAGATTCTTTCCGAAATGGGTCTATCGTTCGGCATGAAGCTCGACCCCGAGGGCAGGCCTATACCCGCTCCCAGGGCGGAATGACCGAATGGCCGCTGAAGCAGAACGGAGACTGGTTTCATGAGACATCGAGTTGCTGGCAAAAAGCTGGGGCGGAAAACAGCCCATCGCGGGATGATGTTTCGCAACATGGTGACGTCGCTTTTCGATAAGGAACGCGTCCGGACCACCCTGGAACGGGCTAAAGCAGTCCGTCCCATTGCAGAACGGATGATCACGCTCGGAAAGCGCGAAACGCTTCACGCGCGGCGACAGGCTTTGGCCTGCATTAAAGACCCCGCTGTCGTTGCCAAACTGTTTGAAATGATCGCTCCGCGCTTCGCCCAGAGACATGGAGGCTATACCCGTATCATCCGGCTCGGATTCCGCGATGGTGACGGTGCACAGATGGCGATTCTGGAATTGATTGGAAGCGATTTCAAGCGCGCCAAATCCGAAGAAGGCAAGAAAGGCAAGAAAGGCCCGAAGGAGGCTGCCGCCGGGGGTGAGAAGAAGGAAAAGTGAGTAAAGCAATAAAAAATCGCCGGCTACCGGCAGAGACCCCAAGCCCGAAGATGCGCTTTGACAAGGTCCCTTGCGCCAAGTTGCCGACTCCTTTGGGAAACTTCACCATTTACGGTTTTCGCGACCTGAACTCCGGGGAAGAAGCTGTGGCGCTGGTGGCCGGGAAACCCCATCCCCAGGCTGCAACTCTCGTTCGCATTCATTCCCAGTGCTTGACGGGCGATGTTTTTTCCTCCAAGCGCTGTGATTGCGGGGATCAGCTCGAAGCCGCCATGAGTCTCATTGCAAAGTCGGAAGCCGGAGTGCTGATCTACCAGCAGCAGGAGGGCCGGGGAATCGGATTGATCAACAAAATTCACGCCTATGAACTGCAGGACCGCGGGCTCGACACGGTCGCGGCTAACGAAAAGCTTGGTTTCGAAGCGGACCTGAGAGACTATCGCATGCCTGCCGAAATCCTGAAATATCTAGGCGCAGTGCGTATCCGCCTCCTCTCTAATAATCCCGAAAAAGTTCAGGGGCTGGAGCGGGAAGGAATCCGTGTCGAAAAGCGCGTTCCCCTGCAAATTCCTCCTAATTCCATGACTCGCGGCTACCTAAAGATCAAGAAAGAAAAGCTCGGCCACATCCTGGACAGCCTTTAGCCCGCATTTCTCACAAGGTTTTTGCTGGGGCGGCACATCCGGGCCTGACTGCTGCATTTCGCCGCTCGTGAGGACGGCTCTCCAGAGCCGTCCT
>JBBISO010000066.1:0-1273 GCA_037441325.1 Acidobacteriota bacterium | reverse complement strand
ACCCGCCCCACATGTCGCGCGCCTTGGATCCACACCCGTCTGCAACGCCTCGCTGCGAAACCCTCTGAGAAATGCGGGTTAGCCCTCGTTTCTCGGCGCCGGCGTCCACAGCAAGCAGGCAGGGCAAGGTCGCAAGTTGCATCTTGTTGATGCCGCCTGGGTAACCGCTGCGCCGCGTAACCACCGCCGCGCCAAAATCCGCGGCATTTTATGGCGGAAAGGATCGGGAAATGTCATCCTGCGTGCCGTGCTTGCCGTCGGGACCCGCCGACCGGATCACGATGGAGCTTGGGCCCACGCGCTCCGCCGCCAGCGGTTGCCTCCAGGAATCCAGCCGGATCACAGGAGTCATGAATTTTGGAGAAAGAAGGTCGGACAAAGAGATGTAGTCCTCGAATGCGGGCAGGTTCCCGTTGACGGACCGGTATTTCCGTATCGCCTCGGCAACCCTATCCAGTATTGTTCGGGTTTCCGCGATCTTAACTTCCTCTAAGGCCTGTATCAGGTTGCTGAGCTTTTCCCATTCGCCATGCCCCAGCCGCATTTCGCGCACAACCCATTGTCCCCTCGACTTTTCAAGGCGGAAAGCCGTCTTGAGCCTGGTCTCGACAACGGCTTCGGATCCTGATACCTGCCGGATGTTGACCACCTCGACATCCTCTTTTGGAAGGGCTTCCCGAGGAATACGGATGATGATGTCCCGGGCATGATTGCTGCTGAGGGCACGTCCGCCGCAGGCGGCAAGGAACAGGAAAAAAGTAAGCAATAAAGATGATGCTTTCATTGATTTACTTATAGCAGATGCGCCGGACGCGTTCAATTCGAGATCACCATGATTGTTCATAAATCTCGAATTTATAATTGCAAATTTGCAATTTATAATGCAGCTATGTCAGGACTTAAAACGGCAAGCGTGGAAACCCCCGTCCAGTTTATCAAGGGCATAGGGCCGCGGCGCTCCGAGATGCTCGCAGCCCGCGGCATTCATAAAGTCGGAGATCTGCTTGATTATTTTCCTTTTCGGTATGAAGACCGCAGCCGCTTTCAGTCAATCTCATCGTTGCGGGACGGCGAGTGGGTTTTGATTCGCGGTGAGGTATGCAGCGCCGCAAGCTTCGACACTCGGCGGAAAAACTTTTCCATTTTTGAAATGCTGGTAAGCGATGCCGGCGGCGGCATCAGGGTGAAATTCTTTAATCAGCCCTACCTGCGCCGAGTCTATCAAGTCGGGACCCGGTTGGTCCTGTACGGACAGGTCAAGCCGGATCCGTAT
>JBBISO010000065.1:10431-11990 GCA_037441325.1 Acidobacteriota bacterium | reverse complement strand
TTCTTACATTATTTTCCGGGGATACCGTGTAAAAGCCGACAGTATCGCGCGGCCGGAGCCTTTTGAAGGAAAACAAAAAATAACCCTCGGAATCATTGTCCTGTACCTGTGCGTAATGGTTCTGGTTCCCCTGTTTCATCTTGTCATTCCCGAAAATCCCGTTGTCGATTTGCTCGCCAACAATCTCAACATCGCCCTTGTATCTTTTTTCTTTGCCCTTATATCGATATTGCTAAAGGTCGGTGATGATAAAAAAGCCTTTTTACGTGTGCCGTGGAGCGCGTTAGTGACGCTTTGCGGTATGGGTATGCTGATATCCATTGTTACGGAATCGGGTGCCGTGAAGATAATATCCGATTATCTGTCATCAAACGTCTCCGCTATATTTTCGCCGGCCCTGTTTTCGTTGTTTTCAGGAATTATGAGCTTCTTTGTAAGCGGATTTGTGGTGAATACCACTTTTTTCCCCCTTGTGCCGGGTGTCGCTGCGGGAGGCATCGATCCCGGGCTCTTATTTTCAGCTATTGCTGTCGGAGCAATGGGGACGGCGGTATCTCCATTCTCGTCCATGGGAGCCATGGCGGTTTCATTGGTTGATGATGACAAAAAGCGGCCTGCCTTTTTTATCGGCATGATTTTATGGGCCGGGATCAATATTACTATTTATTCCATATTGCTGCTCCTGATTTCCCTTTATTAGGAAAAGTCAGGACTGGCGTTCGTTCTTCCTATACAAACACACAGTTTAGAGGATTCGGATAAATAATCTCAGGAGGTTGGCATTATGAATAAAATATTGTTTTCAAGCATTATAGTTTTACTCATTGCCTTGGCTGTGTCATCCGCTTATGCTCAAAAAGTTAGGAATCAACCGTCCTCAGCCAGCTCTGAAGTTCAGCCTAAACCGGCGATTCCTGTCTGGCCCGGAAAGGCACCCGGTTCTGAGGACTGGACCTTCAGCGAAAAAGTCACTGAAGGGCCCGGCGGCTCAAAGACTTATTCCAACGTTGTGAATCCCACCCTGACGGTCTATCTGTCTGATGCGGCCAAAGCGAATGGAGCGGCGATAATCCTTTGTCCGGGCGGTGCCATGCGCATGCTGGGTTTCGCCGAGCCGGAACGAACCGCAGAGTGGCTAAACTCCAAAGGCATTGCCGCTTTTATTCTCAAGTACAGAGTAGTCCCTGATACTTCGCCCGCGGCAGGTGGTGCGCGTTCTGCAAGCCCGTTACGGTCGGGAGCTCCTGAGAGAAGGATGGGTACCGGGAATGAACTTTCGTTCAGGGAAATTCTGAACAGGCGCGGTAACGCCAATCCAGCACCGGACAATCAGGAACATCTCAAAGTAATCCAGATGGCCATAGCCGACGGCCAGCAAGCCATCCGAGTACTCAGGCGTGACGCGGCCAAATACAACATTGATCCGAAACGTATTGGCATTCTGGGATTCTCAGCGGGAGGGGGTGTTGCCATCGGGACCGCCGTGACGAAATCCTCAGACGCGTATCCGGATTTCGTGGCTACTATCTATGGTCCGTCACTGGTTGATGTTTCCGTGC
>JBBISO010000065.1:0-10421 GCA_037441325.1 Acidobacteriota bacterium | reverse complement strand
ATGGATGGTCATTTCAACGTGACCAATGGATGCGCAGTTTTGTTCACTCTATGGAAGGAAGCAGGACGTCCGGTTGAGTTTCATGTTTATGACCATGCGTACGGTCCCCCTGCGGGAATGCCGGTGGCGACCTGGACAGACCGGCTTTATGACTGGCTTCTTGCCAGAAAGTTTGTGACGGAATAAATGTCTACGAGAGCTGCGATTTAATCGCGGGAATGCTTGTGTCCCAATCGGACGTTCTGCGGCGGGAACTGGAGATTTCCGATGACCTCAGCATCGTGATCGGAATCGCGCTCGGCTATCCAAACCCGGACAGCATCATCAATACTTACCCCAGCCCACGCCGGCCGATTCATGAGGTGGTGAGGTACAACACTTGATCCTGACGGCGTGATTGCCCGGAGACCGTCGAAACCCCGGCATCGGCACTTCCCAAGGGATTGATAGGGAATTGTTTTTGAAAGGGTGGGGAGGATGGCGCACGTGGCCTGAAAACATCCCGGAAATATCCCCGATTTCGGATGGGAAGCAGATGCCGCGTCCGTGAAAGAGGGCCCGCAGGAGGGGAAGACGGGGAGGGATGTCCCGCCCGCTTTTCTTCCCCGCGCCTGCGCCGCCTCGCTACGAAACCTTGTGAGAAATGCGGGTTAGGGCTCTTTCCGATCATCTGGAATGCTGATCGCCAATAGATTTGTGCAATTTCCCAAGTTCTTGCCGGTCCTGCTGCAAAGCATAGCAAAATTAAAAATGAAAATTCAACGCGAGCGAGCTATTATAAACAGGCGTTCATTTTTCCTATCAGCTAACATAATGCATCTCAGAGACCAAGGGCGGGTTTTGATCGGGAGCGAGCCATTATAAATAGGCATTCATTTTTCCAATCAGCCGATATCATGCGCCACGCCATCGCGCTGAACGGCTCCTTTTTCAACACCCACCGCATGCTGCAGCAATATGTCTTGAAGGCCAATTTTTGATTCGGCGGATGCAATCCATGGCGAACGAAGTTCGATGGCATCAGATGGATGGGGTAGAAGCGGTGCGGCGCCTGGGCAGTAATGCCGACCGGGGCCTGAGCGCCAAAGAGGCGGCTGAGCGTCTGTCCGAGCAGGGTCCCAACGAGCTTCGCGCGGCGCACAGGGTGACTTCCTGGGAGGTGTTGAGCGAGCAGTTCAAGAACGTCCTCATCATTATTTTGCTGGTCGCCGTGGTGCTGTCGGCCCTGCTAGGGCACGCCATCGAGGCGGCGGCTATCGCCATCATCGCTGCCTTCGCCGTGCTATTGGGATTTTATCAGGAGTTCCGCGCCGAGCGGGCGTTGGAAGCGCTGAGAAAAATGGCCGCCCCCACTGCGTCGGTGCTCAGAGATGGCCGCGAGCAAAGCGTGCCGGCCCGGGAGGTCGTCGCCGTGATCGTACTCTTGGGTTGGCTGCGCGGCCAACCGCTTTTGGAAATCGTGATCTTTGGCATTGCCCTCGCCGTCGCGGTAGTCCCGGAAGCGCTGCCGGCGGTGGTGACCATTTCTCTTGCCATCGGGGTGCAGCGCATGGTGAAACGCAACGCGCTCATCCGGCGTTTGCCGGCCGCGGAGACCCTCGGCAGCGTCTCGGTGATCTGCTCCGACAAGACCGGCACTCTGACCAGAGATGAGATGACCGTGAGAAAAATTTACATGATCGGCCAGTTGCCGGAGGTCTCCGGGGCAGGATATCTGACTCAAGGCGACTTCACGCTGGATGACAAGAAAATTGAGCCGAAAGGTCCGTTCATCGAACTCTTGCAGGCGGCAACGCTGGCATCGGATGCGCGGTTGGTGCGCTCTGCGGCGGGGGAAGGTCACGCGGACGAATCGATGCTGAATTGGCACATAGAGGGGGATCCGACGGAGGGCGCTCTCGTGGTCGCGGCGGCAAAGGCGGGGTTGGACAAAGCGCGCCTGGAAGAAAAATTTCCCCGGATCGGCGAGATTCCATTCAGTTCCGAGAGTAAACGGATGACGACGTTGCACAGGGCACCCGAAGGGACTTTTGCTTGCGCCAAAGGCGCGCCGGAGACCATTATCAAAACCTGTTCGAAGGCCCTTCGCGAGGGTAAGGTGGTGACGCTGGAGCCTGCGGAGCGTGAATCGACCATGGCCGTGGCCCAGTCACTGGCACAGGATGCGTTGCGGGTCTTGGCGGTGGCATCCAAACCGGGCGCGACGCTCGAGGACAGCGAACGTGAGATGACATTTCTCGGCCTCGTCGGAATGATCGATCCGCCCCGACCGGAGGCGAAGGCCGCCATTGAAACCTGCGAGCGTGCGGGCATCCGGCCGATCATGATTACGGGAGATCATCCGATCACCGCGGCGGCCGTGGCCCGCGAATTGGGATTGATCAGAAGCGGCGGCGTCATCACCGGCCCGGAAATCGATAAACGAAGCGACGCGGATTTCGGACGCGATGTGGAAACGTTGAGCGTTTATGCGCGGGTCTCGCCGGCACACAAGCTGCGCGTGGTGACGGCGTTGCAGGCGCGGGGTCACTTCGCCGCAATGGCGGGGGACGGCGTCAACGATGCGCCGGCGCTCAAAAAAGCCAACATCGGCATTGCCATGGGCATCACCGGCACCGACGTCACCAAAGAAGCGGCGGATATGACGCTGACCGATGACAATTTCGCTTCCATCGTTTCGGCGGTGGAGGAGGGGCGCCGTGTCTTTGAAAATATAAAAAAGTATCTGATGTTCCTGTTGTCGTCGAACCTCGGCGAGATCGTTTTGCTGGCGGGAGCCACACTACTGGGTTGGCCTCTGCCTCTAAGCGCCGTGCAAATACTTTACGTCAACCTTGCAACCGATGGATTGCCGGCCCTGGCACTGGCAGTGGATCCGCCGGAGGCGGATCTCATGCGCCGTCCGCCCCGGGATCCTCGCATGGGTATTTTTACCCGCCCGCTATTGACCTTAATGGCTGTCGGCGGGCTGTGGTCGGCTCTGGTGAATTTGAGCATGTTTCGCTGGGCCCTCGATTAGGGAAGAACGCTCGCGGAGTCAATGACCATGGTGTTCGTCGGGCTGGTGCTGATCCAGTTCTTCAAGGCCTACAACTATCGCTCGGATCGCTGGTCCGCGCTGATTCATCCCTTTGCCAACAAGTGGCTCAATCGGGCCATTGCGTGGGAGTTATTGCTCCTGGTCATCGTCGTTTACCTGCCGTTTTTCCAGGTGCCCATGGGTACGTTTAGTCTCTCGAGGGTGGACTGGATCGTTCTGACCTTTACGTCCCTGACGATTTTTCCGGTCCTGGAGCTGTCAAAATGGATGGAGCGCCGCGGCTGGTTCGGAGAAATCACATGATCCGGAGGGACATTTGGACAAGTTTTAGCCAAGCGCAAAGGAGCGTTCATCCTTGATTCTTTGGGCACAATTCTTGCTCGTTGCCGCGGTGATGGTTTTCGCCGGCTCCAACCTCTCCAAGTACGGCGATATCATCGCGGAAAAAACCGGCATGGGGCGCACCTGGGTCGGCGTCGTCCTCACATTGGGGACAGTATAACCAGGTACCGTCATTTACCGTCATTTGTGTTAAAATCATGCTGCGAAAGCAAGGAATCGTTCCTTCTTTCGGTTTGCGTTGCCGGGAAACAAACCGGCAAACCCAATGGGAGGATCTCCTATGCCAGAAGACCCCGAAAATAAAGCCGGCGAATCCAACGAAGGGATAAGCCGCAGAGGTTTCCTAAGCTCGGTGAGTGCAGGGGCGGTCGCCGCTGCGGCGCTGAAAGGCGCTCCGGAGGCCCCGGCCCAGGAAATTCACGCGGGAAATAAGGCGGTCACTATTAATTTAAGCGTAAACGGTTCAACGAGAAAGATACTGGTGGAACCTCGCTGGACCCTGCTTTATGTATTGCGCGATGCAATCGGACTCACAGGAACCAAAATCGGTTGTGAGCGTGGTGAATGCGGCGCATGCACCGTGTTGATTGACGGTAAGCCGCGCTATTCTTGTTTGACGCTTGCTGTGGAGGCTGAAGGCCGCGCCATCACGACGATTGAAGGTCTGTTGGAAGGCGATAAGCTGGGACCGGTTCAAAGGGCCTTTGCGGAAGAAGACGCTCTCCAGTGCGGATTTTGCACTCCCGGCCAAATTATGGCGGTTGAGGGTCTCTTGCGCAGCAATCCCAATCCGACCCTTGATCAGATCCGTATCGGTGTGAGCGGCAACCTCTGCCGTTGCGGTGTCTATAAAAACGTTTTCAATGCCGCCGCAAAAGCATCCCGGCTGCGCGTGTATAAGGGAGGTGCGTAATGTCCGAGTTCTACGACAAACTTGAGGAATCGTTCCGCAGAAGCTTCGAACCTGCGGCTCCCCCCGACGATCAAATGCAGCCATGGGGCGGAACTCGGATCGTGGGCAAGGAGCTTCCGCGCGTGGATGCCTTTGAGCGTGTTTCGGGAAAGGCCCAATACACTTACGACGTCATTCTGCCGGAAATGGTGTATGGCGCAACTCTGCGGTGCCCGCACGCACACGCGATGGTTAAAAGCATCGATACCAGCGCGGCCGAGAATATGCCGGGCGTGGTTGCAATCCTTACGGGAAAGTCTCCTGGGGCCGATATCCCCTGGTATGGCGGCAAACCCCCTCAAAGCAAGTTATTTGACCCCCATTGCCGCTATCAGGGAGATGAGGTGGCGGCAGTTGCCGCGCAAACTCCTTATCAAGCATGGGATGCGGTTAAGGCCATCAAAGTCGAATACGAAGTCCTTCCTTTTGTTATCGACGAGGAATCAGCCCTCAAAGCAGATGCGCCAAAGATTCATGAAGGAGGCAATGCGGCAGGAAAACCGATGTCGATGAGAAGAGGCGACGTTGAAAAGGGATTTGCCGAGGCGGATGTTGAGCTTGAGGAAACCTTCTGTACCAGTGTTCAGATCCATGCTAATGGAGAGGTCCACGGCTCGGTTATAAAATGGGATGGAAATAAAATCACTATTTGGGATTCCACTCAGGGAGTTTACGACGCCTGTATGATCTCCTTCGCAAGGACGATGGGGCTTCCGTACAACAATGTAAGGGTAATTTGCCGTTATATGGGCGGCGGGTTCGGATCGAAGCTGGAGATGGGTAAATATACAGTAATGGCGGCGCTGCTGTCCCGCCAGGCTGGCCGTCCCGTGAAAATGATGCTTTCCAGAGAGGAAACCATGTTGTGTGTCGGCAACCGGCCCAACGCGAAAATGACTTTGAAGGCCGGAGTTAAGAAGGACGGGACTCTTACGGCGCTCCAGCTCACGAATGTTTACACCCCCGGGGCTTACTCAGCCGGCGCCTCCGTGGGATTCTTGGTCCAGGAGCTGTATAAATGCCCCAACGTTATGGTTACCGAAAGCGGTGCATATACGAATGTAGGCCGGGCCAGGGCATTCAGGGCTCCCGGATTCCCAACCGGAGCCTGGGCGCTGGAGCAGATGATGGATATGCTGGCCGAGAAATTGAACATGGATCCGGTTGAATTCCGCCTCAAGAATTTTACCGATGTGAGCCAAACAAGGAAAATGCCGTATTCAAGCGCCGGGTTGAAAGATTGCCTGATCGAGGGGGCTAAGAAATTCGGCTGGAAAGAAGCCAAGGCCATGCCCAAAGGCGACAGCCATATCAAGCGTGGCTTCGGCATGGCGGCGGGATTGTGGATGATGGGTTCCGGGGGGCCGCCCTATACCGCTGAAGTCCGTATGTTTGCAGATGGAGGTGTCACCATAAAGGCCGGTGCGATGGATATCGGCACAGGGACCAAAACCGTTGCCTGTATGGTTGCAGCCGAGGAGCTCGATGTGCCTCTCGAAAACATCCGAATAATTAATGCCGATACGGCTCTCACTCCCTATGCGTCAAGCAGCGGAGGCAGCATGACTCTGCCCGGCCTGGTTCCGGCAGTCCGCCGGGGCGCCTGGATCGTCAAACGCCAGATCTTTGAATGGGCGGCGGGCGCGCTCGCTGTTCCCACGGATGATTTGGAAATCAGAGGAAACTCGGTCGTGAGCCGCAGCAATCCTGATAAAAAGAGGACATTGGAGGAGCTGTTCCGATCCAAAGGTGTAATGGACGTCATCGGAATCGGAAACAGGGAGCCGAATCCCGCGAATAAGGCAATTATGCCGTTCGGCGCCCATTTTGCCGAAATTGAGGTCAACACCCAGACCGGGGAGGTTAAAGTCGTGCGGCTGGTCGCAGCCAATGAGAGCGGGCGCGTGATCAACCGCAAGACTTTCGAATGCCAGGTTTTCGGCGGCATGGTCATGGGTCTTGGATATGCTCTTACCGAAAAGCGGGTCATGGATCGGCGAACCGGGAAAATGTGCAACGCCAATCTGCACGATTACAAAGTCCCCGGCGCCTTGGATGTTCCTGTGAATCACGAGGTCCTGCCGGTCGATCTCCAGGACAATGAATGCAATAATGTCGGCTGCAAAGGTTTGGGTGAGCCGGCGCACGTGCCGACGGCCGCAGCCATCGCCAACGCAGTTTATGATGCAATCGGCGTCAGGCCTAACAACGGTCCGATTGACAGCAGGATGATCCTGGAATTGCTCAGCAAAAAGAAAAGGGGATGAGCCATGATGGATAACTTTGATTACATTAAAGCAGGCTCACTTGCGGAGGCATTCAAAGCGCTGAGCACCAAAGGTGCAAGGCTGCTCGCGGGCGGGACTGATTTGCTCGGATGCGCGCGCGACGGAGTTTTCCCGGTTGAGAAAGTTGTTAGCATCAGCAACATCAAGGAATTAAAAGGGATAACAGCTAGGCCGGACGGGGGACTGAGAATAGGCGCGCTCACTTCGTTGGCCGATATTGCCGCCGACGCCTCATTAACGCGGAAATATCAGGCCTTAGCCCAAGCCGCAGCTGCAGTCGGCACTCCTCAGATTCGGGAGCAGGGTACTCTCGGGGGAAATATTTGCCAAAGGCCGCGCTGCTGGTATTTCCGAGGTGATTTCCTGTGCCTCAAAAAAGGCGGCAGCGTATGCTATGCCGTCACGGGTGAAAATCAATATCACGCCATATTTGGAGGAAGCCCCTGTTTCTTCGTGCACCCGTCGGATGCGGCCGTTGCTTTGGCGGCCTTGCAGGCGCAGGTCAGGGTTGCAGGGCCTTCCGGGAGCCGCACTGTCAGGATGGATAATTTCTTTGTCGGGCCGGGTAAGAGCATCGATAAGGAAAACGTTCTATTGCCTAACGAAATAGTGACCGAAATACATCTTCCGCCCGCCAGCGGGGAAGTTAAAAGCGTTTATCGAAAAATTGCGTCGCGCGGATCCTGGGATTTCGCGCTCGCAAGCGTTGCGGCTGTTTTGCAGCTTGAAAACGGCAATATCCGCACGGCCAGCCTTGTGCTAGGAGGGGTGGCTCCATACCCTTGGCGGATCGGCGCGGCAGAAAAGCTGCTTGCCGGCAAGAAACTTGATAAAGCCCTTGCGGCTGCCGCCGGAAACGAAGCTGTGGCTGGTGCCCGCCCTCTCGGGGAGAACGGATACAAGGTTGATATGGTCAAAGGCGCGGTTGAGGAAGTTTTGGCCGCTATTATGTGATCCGGGCTTCGAAAAGCGGGCTAACTCCTTGTGACAGCCTGAGAAAGCGCGGCGGGGAGAAGTGCGCTACTCGAAATCCCGATATTTCCAACAGAGGAATTAGCTGTTCCCACTCGCCCGCATCTCTCACGCGCCTTGTATCCACGTCCGTCTGCGCCGGCTCCCTAAGAAACTTTGAAATGCGGGCCAGGATATGCGTGGGAGTAGACCAATGGCGATCCTAACCGAACGTATAGAATGCAAGGAATTGCTTGATAAACTGGTTCCCGTCGAAGAAGCCGTGAAGTTTGTAGCGGACCGATGCAAAATAGCTATAAGCGGTTTTGCCAAATCCGGAGAACCGAAAGCATTTATTCCCGCCCTTGCGCGCCATTTGAGTCAGTATGCGCCCAAAACGAAAATCGGCCTTTTCACCGGAGCTTCCTTGTCGGAAGAAGTGGAAAATCCGATTGCCTCCTTTGTCGGGAAGCGGGGCCCCTATATGTCTTCTTCGGTCTCGCGCGAATTAATCAATGCCGGCGAGATGGATTTCGCCGATGTTCATCTTTCTTCATTCGCCCGGAACCTGCTCTATGGATTCTATGGAGACATGGATCTCGCGGTGGTGGAAGTGTCTCGGATTCGTCCGGACGGCAGTGTAATCCTCTCGTCCTCGGTGGGGATATCCGCGGAGGCGCTGGCGGCGGCGGGAAGAATCATCCTTGAGGTGAATCCGCTGATTCCGGACTATACCGGCTTTCACGACATCGCGCTTCCGTGCGTCCATCCTCGCGTCTGTTGGCCGGTTCCGGTTGTCAATGTGGGAGACCGCATCGGCACTCACTACGTCGAAATCGACAAGAGCAAGGTGGTCGCGGTCGTGCAGTCGGACCGGCCGGATTACCCGGCAAACTTCAAGCCGACATCGGAAGTGGATCGGAAGATCGCCGGGAACGTCATTGAGTTTTTGTTGTATTGCCGGAAAAAATTCAACTGGGGCAAGCGACTCCCGCCGATTCAGTCGGGCGTCGGGAATGTGGCCAATGCCATTATCGGCGAGCTATACCACTCTCCGTTCCAAAAGATCCGTTTCTGGACGGAGGTTTTTCAGGACGGCATGATGCGTTATGTGGAAGATGATGATAAGTTCGAAAGCGCATCGGCGACCTGCATTTCTTTATCGGAAGGTGCGAACAGCGAATTCATGCGCTTGTTTCCGCGGTGCCGCGAAAGGATAGTGCTCCGGCCCATGTGGCTCTCCAATAATGCCGAGTTGATCACGCGTCTGTTTGTCATTGCGATGAATACGCCCATCGAAGTGGACATTTACGGGCACGTCAACTCCACGCATGTCGACGGTTCCAGAGTCATCAACGGCCTGGGAGGCAGCGGCGACTTTTTCCGCCATGCGTATCTCAGTATTGTCCACACGCCGTCTGTTCGCCGCCTCAAAGGGGGCAGGGCCGTCAGCGGCGTTATGCTCTACGTCCGCCACATCGACCATACCGAGCACGACATCCATTGTGTCGTCACGGAACATGGATTCGCGCTCAATACGGAAATAAGGTCCGCCCGGCGCCGCGCCGAGGACATCATTAACAAGTGCGCGCACCCGCACTTCCGTCCGCTCCTGCGCGACTACTTGAGGTTGGCGGGAGACGGGGTCGAGCCCCGGCCGACCAATATGGATATACTTCAGGGTTGGTGGAAGGACTATGACGCCGCCTGCAGCAGTTTTTCCGCATCGCAGGATAGAATGTAATTGTTTACCGCATCTGAACGCAGACACCTTGGCCGAGAAGCCAGGAAGTGGCTGAATGCCAAATTGAATCGGGTATTTTCCTGTAATTTTGCGGCATTAGGGCGACAGCGATTCAGGAACTATCTCCAAAATCAGTTGACCCGGAGAGCGCATCAGCTTTGTGAGCGCGATAAAGGAGTCTTTCGCTTGTTGCCGGAATGTTCTCAGAACGCTCGCCAATACCTGCTGTGCCATTGCCCCGTTGTAGGTCCGGTTGCCTCCCCATGTTTTTCTCGCAATAACGGCGGGGCGAATGGCCTGTTCGGCTGCGTTATTGGTAGCGTTGATCCCAGGGCAGTGGAGAAAAGTGAATAGGTGCGGCTGCTCATGGATCAAGTGCTTGGCAAGCCTACGATTGGCCGGCAAATGGAATGTGCGTGAGAGCAAATGGTCCAGGGCGTTTTCGAGCCGACCGGTGGCTATTCGGAGACCAGGCAAAGATATCATATCGAGCTGAAAGCGGTTGCGCAGATCCAGGCCCTGTCGTAGCAGCTGCATGACTGCCAAGGGGAAGCGAGACCCGACAGGAGATGCGACTTTGACCATATCTTCGCAGCGACGAATCAGATGGCTGAGGCAGGTCTGATGATAAGCATGTTCAAAACGATAGTATGGAGCCCAGCCGTCATGGTTGAGAAACCCGGCATAGTCTTTTCCCAAAATGGAAGCGGCTTCCTCAAATCCCCGACCCGGAAGGATTTGATAAAAGGTGACCTGCTCGCTGACCGCAACCCAAAGCCATTCCAGATGCCCTGCAACCCGCCAGCCGGTTTCGTCCAACTGGTTGACTATGCTTGCGCGGGCAGCGGTCCTCAGCCCGTCGTAGGTGGGCACTGCCTTTTTGCCCAGCCGCAACAAAGCCCGACAGATCGTACTGCGGTTTGTCCGCAATCCGCACCCCAATTCCAGAACACGCGCGACTCGCTCGTGGGAAATGCCCATTTCCTTGTTCAAATGGGCGGCCAGCGACAGCGATTCAGGTCCCATTTGTACTTGGGCCGCTCCCCGAACATCCGAAGTCTGCAGCGGATGGCGACCCTGCACCTGACGTCCGCAGCAGGCACA
>JBBISO010000064.1:3318-12282 GCA_037441325.1 Acidobacteriota bacterium | reverse complement strand
GCTGCATCCGCATCATGGCAAGTTGTATACGCTGCTGTCGGGATCCCGTGCCGGGTCATAAAATCCTTGGCGAACACTTTGCTGGATTCCAGCTGCGCGGCTTCGCGGGTAGGCCCTAGAACCAGAACCCCGGAGGATTTCAATTCATTCACCAGCCCCGCAGCTAACGGCGCTTCAGGCCCGACAATCACGAATTCGATCTTTTCCTTGCGCACCAAATCCCTGATTGCCGCAAAATCATGCGGCTGGATCGGGACGCAGCACGCAGTTCGCGCTATGCCTCCATTGCCCGGCGCGCAAAAGACCGCTTGTACGCGCGGGCTTTGGCGAAGCTTCCAAACGATAGCGTGTTCTCTTCCTCCGGAACCGACGACGAGTATTTTCATAGAACCTCTTGAGGCTGTTGCGTGAGAACGGTTCGGGATTACAACTCCGGCCAAACGGGTCGGCTCTTACGTAGCCCTGTCCAGATCCAGCGATTTCAGATAGGAACGGATTGCAGGTCCTAGCTCCTCACTGGCAAGAGCAACCTCGATCGTTGCTTTCAGAAAACCAAGCTTGTCGCCTGCGTCATGCCGTTTGCCTTGAAATTTATAGGCGAGAATTTTCTGCGTGGCTAGAAGGCGCCGCAGCCCGTCCGTCAATTGAATTTCACTGCCGCTCCCCTTGCCCGTCTCAACCAGCGCCTCAAAAATGGCCGGCGTAAGTATGTAGCGGCCGATTATGCCAAGATTGGAAGGAGCCTCCTCCACCCTGGGTTTTTCAACCATATCGATCACTTCATACAACCTGCCGCCGCTGTCAGGCACGGGCCGGCCCTTAATGATCCCGTAGCGGGGAGTTTCCTGCTCAGGAACCTCCATAATCGCCACGATGTCGATTCCGTAGCGGTCATAAATATCCATCATCTGGCGTATGCACGGCACGTCAGCCATGATAACATCGTCCCCAAGCAGAACCGCAAAAGGCTCATTGTTCATGAGATCCCGGGCCATAAGCACAGCGTGCCCCAGCCCGAGCGTTTCCTTTTGCCTGACGTAGGCGATGTTCACCAGTTCGGAAACGGACCTTACGAGGCTCAGGAGGCTGGATTTGCCGCGTTGCTCCAGAATCCTTTCCAGTTCGTAGGAAACATCAAAATGATCCTCGATCGCGTTCTTGCCCCGTCCCGTTATGATGACGAGGCTATCGAGCCCCGAGGCAACAGCCTCCTCCACCGCATACTGAATTAGGGGCTTGTCCACCAACGGAAGCATTTCCTTCGGCTGAGCCTTTGTAGCCGGAAGGAACCGGGTGCCCAAACCTGCTGCAGGAAATACTGCTCTTCGGATTTTCACCATCTTTCGCTTCTTTCTTAAAGGCATTAAATGCTGCTTGTAAGCCTCATTTTGCCCGGCAAGCGTCTCCAGGTTTGAAAAAATGATTGAAACAACGGTATCTCTTAAAGTCAATGGTTGAATGCGAGCGATTAAGGAATGGAGGGAAATGCGGGGGCGATCATTGCGCTCCCGCGCACCATAACCTCTGATGCGATACCATGGTGCGCATGGTGGCCGTGCCTTGAACATTTAATCTTTCAGAACCGGATTATTCCCATAAGAAAGACGGCAATTGCTATCGCTGCTCCGATCAATGCGTCGGCCGCATAATGATAGCGTCCCAGCACCGCTCCGATCGCGATGCTGATTGAGATCCACAAGAAGACCATTCCCGCCTGGGGCACCAAGCAAAGCAGCATAAGCGAGACGGAGAATGCCGTTGCCACGTGAGCGCTGGGAAAGGTGTTTACCTGTATGCTTCCGTAGTGAAGAATCCAAAGATTTAATTCGCGAGCCTTTGTCGGGGGCAGGTCCGGCTCTCCCGCTGCCGTCAGCATCCTCGGCGGCAAAGTCTGGGCAAAGGGCAAAGCCGCAAAGCACAGATATGCCGATGACAGCACAATCGTCCAGAACTCGTCCGCATAATTCCCCCTGCGCGCGACGTAGAGCACACCCATACCAAAGGGAAGAAGGGGATAGCAGAGCAAATAAGCAAGCTCGAAGTAGGCTGCGACTGGCCGAGGAATGCATGCGCCGGCCGGAGATCCCTTCAGCCAGCCAAGAACCTTCCGGTCGAATCGGATCAATCTGCTCTGGAGTTTTTGGTTTGCATCGGTGAAGAACAATCCTGCAGTCCAATATGCCATAAGAAAAACAGGCGCGGGGAGCCAATCGCGAATCACGGTTGCCGCCAGTGGGCTGAAAAGCTTGCCGAGAAACTGCGCCCCTAAAACAAGGCCGATGACCGCAATTCCAAAGGCGGTCACCTTTGCCCGCCGGTTGGGGGCTAACTGACGCAGCCAGGCCAGAGAAATCAAAAACGAAAAGAAAGCAATATTGATCGCTTCAGCCGCTCGCATAGTCCAATCACTCATGCTAAGGAAGTTCAATCATCTTACCACCCACTCTGTTGCTTGCCTCATTGGAAACAAAAATTTTAATCTTGTTTGGAATCCTGAGCAACATGGCGGCTTCGCCGGATGGCCAAAGGATTGCGTTTGTGGCTTTGTCATTGGGTTGGGTTTCTTCCTTATTCGTCCAGGATATCGAGCCCGTCACTAGCAGGCAGATTGATGGTAGAATGCCGGGTTGGGAGGACTTATCATGCTGGATAAGGGTTTCATTCGGGAGAATCTGGATTTTGTGCGGAAAAGGCTGGCCACCCGCGGAGGAGATTATCCCCTTGATGAACTCATTACCGCCGATGCCGAGCTGAAAGACGTCGTCCTTCGCTGCGAGGATCTCCGCCGCCGGCGCAATGAGGCTTCCGAGGCCATTGGAATTTTGAAACGGCAGGGAAGCGATACTTCGGCGCAACAAACAAAGGTCAAGGAAATTTCAAACGAGATCAAATTGCTTGAAGAAGAAGCCCGCCAGGTCGAAGAGCGTTTGAAGTCATTCCTTTACGGCATCCCTAATCTGCCGCATGTTTCCGTGCCGGCCGGAGGCGACGAAACGACGAATCAAGAGGTCCGGCGATGGGGAGTCCCTCCGAAGTTCGATTTCACGCCGCTCGACCACGTCGATCTCGGCACAAACCTGGGAATCCTGGACATGGATCGGGCGGCCAAAATTACCGGTGCGCGTTTTTCCCTCCTGTGCGGCATCGGCGCTCTCATGGAGAGAGCGTTGACCAACTTCATGCTGGACGTCCATACCAAACATCATGGCTATCAGGAAGTCCTCCCTCCTTTTATGGCCAATTCGACAAGCCTCTTCGGCACGGGGAATCTGCCCAAATTCGCCCAAGACCTATTTAGGGTCGAGGGAACGGATTATTATTTGATACCCACCGCGGAAGTTCCCGTGACCAATATTTATCGCGACGAGGTTCTGGAAATGGCGGAGCTGCCGAAAAAATTCGTGGCTTATACACCCTGCTTCCGAAGCGAAGCCGGTTCCTACGGAAAGGACGTAAGAGGACTGATACGCCAGCATCAGTTCAACAAAGTGGAGCTGGTTAAATTCGCCGATCCGGCAACTTCCTACGATGAACTGGAATCTCTGACTCGCGACGCTGAAGACATCCTGCGGCGCCTGGAACTCCATTATCGGGTCGTGGTGCTTTGCACCGGAGACACGGGCTTTGCAAGCGCCAAGACCTATGATCTCGAGGTCTGGCTGCCGAGCCAAAACCGGTTCCGTGAGATCTCCTCTTGCAGCAACTTCGAAGCCTTCCAAGCCAGGCGCGCCAATATCCGGGTCAAGGGCGTTGGCGGTAAACGCCAGTATTTGCACACCCTGAACGGTTCAGGGGTGGCCATCGGCCGGACTTGGCTGGCCATTCTGGAAAACTATCAGCAAGCGGACGGTTCCGTGTTGATTCCGAAAGCTTTGCGGCCCTACATGGGAAGCATGGAAGTGATTCGAAAAGCGGATTAAGCTTGCAGGATCCCAATGCTTTTTCACTCCAGCGGCACTGCCAGAGGCTTGTCGAGAACGATGTCCATGCTGGAACCCCTGCGAACCTGAAGATCCTTTCCATGCGTAGCAAAGACGGATGCAAGGCCAATCGCAACCCCGGCGCCGGTGCCGATTGCAGCCCCTTTACGTCCACCGGCCAATGTGCCGATCCCGGCTCCTGCTAAGCCAGGGGCCATAACCCTGGCGGCGTCTCCTCCCAAGGACCCTCCACCATCAACGGCGCCTTCCGAATGGACCGCGGCGTTTACTTCGGAATCCACCCTTACAAGGGACGCCACGATAGGCAATTGCCCGCGACCGGTTATATTGATGGAGTGGAAAAGCAGATTCATGACTGCCTTCCCTTTAAACCTTCCGGGCCGAATAATGCGGGAAATACTGCCTGAGACCTCGCTTCCTTTCGGAATTACAATTCGATTCCCAAGGTAAACGGGCGAAACCACAACTGCCGTGAAAGAATCCCCCTCGTTGTTCACTTTTGTGCTCAGGTGATTATTCAGCTGCAGGGAAATTCTTGTGCCTTCAGGAAGCATCACATCACTTGTCGCTGGAATCGACCGCGGCGATGCCAGGACGAACAGCAGGCCCACGATAAACATCCTGCCGCAGCCTCGTCTCATCGCTTTATTCTTGCTCGGCCCCATATGCACTTCCAATCATTAATTATGGATGAGGAAGCCGTCGGAAAGGTTCAGCTTTTCGCATTATCCCGGCCTCGCGGGCCGCGTTCAGGATAAACTCGAAACCGGAGATTTTTCAATCAGGAGACAAGTGACTGCGAATAAATGAGATTGCTTCCGGGTTTCTTGACTCCGAAACATCCTGCTGTTAGCTTCTAAAAATGGAACATACATTATTGCCCGAAAGCTCGCCCCGCAGTTCCTGGATTGACCGCCTTCAAGCAATATTTGAAATTTTGCTGATTTCAGGCCTGATCTCAAGCCTTTTAGCTGTCTTGCCCTTATCCGCTCTTCTGGGCAAAAATATTGGGCTTCTACTGAGCGATGTCCGATTTATTTCGATTTTCCTCTTGCTTGAATCTTTCATTTCCTTTCTCATCCTCGCGGCTTTGCTGAAATTGCATCGCCAAAACGTCCGGAGCTTGGGATTGCACTGGGATCGATGGAGAGGCCACGCCACCCTGGGGCTGGCGTTGGTCCCGCTGTTATTCTTAATTAACGGCCTGGTAACCTTTGTCTTTCGGAACTATCTGCCGCAGTATTACACCGAACGCAATCCCCTCACAGAAAATATTCAGTCGCTGGAGCAATTGGTACTTTTCATTGTTGCGGCTTTGGTTGCCGGAGGCATCAAAGAGGAGCTGCAGCGCGCTTTCATTCTTAATAAATTCCGCCGCTACCTGGGAGGCGCGGCGGTCGGCCTTATTTTTTGGAGCCTGGCTTTCGGAGTGGGGCACTATGTGCAGGGAGTTCAAGCCATCTTCATTGCCACGGCCTATGGATTCGTATTCGGATTCGTCTATCTCATGAGTGGAAGCCTGATTGCCCCGATCGTGGCGCACGGCGCCTATGATACGTTGGTTCTGCTCGGATATTGGCTATTAACGGGCAGGTTCAAATAGAAGAGCCCGTATTTGCATCCGCAAATTCCGTGACAGGGGAAACTACAGGGCGCCCCGCGCTGAGCCGATAATTACCCTGTCGATGGGGATAGATCCCTATGCCAAACAAC
This sequence comes from Acidobacteriota bacterium, assembly GCA_037441325.1. Taxonomy (GTDB): domain Bacteria; phylum Acidobacteriota; class UBA6911; order UBA6911; family UBA6911; genus UBA6911. Next base: position 6,628 of record JBBISO010000064.1, on the reverse strand, counting down.
CGCCGATTGCGCGAAGCCTTGCTCGATATCCACCAAAGCGGTCGAAGCGGTATTTTGAGAGTCCAGAAAAAATCGACAAAGAAACAGTTGGTCGTGAATCTGGGCACGGTCGTTTTGGCCGAAAGCAATTTGCCCGAAGAGCATCTTGCGCGCATTCTGGTAATAAAGGGGCTTCTGCCCTCCAAGGTCATCGGCGAAATCGCTTCCTTGATGAAAGCCGGAAAAACAAGTGACGAAGCCATCCTGGCGGTCTCCAATTCGAACTGGAGCATTCTCGAGCAAGGGCGCCGCGAGCAGGCCGTCGTGATTTCGGCTTCGCTTTTGGCCTGGGATGATTGCGATGTGCGCTTTTATCCAGGGAAAAACTTAACCCGCTGTCAGTTGGAACTCGGCCTTGCGCTGCCGGATTTGCTGGTTCTGTCCGCACGCAGGGCCGTCTCCAACGGCTTAGTAACGGTCCCTCCGGATTTCCTTCATACATCCTTTTCCATTTCCCAAGACGATTCTTTGGACCGTTTCGCTTTGCCGCTGGATCCGGCAGAGTATTACGCCTACTCACTGGTTGGCAAAAACACGCCGGCCAAGGATATTCTCTCACTGATTCCTGCCGGAGAAATACACGCGGCGGAGCTGCTCCTGCGTCTTCTTGTTCTGGGACTGATCCAGCCGGAAGCAGCAGCGGTTTCTCGCTTCGGTAAGGCCTCCTCAGCGGGCGAAGAAGCCGATCCTCAGGTTCCGCAACTTGAGGAGATGCTGCCGCGCCTCGAATCCGCAAGCGCTTACGAAATCCTGGGGATCGGGGAAGGCGCAGACCAGGAAGAAATACAGAATGCGTATCACAACCTGGCCAGGCAATTTCACCCCGACCGCTTTCAATCCAAGGAATTTTCGGACGAAGTGCGGGCCAAGGCACAAAGGATTTTCGCCTGCATCAACGAGTCCTATGCCGCGCTGAGAGACTCCGTCTCGCGTGCTCACTACAATGCAAAGCGGCTCCAGGATAAAAACCCGGTGCAAGCCGTTGCGAGAGCCGGAGCCGCTGCATACTCCGAAAAGGAACGTATTGCGGAAGCGCTGTTCCGGGAAGGACGCGCCTGCCTGACCCACGGGGATTTTGAAAAAGCCGTGGAGCATTTGAGAGGCAGTGTCTGGCTGCGTCCGGATAAATCCCACTATCACCGCTATCTGGGCATCGCGCAAACGGAGATACCGCAATTCAGAAAGAGCGCCGAACAGCACCTTTTGAAGGCCATCGAACTGGACGGCACCTCAATAGCAAGCCGTTTGGCTCTGGTCAAGCTTTACATGAAAGCCAACCTCCCCCGGAAGGCCGAGATGCAGCTGCAGAATGTGCTGCGCTGGGACCCTGAAAACGCAGAGGCAAAACGGCTCGCTACCGAATTGAAACAATTCAGCAAAGCACCCTATGGGCAGCGGTCCGGAAGCTTATTCAATCATTGACAGCAAAAACCCCGATTCCCCCGCCCAGCGCTGCTGCCTGTTGTTCTTTCCCGGGACCTTGCTCTATTCCCAGCCGGACGGGCTGCCGTAGGGCAATCCTGTACCGATGGCTTCGATCTCGTAAACCTTCTTCCCGAATTGCCGGCGGAAGCGGAGCGACCCTCCCTCTGGGCCCGGACGGGAGGGGCGCTCTAGCCCCTCGATGGCCGGTGGCAAAGCCCTTTCCTAATCTGCTGGTTTGGCGTAAGGCTCATGAATTTGTGCTGGCGGCGTATCGATTCACATCGGCATTTCCCCGGCCTAAGACCTATGAGCCAGCCTTACAGACGCGGCGGGCAGCGGTGTCCATCTCCGCCAATATTCCGGAGGGATTCACAAAGCCCAGCTACTGACGCATCTCAAGCCGGCCGGTGGAAGCTGGGCCTGCTTGTTAATTTCCATGTTCCGGCTTTAAAATACGGCATGCGAAGGAGAATTCCATGATTTCTCTATGCTCTCTGCGTTTTTGTGGTTAGATGAAAAAGATTGTTCCGATTTGGAAGGAAAGATGCTGTATGCGCAAGGCGAATGAGCTTCAAAATATCTCCCGCACGAGCAGCGCATTCCATTAGGCAGCGAATGTATTTCCCGAAAAGGGCTATGATTCCGTGTATGAGGCGATGGCATGAATAATAAACAATCCCTGAGTTATCAAACCGCCGGCGTGGACTCCGGACAGAAAGATCAAGCCATGCAGCGACTCGGCAGCTGGGTGGAACGCAGCTTCGCATTGCGCCCCTCGGAGGTCAAGTTGCCGCTGGGATACTTTGCGAATGTCATTGATGTCGGAAACGGCATTGGGATCGCCCTTTCCACCGACGGCGTCGGCACCAAAATCCTGATCGCCCAGATGCTCGATAAATACGACACCGTCGGCATCGACTGCGTGGCCATGAACGTCAATGACGTGCTCTGTGTGGGCGCCGAGCCGCTGGCGCTGCTGGATTACATCGCCGTGCAGGCGCCACAGCCTGATCTTCTGGAGAGCCTGGCAAAGGGACTCTATCGCGGAGCCGAGCTGGCGCGCGTAACCATCCCCGGGGGAGAGATTGCTCAGATCAGGGAAATGATCCAGGGCAAGCGTGACGGCTATGCGTTCGACCTTGTGGCGACCTGCGTCGGTAAAGTCCCGCTGGACCGCATTCTCACCGGAGCGGACATACTTGAAGGGGACGCTGTCATCGGATTGGCCTCCAGCGGCATACACAGCAACGGATTAACCTTGGCGCGCCATGTGTTCTTCGAGCGTCTGGGATGGGAGCCGGACCGCCACGTCGAGGAGCTGGGCCGGACGATCGGAGAAGAACTGCTGGAACCCACGCGCATTTATGTTCGCGAGGTCAGAGAAATGATCGATGCGGGGCTTCGCGTCAAAGCACTGGCCCACATTACGAGCACCGGTTTTCTAAATCTGAACCGAGCCGCCGCGCCGATGGGCTATATGCTCGATTCGCTCCCGCAGCCGCCTCCAATTTTCCGCCTCATCCAACAACATGGCGGCATCAGCGACGAAGAAATGTATTTTGCCTATAACATGGGCATTGGATTTTGCGTCATATTACACCCGCAAGACGCCGCGGCGGCGCACGCCATTGCCCGCAAGCATCAGTCGCAGGCCTGGTCCCTCGGGCATACCTTCAAAGATGCCGCGAAAAAGGTTCTCCTTCCCCAAGTCAAGCTCGTGGGGCGCGACGACAGGTTTGCAAAACAGTGATGTCTTGCATGCAGCTCTACCGCCCGTCCCCGGCGGAAGATTTCTTGCCGGCACTCAGGCTTTCGAGCGCCAGGCGGGCGGCGGCTTGTTGGGCTT
>JBBISO010000064.1:0-3308 GCA_037441325.1 Acidobacteriota bacterium | reverse complement strand
GCTTCCTTCTTGGTCGTGCCTGCGGATTCGGCAACTACTTCACCGTGAATAATCACTTGGACCACAAAGGTCTTCTTGTGGTCCGGCCCCATCTCGGCCACAACACGATATGCCGGTTCCGGGCGGCCCATATTGTGTAGTTGTTCCTGAAGCGCGGATTTGAAATCTCCGTACGTCAACTGTTTGAAATCCAGCTTTTCGAGAAAATCCTCAAGCTGCCGCTCCACAAAAGCCGATGCGGCTTCCACCCCTCCGTCCAGGTAAATGGCCCCGATAACGGCTTCATAGGCATCAACGATGATTGCGCGCTTCTTCCGGCCCCCAGTCTTCTCCTCGCCCCGGCTCAGGCTGACAAAATTTCCCAGATGGATTTTCTCGGCCAGCCGCAGGAGATTCGCCGCGCTGACAAGATAAGCCTTGATCTTGCTCAGCTCGCCTTCCGTGAGTTCGGGGTAATGCCGGAATATTCTTGAGCTGATGAGAAAGCCAAGAACCGCATCCCCGAGGAACTCGAGGGATTCGTTGCTCCGGAGATTTTCCCCCTCACGCTCATTGACAAAGGATCGGTGCGTCAAGGCCTGAAAAAGGAGTTCCCGGTCTTTGAAGGTGTACCCTAGAAGGTTCTCCAACTCATGCAGCGGGGGTTCGGGAACAAAATCGGCCGCACTTTCGTTCATTTATGAACACCAGTATTAAGAATACGACACCCTGCCCTTGGGCTCAACCTACGGCCCCGACGCGTGCCTCATACAGGCCTTCCGGGGCGAAAATGATCATATCCCTGATCCGCCAAGCGGATGGGCTGTTTCCCGGGCCCATAGAGCTTCACCACACCACGATCGCGAGTCAATTTTCCTATCCGGGTAATCCTGGGAAATCCGGGAGGATACGACCTTTCCAGCAAGCCCGCTTTGGACTCGGGCACGGCGAAAAGCAATTCGAAATCCTCCCCTCCGTGCAGAGCCAGCTTAACCGGATCACACCCCCACCGGGAGGACTCCGCGAACACCGGAAGCTCGGAAGCATGGATTTCGGCTCCCACGGCGCTTGCCGCGCACATGCGGGGAAGATCCATGGAAAGACCGTCGCTCAAATCCATCATACAGCGGACCAGACCGGATTGAGCCAGCCACAATCCCGCCTCACACCGCGGTTCCGGTTTCTGATGAGCCAAAACCGCCGCTCTTTGCAGTGTGGATCGGGAATGCCGGCAACCTTTTTCGATCAGTTTCAGGCCGGCGGCCGATTTGCCCAGGGTGCCGGTCACGTACAGGAGATCTCCCGCGCGCCCGCCGGACCGATAAATCACCTTGCGATTAAGAGATTCCCCGAGGGCGGTGATGGAGATCAAGATCCCGCTCTGAGAGCGGGAAAAATCTCCTCCGATCAGGAGCGCGCCTTTTGAATGTCCAAGCTCCTTCAAGCCGCCGTAAAAGCGCAAAATCCATCCCTGTGAAATCCCTAATGGGAGCGCCAGCGACACGGTATAGAACCTCGGCCGCGCGCCCATGGCCGCCAGATCACTGAAGTTTACGGCGAGCGATTTGTAGCCCAAGCGGGCAGGGATTATCGATTCCCGATTGAAATCGATGTTTTCCAGCAGCATATCGGTGGTTATTACCCAATGCTCCTCAGCGCGTCGGGGATGAATGACGGCCGCATCATCCCCGATCCCTTTACGGACTAGCGGATGTCTGATTTGATGGCGGCTCCGCAGTAATCGAATAAGTCTATTTTCGCCGGCCGGTTGCGCTGGCTTTTTGTACATAGAGGTAACAGAGAATACTTCGAACCCGCTATCGGTTCATGGGAAAAAAGATCGGTTGCCGATTAAATCATTCGATGTCATTGTTTCTTTTCGAAAAGCTCGTTGATCTCCCTCATGAACTCGCTGACATCTTCGAACTCGAGATAAACGGAAGCAAATCTGAGGTAGGCGACCTTGTCAATCCGCCGAAGTTCGGAAAGAAGGATTTTCCCGATATTCACCGATTCCAGTTCGCGCTCCGGGCTTTCCTGAACGGTCTGTTCGACCTTGTCGACGATTTTTTCAAGCTGCATGAGACTGACCGGCCTTTTTTCACATGCTTTGAGAAGCCCGTTCAGTATCTTATTCCGGTCGAATCTCTCTCTGCCGCCGTCCTTTTTCACCACCATATAAGGTATTTCATCGCTGCGCTCGTAGCTGGTGAAACGGCGTCCGCAGTTCAGGCATTGGCGCCTGCGGCGGATTGAATTTCCATCCCTGCTTTCGCGGGAGTCAACGACACGGTCTTTAAGAAATCCACAGTAAGGGCACTTCATGGCGCGGCCTTGGGGTCGAGCGCTTGAAAACCGCTCTTGTATTTCCTCGCATACGGCGACACAACATCATAAAAACAAAGATCTTGGAAGAATTAATAGGAAATTTCGTCAAAGGTCAAGCAGAAAGCTTGGGCAAAGCGGGCCGGGTGCTGCGGGAAAAGGAGGCAACAAGGCTCGGCCCCTAAGCCGGTTGGCAAAAAGCAAGCCCGACCGAAGATCTTTGCAGGCGGCAGGCCTGATTGTGTGATATTTATGCATCATGCGCATATGTTTAGGATCTCCGGCCTTCCGGAAAACTCGGGATTTTTTTGAACTTTGGCGGCTGCATTATCGTTTCCATGTTTGAGAACAAGCTGGTGACCAAGGAGTTGCGATTGACCTCGGAGGATCACAGACTTGTAGAACGCTGTCTTCAAGGAGATGACGCCGCCTGGGAAAAAGTGATTAATTCTTACGGCCGCCGCATTTATAACCTAAGTTATCGCTACACGAACCGGAGAGACGTAGCCGAGGACCTGACGCAGGACATTTTGATTCGAGTTTATCAGAACCTCAAAAGCTATCGTTCGGAGGCAGGCAGTCTCCAGAATTGGATTCTAAGAGTCGCAAGAAACATGTTGATTGATCATTACCGGCAAGCCCGCAGGGCTCCTGATTCGGGAGGGGGCGAAGAATTGGAAAACCTGAACATAACCGACGATAGGATTCCGGATCCCCAACGGGCGTCGGAACAGACGGAGGCTGCGCGGTTCCTGCAGCAAGGGCTTCAGGCACTCTCCCCGGAACTTAGAGAGGCGATCATACTCAGGGATCTCGAAGGAATGGCTTATCAGGAAATCGCCGAAATGCTCAGTGTTCCTGAGGGCACGGTGAAAAGCCGAATCAATCGCGGGCGCATCGGGTTAGCCAAGTTATTGATGAAACGGCGCGCCCAGTCGGCGAATACAGTTTAGCCCGCGTTTCTCACGCGGTTTCGTAGCGAGGCGGCGCAGACGGGTGTGGAT
>JBBISO010000063.1:0-12353 GCA_037441325.1 Acidobacteriota bacterium | reverse complement strand
CTAACCATGCTATCTATTCGGCGTAGTCCTTGGAGTGCGCAAGCAAGCTTGCGCCTTTTGCAATGTGAAGATCACCAAGCACTTAAAGGCGGCAGCAAGCTGCCGCGGTCCAAAGCACCCTGCAGGTTCCAATCATCTATCTGCACCCGACAAAGGAGCAGTGCGAGGGGATGCACTCCGGATCAGGCCGCAATGAAGCGCCTTTGGCGTTCATCGAATTTCGCCAATCCCTGCCTCGCTGAATGAAGCAGATGCTTTGCTGCTTCAGACGGGGCCAAGCCCAAAATCTGCGATATTTCTCCGGTCGAACGGGGTTTTTCGCGCAGCAGCGCCATGATCTGGCTTATTGCCAATTTGTCGGCGATCAACTCGCGAAACAACCTGTTGGCTTCTTCGGAAACGTAAAATGCCTCGTATTCCTCCGCCGTTTGAAAACGCACTCTCAGCCTTTCCCTTTCCACCAGCCGGATATATGGAACCAGCCGGGCGGCGGCCTGGAGCTTGAATTTCAATCCGGCTTCGCTGATTCCCTCGCCTGTGCCGAGAGGCCCCATTTCTTTTACCTTCCTGGAAAAGTCGTGCATGATCTCGGTGAAACGGGTCCCTTCGCCGGCAGACAACTCCTCGATCCTCAGCCTTTCCGGATTAATGCCGCTATGTCCCAAGAGCTTTTTGCATAGATGCACCATGCTGATCGCGTGGTGATTTCCGTCGGTAATATAGTGGCATTCGTTAAGGTGACACCCGCCGATGAATACAGCGTCCGTTCCGTTTGCGAAAGCGCGGAGCACGAACGACATATCGACTCTGCCGCTGCACATGACACGGATCAGGCGAATATCAGTTTCGTATTGATATCTGGAAACTCCAGCTAAGTCGGCCGCGCCGTACGCTCACCAATTGCATACAAAACCCAGGATCCTCGGCCTAAATCGAAGCCCGGCAGTCATCTTGCGCACCTCCTTTCGCGGTAATCCCTGATTCGCTCTTCATGCCACAAATTCCTCCGGAACCGCCGCGTCAATCTGGTCCATGATCGCTTCATCGAGGTAATGCTTCAGGACGATGGCGCCCGTCGGACACTTGGTGTTGCAGAGACCGTCTCCTTTGCACAGGACCGGATTGACTCTGGCTTTTCTTCCTTGCGGCGAATCGTAAAACTCTATGGCGCCATAGGCGCACGCGGTGATGCACGCTCCGCACGATACGCATTCGCTTTCATTTACGATGCAGACTGAACCGGAGGCGGTGACGGTGTCATGGGAGAGAAGTGTCAAAGCCCGGCCGGCCGCGCCGTACGCCTGGCTGACGGCCTCGGATATATGTTTGGGATAGTGAGCCGTCCCGCACAAATAAACCCCATCGGCGCCGAAATCAACTGGTCTCAATTTAACGTGGGCTTCCTGGAAGAATCCGTCCGGGCTCAAACTTACCTTGAATAATCCGGCTATTTCTTTGCTCCCGGCGGAGGGAATTATGGCCGCAGCCAGAGCTATGATATCGGCGTCGATTGCGAGCCTTGCGCCCAGAACGGGATCCGCCACCGCAACCCTTAGCGCCCGCCTTCCATTCTCCTCCACCGGCTCTACCTGAGGCTTATCCTGCGGCTCATACCGAATGAACTTTACGTCGCTATTTGCCGCCTCCCGGTAATAATCTTCCCTGAATCCATAAGGCCGCATATCCCGAAAGAGAACATAGATGTCCATCTGCGGGTTGATCTCTTTCAGTTTCAAGGCATTCTTTATGGAATGGCTGCAGCATATGCGGGCGCAGTAATTTCTGTCTTCCTGCCTGCAGCCTATGCATTGGATCATAACCAGGCTCTGGGAGTTGATCACGCTTTCTTGCTTTCCGGCGATCCGCTCTTCCAATTCCAGCTGGGTCATGACCCGGTCGTCTTGTCCATAAAGGTATTCGGTGGGTCTGTATTCCTCAGCGCCCGTGGCGATGATGGCCGCTCCGTGTTTGATCTCCGCGACTCTGCCGCCGGTCTTGATTTTGGTTACGAAATTCCCGACATAACCGGAGGCATCCGTGATGACGGCATCCGTATAAATATGGATCAGGGGGTGCTGATAGGCCTTGCGCACAAGATCGCGCAGGTATGCCTGAACGTCCATTCCCTCCAGGGTGTAATGGATTCTGCGCGCCATCCCGCCCAGCTCCGGCTCCTTCTCCACGAGGTGGACGTCATGCCCCTGGTTGGCGATGCTCAGGGCACCGGTCAGGCCTGAAATGCCGCCCCCCACCACGAGGGCCGCCTTGTCGACCGGCAGATCGAACTCCTGCAAGGGCTCCAGGTGCGCGGCGCGCGCGACCGACATGCGGATGATGTCCTTTGCCTTCTGCGTGGCGTCTTCCTTTTCTTTGGAGTGGACCCAGGAGCAATGCTCCCGGATATTCGCCATGTCGTAGAAATATTGATTAATTCCCGCTTCGCGAAGTGTATCGCGGAACAGCGGCTCGTGCGTTCTGGGAGTGCAGGCTGCGACAACCACGCGGTTAAGCCCCTTTTCCCGGATCGAGGTCGCGAGGCGCTGGGCGGCATCCGTGGAGCAAATAAAGAGGCTTTCTTCGGCGTGAGCGACATTCGGCAAGGTCAAAGAATACTCAACGGTTGCGGGCACATCGACGACTCTTCCTATGTTGGCTCCGCAATGGCACACATACACACCTATTTTCGGCTCCTCTTTCGAGACATCTCTTTCGGGCGGATAGACTCTTTCCCTGGCGAGTTTTCCCCGGCGGTACGAAAGCAGTTCACCGCATTGGGAACCGGCGCCGCTGGCTGTCACTACCGCCTCCGGAATATCCATGGGACCCTGGAAGGCTCCGCTTATGAGGATGCCCGGACGCGTGGTTTCCATGGGATTTTCAGGATCTGTCTTGCAGAACCCGTGAGCATTGAGTTCAATGCCGAATTTGTCGGCCAGGCTTGTAAAGTCCGCAGGAGGATTCAATCCGACGGATAGCACCACCATGTCGAATTCTTCCTCTTTGACACCGTCCTCGGGCGTGGAATACCTGATCGTGACATTCTTGCTTTCCGGGATCTCTCTTCCTATGGACACATAGCTTCTAATGAACCGGATCCCGGGGAGCTTTTCGGCTCTCTGGTAGAACCGTTCGAAATCCTTTCCATAAGACCGGATATCGTTATGGAATATCGTGCATTCGGCCTCGGCATCGTGGTCTTTCGTTAAAATCACCTGTTTCTGGGTATAGGTACAGCAGACGGCGGAACAATAACTTTTTCCGCCCGGAACGACCTGGCGCGATCCCACGCAGTGAATCCAAGCTAATTTGTGCGGATGCTGGTTGTCGGTGGCGCGTCTTATCTCGCCTTCATAGGGGCCGGTTGCGCACAGAAGCCGTTCAAAATCCAAGCTGGTCACAACGTTCTTGAACTTGCCGTAGCCATAATCTTCTCTTAGCTGGGGATCGAAGGGCTCATATCCGGGAGCAAGAACGACCGCGCCGACCTTAACTTCCACCCTCTCCGGCCGTTGATGGAAATCGATGGCATCGGACTTGCAGACCCCCTGGCAGATGGTGCATTTCTTTTCTTTAAGGTAAAGACAGCTGTCGTCTATGTAGGTGACCAGGGGAATCGCTTGCGAAAAGTAGATGTGGATGGCCTTATTGGATGATATTTCCTGATTGAACTTATCCGGATACTTGACCGGGCAGTATTCCACGCAAACGGTGCAGCCGGTGCATTTGCTTTCAATAACGTATCTTGGCTTCTTGATCAGGGTGATCCTGAAGTCCCCCGCTTCTCCCGCCACGCTTTCCACTTCCGTATAAGTCATGATCTCGATGTTGGGATGCCGGTTGCATTCGACAAACTTGGGGGATTCGATGCACATGGAGCAGTCGTTCGTGGGGAAGGTTTTGTCCAGCTGAGCCATGTGGCCGCCGATGGTCGGCGATTTCTCGACCAGATAGACTTTGAAGCCGGCGGCGGCAAGATCCAGAGCCGCCTGAATGCCGCTGATCCCGCCGCCCACGACCATGACATCTCCAAAATTGCCGTCCGCGAGGATTTTTGTTCGCCGTCCTTCAATCGGTACTTTTTCCACTTATCTGTTTCCTTATCGAATTTCTTTCATTTCCCGAAGCAATCATGCCTTGGAGTGCGCAAGCAACGTTGCGCATCTCCAAGGTTCAGGCGGCGCCGGGCCGGGGCTCGCCCGTACAAAAGCTTAAACCGCCGCTAAATCACTTCCTGGATCACTTCCGCGATATCCATAATCTGCAAAGATCCGCCATCGTCCCGGTTCTTCCTGCTGTCCTCAAAATTGGTGATGCAATAGGGACAGGAGGTAACCAGGACTTCCGCTCCTACGCTCACAGCCTGATCCAACCGGAGGTCGGAAAATCTTTCGCCTTTCGGCGTTTCCATCCAGATCCTTCCGCCGCCTCCCCCGCAGCAGAGACTGTCAACCTTCGCGTCCGGCAATTCCCGCAGCTCCAGGCCGGGAAGCTTTTTCAGAGCATTGCGAGGTTCGTCGTAGATCGAATTATGCCGGCCCAGGTAACACGGGTCGTGATAGGCGACTTTCTTCCCGTACGCTTTGCCGGGCTCCAGCCTTCCCTCGTCAATCAGCGGCAATAAATACTGGGAGATATGAACCACTTCAAAGTTCACCTTGAACTGGGAATACTCATTTTTGAAGGCATGGTAGCAATGCGGAGAAGAAACGAGGATTTTTTTCACGCCGTTAGCGACAAAAGTTTTTATGTTTTCCTTAGCCAATTGCTTGAATAACCCCTCGTCGCCCGTCTTGCGGATGCTCTCGCCGCAGCAATTTTCCTGGCTCCCCAGTATTCCGAAATCAACTCCCGCCTTGTTGAGGATCGCGGCCGTGGCCCTGGCCGCCTTCTTGAGTCTCGGGTCGTAGCTGAGGTAGCAGCAAGGGAAATATAAAATTTCCATTCCTTCGGCGAACGTTTTGACGGAAAGACCTTCCGCCCAGTTCGCCCTCTTTTGCCGGTCTTCATTCAAGGGATTGCCGTCACTCGAAAGGCTGGAACTCACGCCGCGGACGGGACGGACGGAATTGGGAAAAACGCCGAATTCCGTGGCAAGCCGGCGGGAAGCCACGCCGACTTCAATGATTCCTACTCCCCTGGGGCACCGCTGCGGGCATTTGCCGCAGGTCGTGCAGCGCCACATTTCCTCGTTTTCGATCTCCGTCAGGCCGAAGGTGGCCTGCCGGATCAGCTTGCGCATGCTGAAAGACCGGACCCGGTTCCACGGGCAGACGGTATCGCATAATCCGCATTGATAGCACAATTTGAAGGCTTCTCCGCCCTTCTCCCGGAGGCTATCCACTATTTCTTTGAAGTCGGCTACGTTTTCCACTGTCGTCCCCACTCGCTATTCGGACTTTGCCGGGTCAGCCCTTATTCGACATTCGGGCAACCGCGTCCGCAATCTTGTGCAAGCCGTACTTGCTTGCCAGGGTTTCCAATCCTATTTCCATCTCCTCCAGGTTCACTTCCTCTTCCGCTTCCTCTTCCCTTTCCTCGTATGTCAGCGCATCATTCAGGCACCATTGAACACACATCGGTTCGGACAGCGGCGGATCGGATTCACACATGTCGCACCTGAGAGGGAGGCCGGAATCAGGTTCCTTGAAAGCATCCCGTGAGGGGCAGGAAGCTCTGCAGAAGCTGCACTCGTCGTATTCCTTGCCGTCAATTACATATTTGGCCCTGCCCATGCATTCAGCGGGCGCGTTCTCGCCCGCGTAGACGGGGAGATATACGTCTTTCAGGGCATCATAAATCAGGCGGATACGGGCTCTCGCCGGGTTATTGCTGCTGTATTGCGGCGCGGCGTGAAAAGCGGAGCAGATGACCTCGCAGGCCCGGCAACCGTTGCATTTATCAACATCGACCTTGATGACTTTGATTTTCCTCTTAACTTTGCCCATCTTTAATGATCCCTCTCTTTTCGAAATCCTCGGCAACGTAAGCCAAATCCAATTCCGTTAAGGTTGCTTTTGTGGGGATGCCCCGACTGTCCCACCCTTTAAATTTGTAGTATGCGTCCAGGAGCTTCGCCTCAAGCTCGGGGAACCTCCTTTTCCAATGGTCTTCGGGCGGCTTCTCGTCCTCTCTGGTCATGCCTCTCCGGACGTTGCAGGCCCTGAGCAAATTCCGGTTTCTCCTGGTGATTTTGGTCAATTCGGCTTCGTCCATATCGATCCCGGCCGCCGATGAGATCAAGGCCGGGTAGTTGTGGATATGATAAGGGGGTTTGAGCGGGAAAGATGACAGGCCGGCGCACATTCCGACGGCGTCGTCGATGTAGTGCATCATCTCCTGCCAGTCGACGATGTCGCAGCTGGCCTGAATATCGGGATAATTCGGATTGGAGAATTCTCCGCGCAGTTCCCATTTCAGGAAATACTCCTTGAACCTATCGTCGGGGACCTGGATCCAATCCTTGACGAACCCTTCTCTCTCTTCCCGGGTAGGGAAAGGCGCCTGCGGGAACTGGCCCTCAATCTGGGTGATGTTTATCTTTTCTCCGGTGCAATACATGAGGAAGTAGACCGGATTCAGCATTCCAAGCTTGAGGGGCAGCTGTTCCTGCTTCTTGATATTGTTATGAGCATATTCTTCAGCGCCGCTGCCGATCTGTTTGGCCGCCCAATAGGTTCCATTGGCCAAAACATCGCCTACTCCTTCCCGCCGGACAATCCTGTCCAGCAGCCAGTAAAACCTCCCCTCGCTGTCGGGCGGCATTCCTTCCATGTCCTTGTCTTTCAAGATGCCGGCTTCATACAGCTCGATGGCGAACGCCATCACCTGCGGGGTGGTGAATCCATCTACTCCGTACTCCGTGGCGCGTTGAGCGATCTTAAAACCGAGAAGCATTTCATCATGTAGGTGGAAAGTCCGGGGATGGAAACGATCGCCGCGCATTTCATCGGACAGTTGTGACAGCTGACCAGGCGCGACCGCACACGCTCCTGGGTCTCCCGCCATTTCTCCTCGATTTCCTTGGTCCAAAAATCCTTTTTGCGGGTGCGGGAATTTCCCCACATGAAATTTGTGGTGTGCCATTCCTCGTCTATGAGTTTCATCTCCTGCGGCGATCCAAGTCCGGCCAGGATAGGCATGACGCCCGGAATCGGATTCTTTTCGCGCTCGCGGATGTAGCGCAGCACTTCATTGCACAGCTCCATATATTCAGCCGGCCGGGCGATATTGACGTCTTTGGTTCCTCGAACCACAATCGCTTTGACTCCCTTGTCGCCCATAACCGCACCGATTCCGCCCCGGCTGGCGCTGGACCTTCCCTGCTCGATGGAAGCGAAATAGACCCTGTTTTCACCGGCCAGGCCGATGGCCGCCACCTGAGCGTTCGGCTCCTGCAACTCCTTCCGAAGAATTTCCGCGGTTTCATTGGAACCTTTGCCGCGCAAATGAGCGGCGTCGCGTATCTCCACCTTGTCGTTGTGTATCCACAAATAAACCGGATCGGGGGACTTGCCGCGGAGGATGACCTTGTCATACCCGGCATATTTCAGTTCCGGCGCCCAGAAACCGCCCATCATGGAAAACGCGGTCAACAAAGTCTGGGGGGAAAGCGTGGTTACAATCGTGCGGTTGCAGCCGGGGGCCGGCGTTCCGCACAGCAGCCCGGCGCTGAATATCAGCGGATTATCCGGAGAAAAGGGTTCGGTTTCAGGGGGCACCCGGTCCCACATGATCCTGGAGTTGGTGCCCAACCCTCCCAGGTGAAGCTCGGTCAGGCGCGGATCGGTTTCAACCCTTTCGATATTTCCCCGGGATAAATCGATTTCCAAATTATACCCTGTCTCAGCGTACCTCATTTCGTTTAATCCCCCCCGCATTCATCCGCTAAATTTCCTTCTCCAAAGGCAACATGCCGAGCATGTTGAACCCCAGCGACCTAAAATAGGAAATCAGTTCGCCTTCGTGCCACTCCACCATCGTCCTGATTTTGGTGATGTTTTTCTTCCGGAAATGTTCGAGGAGCGTAGAGCCCAGCTTGTGGCCGACCCCCATCCCCTGGTATTCATAGTCCACTCCGAGGATCAAGATCCAGCCGGTCATCCCCCCGCGGCCGAATTCCCAGCGCCGGACTTCGCTGATGATGAAGCCGACGAGTTTTCCGTCGATTTCGGCCCCCAGGTTCAGCAGCGGATCCCCGTGCTGGAGATGATACAGGGTCGTATCTTTGAGGGATTCGAGCCTCTCCGAATTGTCCTCGTTCCGCTCCCGGATGATCTTTTCTTCGATGCGCAGAATATCTTCCAGGTCATCCATGCCGAGAAAGCGCACGGAAATCTTCGCCGAAACGTCCCGCCAGATCTTTGTCCGGCCGACTTGGTTGTAGTGGATCTTTCCTTCGGCGCGCAAAATTTCCAGGTACTTGGCAACCGTATGGCGGGTCAGATTCAATTTTTCGGCCAACTCCTCAATCTGAAGGCCGGATTTGGCGGAATGCAGAATCTTCAGGATGCTGGCTTGGATGCTCTCTTCCATATCTTTATCTTATGGTTACCAATATTGGTAGCCATAAGATAAATGAGCGGGCGGCGAGATGTCAATAGGAAACCGGGGGAATTGGTGCTCCTTTGGTTGCGGGTTAACCGTCCTTCCATACGGGCTTGCGGCGCTCGATGAACGAGGCAATGCCTTCGTTTCCATCGTGACTGGCAAGCACTTCGCCGACATACTGCCGCTCGATGACGGCGAGCGGTTCCTGAAGCGCGGCCATCATCCCGGAGCCGAGCCGGCCGGCACGGGTGTTCTGGCGAATGGCGAACGCCGAAAGCGGGCGAAGATTCTTGCGGTACCATTCCAGCAGCTCTTCTTCAGGATTCCCCCCGGCAAAAATGGCTGCTGCCAATCCCGCTCTTTCTGCGGCCGCCGCGTCAATGGTGGCGCCCGTCAGCATTAGCCTTTCGGCCAGCGGCCCGCCGAGGCGCTGAGCTCCGATGGCGGCGAGTACGGGAGGAAAAACTCCGAGCGTGATCTCAGGGCAACCGAGATTAGCGCCCGGGGCCGCAAAGACAAAATGGCAGGCTAAGACCAGCTCGAAAGCGCCTCCGAGGCAGGAGCCTTCCACCAGCGCCGCGATCGGCACCGGATAGGAGGCGACCTGGCGGATCATCGCGTGGAAGCCGGCCAGCATCGAGGGCGCCTGTTCTTTCCGATGTTCCTCAACCGAGGCCCCGAAAGAAAAGTGCTTTCCGGCCCCGCGCAAAAGCACCATGCGCAGATGCGGATTATTGCTCCCGGCATTCAGCGCGTCTGAAAGGGCTTTCATCATTTCCAGCGTAAGCACGTTTCCTTTCGGGCGGTTCAGTACAAGCCGGAGCAAGGTTCCATCTTCAAGTGGAGTGGATTCGACAAGGGGCGAAACAGTTTCTGTAGCCATACGAACTCCATATTTCAATCCTTCATTTTTAAAAACAAAAATTCCTTGCAGTACGGCAGCTTGCCGCACCTTCCGTGCAAAGGCGCAAGCAAGCTTTGCGCACTCCAGGGCTTCGCTTAGGCGCGCGGATCCATCACCATGCGCCGTTCCAGCTTGTGGGCGGCCATATCCGCAAGATAATCGTTGACCTTGGACATGGGCCCGTACCCGATAAACGGATCCAGCTTTACTTTGCCTTCCTCAATCAGGCGCAGCACTCCGGGGTAGACTTCCGGCGGGCATCCCCAGGTGCCGTGAATGGTGGCGTCGAAGGCCATAAGATTCGAGAGCCGGACATCAACCTTGTTTGGCGTGTATCCGACCTGCAGCATGGTTGCGCCCCGTTCCAGGAGGCCATAAGCGGTGATCTGTCCTGCCGCCGCTCCGCTGCACTCAAAAATCTTATATTGCAGGGTGGGAGCCCCTTTGGCGAAGGTACGGATCTGTTTGCGCAGGTCTTTGGGATCCTTGTTCGTCAAATCGATTACTTCTTCAGCGCCATATTGCGCAATCAGCTTAAGCCGCTCCGCGACGATGTCGCAGGCAACCACGCGTGCGCCCATGGCATTCGCAATCTGAACAATGAAACCGCCCACGCCGCCGGCGCCCACGACGATGGCCACATCGCCGGGCGCGAGATTGGCGCGCAGAATGGCCTGGTAGGCAGTCGATACCGCGTCCGCGACCACGGAAAGCGCCGCGACATTTGAAGAAAAAGCCGCGCCGATCTTGATCAGCGGCCGCGCCGGCACGAGGAAGTGCGTGGAAAATCCGCCGTCGATATCGTTTCCGGGCATCTTCTGATTCGGGCAGGCGTTCCCGCGCCCGGCTTTGCAGAAGGGGCATTCTCCGCAGGGAAGCACGGCAGGAACGAGGACCGTGGATCCGACCAGCGATTCATAGTCCTTACCCGCGACAACGACCCGTCCGACCGCCTCGTGTCCAAGCACAATCGGTATGCCCTTTTTGGTCGGGACCGACCCGTCGGCGTATCCCAGGTCGGTATGGCAAAGGCCGCAGGCAATCACCTCGATGATAGCCTCTGCGAGGCCAGGGTCTGGTATCTGCAAAGGCTTGCGTACCAGCGGAGTCTTCGGCGACTCCAAAACATATGCTTCAGCAGTAACAGTCATAACTTCTCCATTCCCAGAAAGTTTTTGCTCACCGATGAAAAACGGCCCCCAAATAATAGAGCGATCTATCACTAGCCTTTTTAGAACGCGGTGTCAAGGAAGGAATCTGCCGCGCTCGAAAACGGCGGCAGATTTCTCAGCGCCGCCGGCCGCACCGGAGCCGTCAGGCGTCAGCTCTCAGACGGGCAAAAATCCGGACGGCTCGCGCATGCGGATACCCTAATCTAAACCAAGAAACTTTGCCCAATAAACGATAGCCTGCATTCTAATATTGCAGGATTCGGAAACAACCAATTGACGATAAGATTCCGGTCTTGGAGCTCCGGGGACTTGGAGTTAAACTCAAAAGCTAAATGATTCCGGCCGTTCGAATCGGCTGCAGCCTCGTTTTTGCGCAGCACTTCGCGGCGGGGCGGCACAGCAGCATGGATATGGGCGGTTCTCCAGACCCGCCCGACACTCAAAAACTATGGATATATTGGCCGGTTTGAATCCCCAGCAGCGTTTGGCCGTGGAACACGGGCGCGGCCCTGCATTGGTGCTGGCCGGCGCCGGAAGCGGCAAAACGCGCGTCATCGCCCATCGGATCGCGTATCTGATCCGCAATTCCGCTGCGCGCCCCGAGAATATCCTGGCAGTGACATTTACCAACAAGGCGGCCAAGGAGATGAAGGAGCGCGTCCAAAAAATCCTCGGCTCCGGCCGCGGCCCCGAACCCCTGATCTCAACTTTCCACTCTTTCTGTGTGCGCCTGCTTCGCAAGGAAATCCATCACCTCGGCCACAAATGCGACTTTTCCATCTACGATGCCGATGACCAACAGCGTTTGGTCAAGCAGATTTGGGAAGAAGGCGGCAAGCCGGACACTAAGTTTGCCCCGCGCGAGATCCTCAGCCGGATCAGTTATGCGAAGAATCACGGAGTTTCGCCCGGACAGTATGCTGCGAGGTTCCCTTTTAAAAACGCGGATGAAGTTCAACCGATCTACGCGAAATACAATGACCGCTTGCGCCAGCTCAACGCGCTGGATTTCGACGATTTGCTTCTGATGTCCGTGGCGGTGCTGCAAAAAAGGCCGGAGTCGCGGAGATACTACAGCGACTGGTATCGATACATTCTGGTGGACGAATACCAAGATACCAACCGGCCGCAATACGAACTGCTGCGCCTGCTGACGGCCGGGCATACCAATCTATTCGTAGTCGGAGACGAAGATCAGTCAATTTATAAGTTCCGCGGCGCGGACGTCCAGAACATCCTGAAATTCGAGAAGGATTTCCCGGGCGCCCGGGTCATCAAGCTGGAGCAGAATTACCGCTCCAGCGCGAATATCCTGCGGGTCGCCGGAGCCGTGGTGGAAAACAACCTTGACCGCAAAGGCAAGACACTCTGGACCGCAAACGCCGGCGGCGATATGGTCACCTGCCATTGCGCCCGATCGCCGCGCGAAGAAGCCTGGTGGGTTGCGGAGCAAATTAAAGAAATTCTCGATGAGAAGCCTGACGGCCGCATAGCCATCCTTTACCGCGCTAATTTCCTATCGCGGAATTTTGAAGACGTTTTGTCCGAAGAAGGAATTCCCTACGCGCTGGTCGGCAGCGTCGCTTTCTTCGGCCGGATGGAAGTCAAGGACCTGCTGGCGTACTTGAGGATCATTTTTAATCCGGAAGACGACGTGGCCCTCCTTCGCATCGTCAACACCCCGCCCCGGGGCATCGGCCCCGCAACCATCGGGCGCATAACGCAAGCGG
>JBBISO010000062.1:0-12495 GCA_037441325.1 Acidobacteriota bacterium | reverse complement strand
ATCTGAAAGCCGAGTTAACCCGAATCTATAACCTTTAGCGTCATGTTTCCCAAACCTTCCGCCTCAGCGGCTTGAATTCTTCTCCATTGGTCTGAGGGATGATGGCGGCAGGCTGCCGCTTCACGGCCAATTCGCAGGAACTGGTACCTGGATAAGCTGCATTCGATTTCCGGTTAGCACCGTGATTCTTGATGTTTTCGTAACACCTCGGTCTTCAGGGTGTATTGCATTGAGTCGAAGTTCAGAGGGTGCTTTAGAAGCGTAATCCGCATTTCTCGCAAGGTTTTTACTAGGGTGGTACATCCGGGCATGACGGTTGCATTTCGCTCCCCGTGAGGACGGCTCTCCAGAGGGGCGTGTCTGGAGACCCGCCCCTCAATGTCGCGCGCCTTGTATGCACACCCGTCTGCGCCGCCTCACTACGAAACCTTGTGAGAAATGCGGGATAAAGACCTGAACAGTCCAGAAACATCTGTGTCATAATAAGCAAAAAACTCTATGGATGAATTTCTGCTGCAGCGTCGCTACCAGGAGAGTCCGACTTCACCCCAGGACCATCGGCACCCTGCCGAAAGGGACCGGGACCGGATTCTTCACAGCGCGGCGTTCCGCAGACTCCAGGGGAAAACGCAAGTCTTCGGCATCGGTCAGGCGGATTTTTACCGCACCCGTTTGACGCACAGCGTTGAAGTCGCGCAGATTGCCCGCGCGATCGCGCATAATCTTATTGTTGAACAGCCTTTGCTGGATCACTGCCTGGCCCCGGAATTGGCGGAAGCCGCCGCGCTCGCTCATGATCTTGGCCATCCTCCCTTCGGGCATGCCGGAGAAGAGACCCTTGATGCCTGCATGCGGGAGGTGAGCCGGCAGTCGCACTTGAAGGGCAATAGTGTTCTTCGTTTTGAAGGCAATGCGCAGACATTTCACATCCTGGTCTCGGCGGAGCCCAAATCGCCTGCCTATCCGGGCCTTAATTTGACGCGGGCCACTCTTGCCGGCGTGCTGAAGTACCCTTACGAGCAGGCGATTGGATACGATAAATTCATTTTTTCCTCGGACCTCCCGGTGGCGAGATGGGTGCTCGCGGGCGGAGGAGCCATACTGAAAGCAGGCAAGAGTACGCAGAGCCGCCGGCCGAAGACGTCCATCGTTTGCCAGATATTGGATTGGGCCGATGATTGCGCCTATTCGGTGCATGATGTGGAAGACGCGCTGCAGGCGCAGTTCTTGCGTGCGGGAGACCTCGAGGATGCAAGGTTCGCGCGGAGGGTTTATTCGCATTACGAGGAAACCAGGGAGGAGGAGGCAGTCCCGAAGCTGACATTTTTGGAGGTGCGGGAGCGCCTTTTGGACCTCAGCCGCAGGATCCGTTTCCCCGAACAGGGTGATGAACGCGCCTATCGTAAGTCTGCCATGCGCAACATCCTCAACGACCTGATCATTTCGGTTTCCGTCGAGTCCTGCGGAGGCTGCCGGCGCTCGGATTTTTCCTGGAATCTGGCCGTTCCGGATGAAGCGCGCGTTCTGTCGGTTCTTTGCAAATCCGTTATCTGGGAGGCCGTGATTACGGATCCAAGAGTGGCCGCGATGAGTACCAAGGGCAGGGAAATACTTCGAGACCTCTTTCACCTGCTTCTGGAAGAGGTCTGCGTAAAAAAGAGCAGCTCCCTGTTCCCCAGATATTACCGGCCTACGATTGAGGAGTGCTTCGAGGGAGGGCATAAGGAGGCGGCCCGCGCCATATGCAATTTCCTGGCTCTTTTAACCGACATGGACGCATTGAGACTTCATGCCCTCCTTCGCGGTTCCAAGGCATCCTCCATTTTTGACTTCATCTGACGGCAGCGCCTGGTGCATTAAGGAGAATCGGATTATGAGGAAACCAATGCGAATACTGGTGGGGCTCAAGACTTATGATCATGCTGTTGAGCTGACGGATCTTGCATGCCGTGTGGGAGCGCCCAATGCTTTCCTGATGCTGGCTCATGTGATTGAATTGCCCGAGCCTACGCCGCTGGATGCCTATGTGCCCGACATGGAAGCGGAGGCAAAACGAATCCTCCGGGCGGCGGAGCGGACCGCGAAACGCGGCCGCATGAGAATCAGCAAGCAGGTGTTTAGAGCACACAACGCGGGAGAAGCGTTGTTGGAGGAAATGAAACAGAAGAAGATTCACCTTGCGGTGCTTGGTTACCATCACCGCCGCACCATTGGAGAGATGTTGCTGGGCACCACGGCCATTCATATCTCCCGGCATACGCCCTGCCGCCTGCTGTTAAGCATCCCCATGCGCAAATAGCCGTCGATTGCAAGTCGGGGGCTGTAAACCGGCTATCCTCCCCCCAGCATCATGAAGCGCGGCCCTTCGTAGAGTTCGATTTCGCCGTACCCTTCTCCCTTCAAATAGGCCACCATCTTCAGCAGCTGATCAAAACTTGTGACTTGGCGGCCGTCAATGATCCTCACCTGTTCCCGATTGTGCCAATCCCAGGTTTCCATCTCTTCCAGGCGGCAGTACCGGAAGGTGTCCGCTTCCATATCTATTATTTTTATTTTCACTGCCCGGTAGGATTCCGGGTCGGCGGACATCGCCATTTCCGTTTTCCAGGGCTCCAGCATGCGGTTTAGCTCTTTGAAACTCTCCGCATCGAAGGGAGCCGATCTGGCCGGGTCCGAGCCCTTGGTGCGGTCCCGGTAAAACCTGCAAAACGGCATAGAATAGTGTCTGCCCCGATAGAGTGCGCAATCTTTGCATAATCCGTGCGTGATTGGGCAGAGAAAATCCTGTTTAACCATCAACCTACTCCCTTTGACCAAAACGCATTCGCAATCCAACAGAACCAGTACCCATCACTACGCGCCGATGTATTTTGAATAAAGCCCTCGGGCGATGGCCTCGTCGTTTGTATTCTTCACAATGGCCCGGCCATCCGGAAACACGACCATCTCATGGGCGTCCACGGTGAACCGGAGCATGAACTTGCTGCAATTCACATCTCCCACAGGACTGAGATCTTTCGCCAGTTTGTCCAAGGAGACGTTTTTCACATTAGGATTGATGACCTGGACCGATTGCTGCCCGCAAAGCAGAGTGGTTTTCATGCCGAATCTGGCATCCAAATACTCAAATTTTCCTTGACAGGCAGGACAGTCCGGGCGCGTGCCGACTTTGAAGCGCCTAAACTTCCATTCCCAAACGTCGATCGATAACAAGTCACGGCTGACGGCATCGGATCCCACCAAGATCTTGATCGCCTCAGAGGATTGCAGAGAACCTATGATGAAGGGGACCGCATTAAGCACACCGGCTGTTTCACAGGTCAGAGTTCTTGTTTCGTAGGAGTCGAGATGTAAACAGCGCAAACATGGAGTCTTTCCGGGAATTATGTTCATGGTCATCCCCGAAGTGGCAATAACGCCTCCATAGATCCAGGGGATTTGATGCTTCAAACAAAAGTCATTTAGAAGGCCCCGGGTTTCGAAATTATCCAGTCCATCCATGATCAGGTCCACGCCGGCTGCCAGTTTCTCTATGTTTGTGTAATTGATATCCGCGACAATTCCCTCAATTTCAACGGATGAGTTCACCTTTCGAAGATGCCGTTCTGCGGCCATGGCCTTAGGCAGCTGGTCTCGTACATCTTCTTCATTATAAAGAATTTGTCTTTGTAAATTGTGCGTTTCAACAAAGTCCCTGTCGACAATTCGCACCTTGCCGATACCGGCGCGCACCAAAGCGTCCGCAATTACCGTCCCGAGGGCTCCACAGCCCGCGATCAGGACCTTGCCGGCAGCGAGTTTTCTCTGTCCTTCGGTACCAACGACAGAGAGAATTGTCTGGCGGGAATATCGATCGATCATGGTAATGCCTTTCATCATTTTCGCAATTTCAACCTGTTTCATATAATAGGATCTTCAATTCAGGTTACAAGGCGAAAATGGAGCAGCAGGAGCAGTCTATTGCCGGAATGAACGGGAAATCTTTGGCCTTTTTCCGCCGGCCTTACAGTCTGGTTGACATAAAGTTGTGGCTTCTATAGGCTTTTAGCCCTCTGATTCCTTTGGGATCGCAATAAGGGACGGGAGATGATATGTCGGAACGTAAGCTTCCTTCTCGTTCGCAAGATTTCTCGGAATGGTATAACGAGCTGGTGCTGCGCGCGGAACTGGCCGATTATGCGCCGGTGCGAGGCTGCATGATTATGAGGCCCTATGGGTGGTCTCTCTGGGAAAACATCCAGCAGTCGCTGGATCGCCGTTTCAAAGCGACCGGACATGTGAACGCGGCCTTTCCCCTGCTTATCCCGCGCAGCTTTATTGAAAAAGAAAAACACCATGTTGAGGGTTTTTCTCCTGAACTGGCGGTGGTTACACATGGCGGCGGGGAAGAACTTGAGGAGCCGCTGGTGATCCGGCCGACATCGGAGACCATCATCGGTCATTGCTATGCCAAATGGATTCAATCGTATAGAGATTTACCGCTGCTGATCAACCAGTGGAACAGCGTCGTGCGCTGGGAAATGCGAACCAAGCTTTTCCTGCGGACTTTGGAGTTTTTCTGGCAGGAAGGCCATACGGCCCACGCCACCTATGAAGAAGCCGAGTTTGAAACGCGGCAGATGCTTGAAATCTACCGGGATTTTGCCGTGAATGAGGCTGCAATTCCGGTAATCGCCGGGCTGAAATCCGACTCCGAGAGATTTGCCGGTGCTGACCAGACCTATTCGATTGAAGCGATGATGGGCGACGGCAAGGCGCTGCAATCCGGCACCTCGCACAATCTCGGCCAGAACTTCGCCAAGGCTTTCGAAATCCGCTATCTGGATAAAAACGGCGTGCTGCAATATTGCTGGACGACCTCGTGGGGTTTGTCAACGAGATTTATCGGTGCCATCATCATGGTGCACGGGGATGACCAAGGATTGATTCTGCCGCCCCGTCTTGCGCCCTATCAGTCAGCAATTGTTCCCATTTATAAGAGCGATGAGGAAAGATCAAAGGTGATGGAATCGGCGCGCAGGATCCGGTCGGCACTTGTGGCTGCGAACTTCCGGGTAGTGTTGGACGAACGTGAAGGCACAAGCCCGGGTTTTAAGTTCAACGATTGGGAAATGCGGGGCGTCCCCTTGCGGATCGAAATCGGCCCCAAGGATGTGGCAAAGGACACGGTGGTGCTCGCGCGGAGAGATAAGCCTGGGAAGGAAGGCAAATCTCTTGTCCCGCAGGAAGGCTTGAATGCGGCGGTCACCGAGTCACTGGAAGCAATCCAGAAAGCGCTTTATGATCGAGCCATGAACTTCCGGAGCAATAACACCTCGGATCCAGGGAACTACGAGGATTTTAAGTCAGCCGTGGAAAAAGGTTTTGCCTATTCCTTCTGGTGCGGCAGCGCGCAATGCGAGAATGGCATTAAGGATGATACCAAAGCCACGTTGCGAAACATACCTTTCGACCAACCCAAGGAAGCCGGGAAGTGCATCTACTGTGGACAGCCGGCCGATAAGAAAGCATATTTTGCCAGGGCCTATTAATGATTGACGATTTGGGCTTGACGATTGCAGGCACAGGGACGTGTTTTTCCATCGTTAATCTTGGTGCCTGTCGCCAAAAACCCATAGATTCGGAATTGGCACGCATGGAATGGAAAAGTTGCCAAAGTTGGGACGCACTTGGGTCATGTCTTTCCCCACACTCCGCTGATGGAGCATGCGCACGTGGAGCAGCGGCCGGCGCGGAGGCGGTTTTGAATTACGTCAAAGCCAAATCGCCGGATAAGCAGGGAATTGCATTGCGGGCAGTAGGTGTTGTCATGAGGGTGGCCGGGCACATTGCCGGTGTAGACGTACTCCAGGCCGCTGGCTTTGCCGATTTGGTAAGCGCGCTCCAGCGTGGAAACCGGTGTGGCGGGAGCATCGAATTTATACGCCGGCCGGTACGCGGTCACGTGCCACGGCGCATCCCGGCCGATCTCCTCCACGATCCGCCGGGCGATGTATCCCAGTGTCGCTTCGGTGTCGTTCACGCCCGGGATGACCAGCGTTGTGATCTCCACGTGTACGTGGCGGGAACGCGCGGCCCGGCACCGGGCCCAGATTTTTTCGACGTCGATCCCTCCGCAGAATTTCAGAACCGCGGATGCATCACCTTTGACATCAACATTCATCGCGTCCAATCCCGCATCGATCAGCATGGAAAGCGCCTCGGCGGTCATATAGCCATTTGTCACATAGGTGTTATAGAGGCCCCGCCGGCGTGCCAGACGAAATACATCCAGAGACCATTCAAGCGAAAGGGTGGGTTCATTGAATGAAATCGATATGCCCGAACATTTTTCCCGGCAGGCCGTTTCCATGAACTGCTCAGGCGAAAGGAAATCCTCAAGGCGCGGCGGGACGGCTTTGCTGATGTCCCAGTTTTGGCACCACGGACACGCAAAGTTGCACGACCAACTCCCCGCAGTCAGGTTGAGTGTGCCGGGATAGAAGTGATAAAAGGGCTTCTTCTCAATGGGATTCACGGCAATCGACGAAACGGCGCCATAGGTCTCAGTCACCAGAATTCCGTCGCGGTTTCTCCGGGTTTTGCACCACCCAAGATCTCCCGGAGAAATCTCACATCGGCGCTCGCAGGTCTTGCAGCGCACTTTGCCGTTCACAATTTCCTGAAGGAGCGCTTTTCGAGTGAATTGATTTTCGGTTGATTTCATGGATGTAATTGCCTCCGGCATCTTGCGCAGAAATCGTGACGCTTAAAATCGGTATCTGCAAGCGAGTTTGAGAAGGCCATGACGCAGCGCCGGTTATCACAATGGCGGACCTATAGCATAATAATTTGTCTGCTTTTCTTGCAGGCTGGAGGCTTATCGCGCCTTGTATAGAACCTTCTTCCCCTTAATAGATGCGTCCACGGCTAGGCCGGCTAGAGCGCCGATGCCCGCGCCTGCCAAAGCCGCTGCTATAAAAAATCCGGCGGATTCAGCGTCCCATATTGGCCCGCTTGATGTGACCTGATTGGCAAAGCCATACAGAGCGGCGAATCCGCCTGCAGCGCCGAGTCCCGCTCCGATTAAAGCCCCATTTTTAAGGCTGTCCTTTGTCTTTTCCGCCGATTCAACTCTCAGTATTTCAGTCTCGGTTAGTTTTACTTCATTTCCCGTCACGTCGATAAAAGTAAGATTCGCCGGACTTGATCCTTTAAGGATGCCTTCCATGCGGTCTCCCGCCTTTAGCTTGACAATGATCGGCGTGCCGGGCTTTAGACCATCTACTATCTCCCAGCGGCCGGGAATTACATCAGCCCGGGCAGTTAATGCTGCTAGCAAAAGGATCGCTAAAACGGTGATGGGATTATTGGTTTTCATCTCACCTCCTTGTTCAGCCAATCCCGCAATTTGATTATATGCGGCCAAGGCTGTTGTCGGGGAAAAATCCTTGGCTTACCCTAGCCCGCATTTCTCACAAGGTTTCGTAGCGAGGTGTCGCAGACGGGTGTGGATCCAAGGCGCGCGACATGTGGGGCGGGTCTCCAGACCCGCCCAGGACGGCTCTGGAGAGCCGTCCTCACGGGCAGCGAAATGCAACCGTCATGCCCGGATGTGCCGCCCCAGTAAAAACCTTGTGAGAAATGCGGACTAGCAGCGAGAATTTCAAGACCAAGATTGCATCGAGAACGGAAAAAGGAACTGAGAAATGGGAAAAGGCCGGTGAAATATGCGATCATGAGCTCAGATTTATATCATATTTGATCCGTTCTGATGATGACGTTAAATGCCTGCTTTCCCGCAATTACGGCAAGAAACCGGCGGCAGATCGCAGCGGGATACGGGGCAAACGGCGATTGGACGGGGACAGATTGGCCTTTATCGGGCCCGAGATCCTATCAAATCGCTGCCGGCCCTGAATACCGCGCTTGCCGGTTGAGATTGAGCTGACGTTAAGGCAACTTTTGGTTTAGGATCGATATCCGACCGTAGAATTAAACCAATTTGATCCGGAATTGCCGCAAATTTCGCATTATCTATCGCAGCGAATTTATGGAATTTACATCGGAGGAGGCGATATGAAAACAAACATACTGGTTGCATTCGGCGTTGGGCTTTTATTTCCGCCTCTCACTGCAGCCCAAGGCACACTATCGCAGGATTCCGAACATGCTTGGACTGCAAGGCCTAGATTCGAAGTCATTGCCGGCGCTGCCATGGCACATCCATTCCGATTTGAAGACCGGGGATTTGGAAACCATTTCAATTTCGGCGTGGGAGCCGAGGTGTCGGTCTGGCGAGGGCTCCGCATCGGCGGTGAAATGAACCGGACCTTCGGATTGTCGCCCAGTCCTGTAAAATGTGGGGCTATTCTTGCTGGTCCCGGCCAGCCGTTACCGTGCGTCGGCACTGCCCGGACGGGATTGAGTTCGGCAACAGCAGGATCGTTTACGGCTGCGTACTTCTTTGGCGAAGGAAGAATGCAGCCATACCTTCTTGGCGGCATCAGCATCCTGAACGGGAAGGAGCATACATCTGTATCCATTGTCCAGAAGGATTATGTCGAACTAAGGGAATATGTGCGGAGTTCTACCGGAATTGGTCCGAACATTAGGCGCGGGCCTGCGTGCCTCCATTAGCCGGCACCTTTCAATCCGGCCCGAAATCCGTTTCTCCGACGGCACTTCTCTGTCAAGCTTGAATTTCAGCCAATGGCGCATTTCCGTGGGCGCCGCCTACGGATGGTAAATGGATCTCGATTTAAAATTGAACCCTGTGCTTCCTCCATGGCCAGGATTTTTCCATCGCTTGACCAAGACCGCGGAATCAGAAACTTGCCTGATGCAGAGGCGAGTTCCTCTTCCCAGAGCCTGCGCCGATTTCGGGCACACTTGCGCTAAGGCAAGGGCGGCCGGCTTGAACGCACAGAAGCCGGGGCCGCCTCCGCCGTTAACCATCCCCATATCTGCACCATTTGCGACATCGACGGGTCTGAGGATCACATGTTCATTGCAATGGTACTGCTTGAAGGCTGGACCCTCGAGCAGCGCGTCGCGCATGGCCGCATCAAGACGGAAGAGCTGCTCGATGAATGCTGTCGCAAACGAGTTTCAGAGGCAACAGACCTCAGAACAGCAAGGTCTCCTCACCGCCGTCATAAATGAGGCAATCGGCTTCCAACCGAGCTATAGGATTGCAGCAATGCGCTGCGGTCTTCTGCTGGTCCAAAATGTGAATCACATCAACGTGGCATATCGCCACCAGATAGTCGGGAATAAAGCGACGATGGCATCGCCACCACAGCCTTTCGGCGCACATACAAGCAGAACGTCTGGCGGAGCTTGGAGCGCTTCCCATAAATCTGTTGGCGAGAGTGAATGCCCCTCTTGGCGCGGGGGACAGTTCGAATTCCAATGACCCATTGGATCAAGACCAGCAGTACGGGCCGAGCGGCTGGAACCGGCCGCATCGCTTTATTATGAACTACCAGTATGATCTGCCCTTTGGGACGCATCAGGGAGCTAAGGGAAAAATCCTCAATGGATGGAGAATTTCCGGAATCACCACAATCCAAAGCGGTCTTCCCCTCACTTTTACGGACAGTTCCGCCGGCAGAATTTATGGGGCCAGCGGCGGCAGGGCACAGATGTGTGGGGGAGCAACACATGCTTCAATCCAGACATCCGGCAATGTTCGTGACAGGCTGGGAGGTGCAAGCGGTGGCTCAGGTTTTTTCAACCGCGCTGTATTCTGTGAGCCCCCAACCGGTGGGATCTATGGTAATAGTACCGGCTGGGGCAATTCTGGAAGAGGCATTGCTCGCGGTCCCGGCCAGTTTAACTGGGATATCTCTCTTACCAAGAACACCCTGATAAAAGAAGGTCATGCCTTCCAGTTCCGGACGGAGTTTTACAATGCCTTCAACACCCCCCAGTTCGGGAATCCCGATACTGCATTGCGGAATGCGACGTTTGGGCAGATTAATTCCACAGCTGTCAATCCGCGCATTATCCAATTCGGTTTCAAGTACATCTTCTAGAGAAATCGAGGCCGGCTCAGCTCTTGCGACCTGATGGTCGCAAGAGCTGTCTTTCTCTCCGTAATTGGAAGAGAAGCGTGAACGCATCATCCTCAATGGTGAGGTGCCGATGCTGCTTAATCAGCCACTCGGCTGCTTCTTCCAGCTCCGCCGCTTTATGGCCATTCCTGATAGATTTTTTATTTCTTCTTGGGCGGACCAAAGGTCTTTAAGTTAACAGGTCCTCCCCAATCAAAGGTAGCTAAATCAAAGCCTGGGACGCGCTCAGAGCGATCCAGACTTGGCCCCAGGTAAAGCGCATGGAAGAGAACAGGCTTTCTGATTGCTCTAAAATTCAACGGGCAATGCTGCAAGCCTCTAGGAATGAAGACGACGGTTGTCGAGTCGAAAGTATGCTTCTCCATTTCCTCTCCCATCCACAGGTCTATCTCCGCATCGAAACTCTTGCAAAGGTCCGGCAGTTCCGCGCCGAGGAAAATCAGGAATTCATCGTATTTGTGGACGTGGGGAGTTTCCCAGCAAACCGGCGCGGTGAACACCTGCCATCCTATTGTGGCGGTTGCTCCCGGCAACGCTGAAGCGCCTCGAAAGTAAGTCTGAGGACTGGCTATTTCCGGAAACGGAGGGAGACTGTTAAGAGAAACATAATCATTGGCTTTCGGCGGTTGGCGGTTGTCGCTCAGAAAATATTTTCCATATTTTGTCCCGTCGGTTGATGGGCCCTCCTCCGCGGCTGCAATCAATCCGCTTTGATCGGGCGTCAACGCTTTCTGCAACGAGCTTGCGAGAGCCAGGCCGCCGGCGCCTGCGGTGATATCCTTAACGAATCCTCTGCGTGTCGTGCCTTTTTCACTCATGGTTGTCTCTCCTTTTTATACATTCACTTCGTTAAAGCCGATCGAGTGTTTTTGCCATCTTAGCCCAAGAACATAAGATCATTCTCGGCAGGGTGTTTGCCGGAAAGTATTCCGGTATCGGCGGTGCGGATGACGGCGCCCGGCTTGCCGGTTTTACGGGCTGTGATTCAGGATTCTTTGACGGAGATGCGGCCCGGATTGAACCTTTTGGCGAAAATCCATCCGGGCCGAGCCTTCGGTCTTTGGCTTTGCAAACCTCCCCATGCCCCCGCGGCCGAACGAGGTTGACACGGCATACTACAGGAGTTGGAAGCCGCTGTCCCTCAAAACGCTCGTTCGGACGCAGCACCCCTCCAGGCGGGGCAATCGGCATGAGGATTCGGAACAACCGCAGGTTCCGCGTGAATTACCGGACGCCGCCAAGGCGCCCGTGCGCGCCTGCAGTGCAGCGGCCGGAAATCACGTCTATGGAACGTTCGGCGGCTTGTTGACGCCCGGATTGCCCTCTCCTTTTGGCTTTGCCTTCTGGCCGGGCCCGCCGCTCCCCCGGAAATTTGCCTGCAGGAGATGCGTCAGCGTGTGCACGTAACGCAGCTTGCCATTCTCCAAGCGGAACAGGTGGGTATCGGGCGCGCCGCTGCCCCCCGGGCCTCCGGCCCCGAAAGTACAGTAAACCGCGACCGATCCGATCACCTCGTCAACCACGAAACGGCGGTTGACTATATTGACACCACTGGGGACGCCGACTTCGCAGCTGTCGTCGGGGGAACCTTTGCCGGTGTACGCGCCCCCTTCGATGCGGACACAAGGGAATCCCCACGGCACGAGATCGGTTTTCCCTTCCAGGAAGGCGTCGAGGTAGGCGTTTGCAGCGGACACCAGGGTCCCGCGCGTGTCGCGCTTCTCGGCGGGAATGGGGCCCCAGTTTTCCGTGGACGAATACTTGAGGTAGGCGTCTGCGTTAAAGAGCCAATAGCCCGTTGTGGTCCACAGGATCTCGACTTCAGCGATCTTGTCGTGATTGACGCGCAAGCGCGTGCCAAGGACGTAAGGTTTTTCCTTGTTTGTCACAATCACTTCGGTAAACGTCTGACAGGAGTCCTCATCCAGAAGACTGAAGTGATAGTCGATCTTCATCGGCGTATTGATTAAACCCTTGTTGATGTCGGCGGGCGCGATGTTCTCCCAATAGCCCACGCCGGTCGCCAGCGGAAGGCTGGAGAGGTCGCCTTTGGTCTGGGCATCGATATACAGGCCAACGGCGCGTTGCAGCCCCCCGCGCGTGCAGGAGATTTGCGCGAAGCCGGCCGTGGGGGCGAGCAACATGCCTGTGAGTACAATCCACATAAGACTTATGGGTTTCATCCAATTCCTCCTCTGGTTATCAGCATTCAGGTCGAACACCCTGCTTTTTGCGCTGAATGCTTCGATATTATTGGTACGCCAGGTTTCAATATTAAATGGTATTCCATAGTAAGAATGAAAGACATATTTGTCCACCAAATATCACCAGATCACCAGGTCCCGGCAACGCGGGTTGACCGGGAAAATGGACCTTGAAAAGACCGCAGTACTGGATCACTCTTTCACAAATTAGGAGCCATCACGATCATTCACCA
>JBBISO010000061.1:0-12548 GCA_037441325.1 Acidobacteriota bacterium | reverse complement strand
CGAGTGTACTACCCTCAGACTCATATGTAAACCTATTTATGGGACATTACACTAGAAGCTCCCCGAGGCGAGTGTATCCACTACGTCATCACCGGCCCGGATAACCGGCCTTACCGCTGGCGAGTCAGGGCGCCCAGCTATGCTAACCTGCAATCCGTTCCCGCAATGCTTATGGGGAATTATATTGCCGACGCGCCCATAATCATCGGCAGTATTGATCCGTGTTTTTCCTGCACCGAACGATTCGAAGTGGTTGATACGAAAACCCAAAAGGTAAGGATTTACACTCAACAGGAACTACTAGCTCTAAATAAGAATCAAAGGCGATGCTCCGAAGCAAACTCAAAGAGGCGCTAATCTGTTTTAAGAATCTAAGGGTTACCTTGCCCTACCCTTTTGAGCCGGCCCCGCCGCCGGAGGGATTCAGGGGACGGGTGGAAGTTGACCTTGCTAAATGCATCGGCTGCGGTGCCTGCGCCATGGCTTGCCCGCCGAGACTTATTAATATTGCAGACCTTGATGGCAAGAGAATCCTTGAGTTTCGATTGGCGAGATGCACCTACTGTGCCATGTGTGCCGAAGTATGCCCCGCCGAAGCGATTGCATTGAGCCGGGAGTTTGAGCTGGCGACCGATAATAAGGCCGACCTCAATCTTGCAGTCGAATTGTCTATGGTGAAATGTGAGCGTTGCGGAGAGGCCTTCACTACCCGGCGCATTAGGGATAAGTTGGCGGCTGAGGTATCTAAAGAATTGGGAATGGAACCTGCCGACATGAAGTGGCTCAGTTTGTGTCCAAACTGCCGCACCGCTGCCGAGCTCGAGAAAATGAGCGAGGCGGGAGGCTAAGGTATGAGTGGCTTACTGGCAACCCTTGTACTTGTTCCCATAGCCGGGGCCTTCATCTCCTATCCCTTGTTGCCCGGCTCCGGGCATTGATCAGGGATCTGCGGCCGGCCGCCCCTACAAATGCGGCTGATATATTCTGCTTGACAGTCAAATAAGCTTAGGTAAGGCTAGCTCACGGCGCAACAGCCTTTGGTATTGACGATTGACGATTGAAAACGCAACAGAGGTCATTCTTATATCGTCGGTCTTAACTCAAAATCGTAACATAACTTCTTCGCAACGGATGAGATCATGAAGTACTACCAGAAACTGACGCTGCTTTTATGCTTGATGTGGGGCTTCCTTGGGGTTCAAAGAATCATCATCTCCGTGATCATGCCGACGATACAGGATGATTTGAAACTGAACTACACACAGGTTGGCTATGTCGTCGCGATTACAGGGCTGGTCTGGGCCTTTAGTACGGTCATCTGGGCCGCGCTCGGCGATCGCTACGGCCGGCGGCCGATAATTATTCTCTGTACCGTAATGTCCGGCGTATCTTCCTGGGTAACCGGACTTGTCCAGACATTCGGCCAGATGTTGACCATCCGCGGATTCCTGGGACTTTTTGAAGGCGGTCCCTATGCGCCGGCCATGGGAACATTGGCCGAAGAGTCTCCGGGACACCGAAGAGCCATGAATGCCGGACTGGTAACCGGGTCTTTCATGCTCGTCGGGGTATGCATCGGCTCCCAGGTTGCGGTCTGGCTTCTTGAGAAATTCGGATCCTGGCGATATGTCTTCTATGTGATCTCGATACCAGCGATCCTGATCGGCGTTCTTCTTGCCATGATGATGCGTGAAGCACCCTCAGTGGCCAAAGCCATCCGGGCGCGAAAAGCAGGGGAGAAAGCCGATCAAGCGGCGAAGGAGGAGCCGGTAAAGCTGCGAGATGCTCTGAAATATAAGAACGTGCTGCTCTCTTCGATCAACAGCATCCCCGTGATGGGCTGGCTTTACGTGTATACCTCCTTTTCAGCGCTGTTCCTGACCAGGGTCCACAGCTTCGATATGTGGAGTGTCGGTCTTATCATCTCCGCATCGGGATTAGGCGGATTCCTTGGCGAGTTTATCCTGGGTTCCATCTCCGACTTCATCGGACGCAAAAAGGCGCTTATAGTGGCCGCCCTCTTCTGTGCCGTCTTCGGAATCATTGTGGCCATGATGCCGGTTGGAACTTCTCCCGTGCTTTTCGGCATCGCATTTTTCATGTTCGGCCTGTTCGGAGCCGGAATGTACCCGATATATCTCGGAACGCTGCCGGCCGAGTCCGTTCCTCCCAACATCGCAGGAACGGCGGTTGCCATACCCGTGGCTATCGGTGAAACGTTGGGCGCGGCTCTTATGCCGACCATCGCGGGCTATTTGAGCGATATATTCAACCTGTTCGCTCCCATGTGGATGGCGGCCCTCGCCGGGATCTTCATCGCAACCATTTCGCTTTTCTATGTGGAGACAGCGCCAAACGCCATTGCCAAGATGAAACGCAAGCCGACGGTGAACGACCATCTGCTTAAAGCCTTCCGGCGTCAGGAGCAGGCAGCATCTACGGTCCAGGAGTAAGTCCTTTGAGTGTTTCGGGTCCTTGAGGCGCCGGCAGCAACCCTCATGGGCCCGAAGAGCCCTAAAAATTGGAAGTGCAATACCTGCGGCGGGCGGAAATTCACAAGTATTTTATGCTTTTGCTCCTCGGCATGGCCATTTCCGCATTTCTACGCCTGCCGTATTTTCAATACCATTTCATCTTCGTCGACGAAGCCTGGTGGGCCAACGGCGCGAAAGTCCTTCATGAAGGCGGGCGCCTGTATGTGGACGTCGAGTTAGATAAAAACCCTCCGATTTTCTGGTTCTGCGCCGCGCTCTTCAGGATTTTCGGCGTCAGTATGGCCGCAATACATTGGGGATTACTGTTTCTCATCTGGACGGTATCCGCTTTGCTGTATCGCCTGGGAGCCCGCTTTTTTTCGCGCGGCGCAGGTGCGGCGGCGGCGCTGGTCTACCCCCTGGCAAGCACTACCTACTACATCCCCAGAATCATCGGGATGAATACTGAGACGTTAATGGCGGTTTTCTCCACCGCCGCAGTTTTATGCTATCTCCATGCGCTGCTGGGCGGCAGCCGGCCCGGTTGCTTTTTTGCCCTCGCAGGTTTTTTATCATCATGGGCTTTCCTCACCAAGCCGGTCGCAATTACCGAGACGGCAATGCTGGCCGCATTCCTTCTCCTGGGGCGCGATCGCGATCGGTCGTCAAAATTCCGTTCCCTGGCGGCGCTGCTGGCGGGCTTAATCCTGGCGCTGGCTTCTTTCGTGGGCTATTTGGCCGCTACCGGCATTTTGCTGCCCTGGTGGGAGCAAGCCGTGCTTTTCGGGTTCCGCTACGTCGGCCACATAAGTCCGGAGGCATTTCTCATAAAATCACTCCGCTCGACCGCAGCCTTCGGAATTATTTTTGCCTGGCTTTTTATGCTCATTTGGCTCAGCCGCAAGATGCGCGCCGAGAATCGGCGGGCTTATGCCTTTGTGCTTTTGTGGTCGCTCAGCGCTTTCGCCGGCGTCGTCCTCGGAAGGAGGTATTATGCAAACTACTTTCTTCAAATGATGCCGCCCCTTTCCTTGCTGGGAGGTGTCGGCTTGGCCCATCTCTGGAAGACGCGCCGGCAAGAGAGTGGCCGCAGGATTCGAAGAGTCTGCTGCGCGGCATTTGTAGCCAGCTTCCTATGGTTTCATTCGCGCACGCTTGCCAATTGGATTTCCTTCGCATTTCCGCAGATTCATCAGATCAGACTCTGGAACATGGGGGCTGAGAACCGGAGAAGCTTGGAAATTGCAGAATACCTTAAGCGGAAAACAACCAAGCAGGACAGCATCTTTATTTGGGGTTCAAATCCGGAGCTGTATTTCCTTTCCGCAAGAACTATGGCTACCGCCTGGCTAATGTTCGACGTGGCGGACGATTATCCGCCGCGGGCGGGCGAACCGGAGGTTCAGGCCCATGCGGCCGAGCTTCTCCTGAAAAAAAGGCCCCGCTATATCATCGATGTGCAGCAAGTCGCCCACATCGAAGGATTCCCGCATTTTCGTGATCTGGTTGCCAACCATTATGAGCTCGAAAAGGAGATAGACGGAGTGCGCCTGTTCAGACTCCGCTGAAAAATCCTAATCATCTTTGATTTAGATGCAGGGCTGTGATTCCAGGAGCGCCGCTCCCAGCGCAGCCGAAATCCGCGGTTCTTCAGGGACAAGCACCTTCACGCCCAACTCATTCTCCAAAGTCCGCACGAGCCCCATATCTTTGGCGCCGCCGCCGGTGACAACACAATCCTCGGAAATGCCAAGACGCAGGATTAGGTTGACGATTTTTGCCGCCATCGCCTTGTGTATCCCCGCGAGAATATCAGCCGGGCTCGCCCCTTCCGCGATTCGTGACACCGCTTCCGACTCGGCGAAAACGGCGCAGCCGGTTGTGAACTTCACAGGATTGGCCGACTTCAAGGACAGCTCTCCGATATCCTCCACTTTCATGTGGAGGATCCGCGCGATGACCTGGAGAAATCTGCCGCTCCCCGCCGCACATTTTTCATTTTGCACGAAATGTGTCGCCCTTCCTTGGTCGTCCAGCCTGATCGCCCGGCTGAACTGGCCGCCGATATCGACGGCCGTCCTGGCCGAAGGAAAGAGATAAAAAACTCCTGCGCCGTGGCATGAAATCTCGGCGGCCGTGCGGCGCGCGAAATCCACCGCCGCCGCTCCCCAACCCGTAGCCGCCGTGTTTGTAATATCATTAAAAGACAGGCCCGCCCTCTCCAGGGCAGCCTCAGCGGCCTTCCGCGCTGCCTGCGCATAATTTCCTCCCGAAGGCAGGATGGAATAGGACCGGAGCTTTCCTTCGCCGAAAACGGCCGCTTTCACGAAGCTCGAGCCGGCATCAATGCCTAACGCATATGTCATGCAAACATCCAACCCACATTGCGCCCGTGCCCGGCCTTATGCCGATCAACAGCAAAAACTCGCTTCGCTCAACTGCCGGGGCTTTCGGGCAAGCGTGACTCCCTTTCTCGCCGCGCGCGCGCACATTTCCTTCCCGATCAGGGCCGCGCCCAGAGCGCCTGTGACCAGGGGCTCGCCGGGGATCAGCAGGGAAAAACCAAACTTGGCTTCCAGTGCCTTCACCAGGCCTTGGTTCTTCGCGCCTCCCCCCGTGACCGCCACGTCTCGTTCGAACTTCAGCTTGCTCACCATTGCATGGATGCGCGTTGCAGCAGCCTGATGGATGCCGGCTACAAGATTAGGTATGGATTCACCGGCGGCAAGCTGCGAGATAACCTCCTGTTCTGCGAAGACCGTGCAGGTATTGCTGATTGAAGCCGGCTTCTCTGCGGACAGAGACAGTTCCCCCAATTTGGTCAGGGGAACGCCGAGGGCATCCGCAATTATTTCCAGAAAACGGCCGGTGCCGGCGGCGCATTTGTCGTTCATTACGAAATCAATAACCTTGCCGTTTTCCAGGCGGATGCCTTTGCTGTCCTGGCCGCCGATATCAATTACCGTCCGGGCGGAGGGGATGAGTCGGGCCATACCTTTCGCGTGGCAGGTGATTTCGGTAACCTGCCTGTCGGCAAATGGCACATTAATCCGGCCGTATCCAGTGGCGATGATATACGTGAGGTCTTCAAGGCTGATGCTTGCAGAACGGAGGGCTTCCTCCATGACTCTGTTGGCCATCTTTCGGTGTTCGGGCCCGGTGGGTCCTATCAGGCAAAACTCTTTGCCTTCGCCCAGGATGACCACTTTTGTCATGGTCGACCCGATATCAACGCCGGCGAAATAATTGCCGCTTTCAACTTGCGTCATATTACGGGCCCGCGCTGTTAGCCCTTTCCTTTCTTTTCATTGCGCCGAGGGTTTCCATGAAGGCGTCGATTCGGTTGTGGGTATCCACCTCGTTGTAGGAGCTGATGTCGACAATGTCGCCCTCCATAATAAGAGTGGGGACATCTCCGTACGCCTTTTTCAGCACCTGTTCCTGCTGGATGATTCCTGCGTGCCAGCTCCGGCAGGAGTATGCGCAGTGAAAAACCACGCCGTCGCAATGGTAATCTTCCAGGTACTCGATGATGCGCTCGACCTTGGGGAGGGAACCGGGCCGCTTGCGCGCTTTGTCATACCAATGCGTCCAAATGCGCACCCATCTCCAGGCAATGTGTTCCAGCGGATCATTGGTCTTCGGAAGATCAAGCCGTTCGATCTTTTCGGCATTGCGATAGGTGGTCTCAACCGGGAATACAGCTCCTTTGTCGTTGAAGTACTGAAAATCGCTCAGAGCAAACCAGGAAGGCAGGCCGGCGCCCCATACGAGGCGGTATTTTTCGTTTTCGGTCACGCCTTTCTTCAGCGCAATTTTCTCCTTAAGCTCGTCATAGAGTTCCTTGTAGAAGTCGTAGGCTTCCTGGGTGCCGAGATTGAATGTGAGCGGCACCATCGTGTTCATCGCGTCGCCGGTGTCCATGGGCGTTGGGATGGCCATACGCAGTTCGTAGGTGTCGATAAAGACATCCCACGTCCGGTCCGATAGATTGACAATCGCCTCAAGCCGGTCCCAGTCCATCTTCTTGCCTGTGTGTTGCTCGCAGAATCGCACTAGTGCCCTGAGTTCCTCGGTGGCATATTTTACGTAGAGCTCCTCCTGATCGCGATGGTCGCTTATCTGGTCCCACGGCGGGTA
Organism: Acidobacteriota bacterium; assembly: GCA_037441325.1. Classification (GTDB taxonomy): domain Bacteria; phylum Acidobacteriota; class UBA6911; order UBA6911; family UBA6911; genus UBA6911. The sequence goes on along the minus strand of JBBISO010000061.1, from coordinate 5,934 downwards.
ATACATGGTTCCCATCCAAACCGGCACGTCCCGAAGATAATGTTGAGTGGCCTGGGGCCATTTGATCCTCGGGTCACACAGCTGCTGGGCGCTGCCGATAATCATGTCCGGCCTTCCCATGCCGCCCCAAGGAGTATTAGGAGGGATCTCGCCCAGCTCCTCCCGCCATATGTCGAAGCCGATGGTACACGTCGCATAGGTGCAAAGTGACCGGGAGAAATTCTCCGCCTCGGCTTTTTGAAGGAACTTTTCCGCGTCCCGCTTGGCCGAGCAAACACCGGCAAAGTTCTCACTCCATGCGGGAACAATATCCATGGCCCGGACAATCTCATCCTGCCCGTTATTGATGTACATATAGGCGACTTTCTTCCCTTCTTCCTTCGCTTTAAGCGTGGCGGCCAGGTTTGCCCGGCCGAATTTCCCGGCTTTTCCCGCCGCCTGTGTCGCCAATGCCCTTGGCTTCCTGATTTCAGACATATGTCTCCCTTATCCTGCAATCATTTCCAGAAATGCTTCTATTCGGGTTTTCACCCGGCCGAGGCTGGAGGTGCTGTATTCATCTTCGATATAGATAACCGGCGTCCCCACCGATTCGATATAGCTTTTTATCGCCGGGACCTCAAAACCGTAAGGATCACAGTATTTATAAATGAAGAGGATCACACCATCGACATTGAAATCTTTAATATGACTCTTAACGTGGCCGAACCGCGCCTCGAGATTTTCCTCATAGGTATTTCCGGCGGATACGAAGGTCGTGGGGATCTTCAGTTTGTTGAGATAACGATCGGTGATGCCTTGTATAAGATCGCCTGTTTCAGCCACATCGTCCCAGTACATCTTGCTTCCGACCGAAAGATCATCCATGACCAGATGCGCACCGGTTCCCTCGATCGCATTGACGATTGCTATGTCGTCAATTTGATCCCCCACCAGCATGATCCGGGCTTTCTTGGCCGAGAATCCAGGCGCACGGTTTGTTACTTCTTCAGTAACGCGTCGTATTAAAGCCGTCGATTCGTCAACGGGCAAACTCACCGCTGCAATAAGAACCTGCATCATTTCGGCGCCTGAGATCCGCGGCACGTCCTCTTTACGCAGGCCGTAAAGCTCTCTCATCACCCGCCGGTTATTATTATGCGCGCGGACTGCATCGGCAAGCGCCTGATCCGTGATGTTCCGGCCCGTGAATTTTTCAAGCGTCCCGATGAATATTCGGAGTATCTCATTCGTGAATTCGATGGACGGGTCGTCAGCTAAATGCGGGTAATTGAGGAAATGATAATATTGAAACCCCAGATTGTAGTCCCAAATGTCGCTGGTCCTGTCCAAGCTATCGCATTGATGGGGCATGACCATGCCGTCCAGGTATCGATACTTTCCCTTAATCGCCGCATCGAAGACGTTCCGGACGAAAGGACATATCATCGTCTCCATATAGGCGTCAGCCCGGGTGATAGCTTCGGATACGTTTCCCTTCATTCTGACCGGCACCACGCCCGCAGCGGTCAGGATCTCTACCGGGCAAAGGGACGAAAAATAACCGATGACCTTTTTGCCCATGCTTTTCAGTTCGCGGGCCCTCGACCCGTAATCGGAGTAATATTTTGCCGCCGTTGCCAATCCGCTTAATTGCTCATCTGCCATTCCTGCACCTCTGAAATAATACCCGGTTAGACTGTGCTTTAATCCTTCGCTGAAATTGAATGATCCGCCCAGCCCAATTTCATACACAGATTTGAATCAAAACGTTACCTTTGCATCAGCAGCAATATAATGGCCCTCCTCTGGGCCGATACCAGGCTGTTCCGCCTGGTGCTCCCTGCCGGCGGGCAAATCTTTCAATAAATGCATGAGCGGAATTCTACTGCGGTTTTACAATTCCAAAAATCAAATTCACCAACATCTTTCCCAGGAAAGACCTTGCCAATACTGAACCTCGCTGAAATCCATCGCCGGAAACTGCCGTTTGCGGTTCGGGCGACGGCGGAAGAAAAAGTTACCGGAAAAATCAGCATTGCCGGACCGTAATTCCATATTCGGATTGATATCATTTCTCAATAATCCCTGCCTGCCGGCGGCCGAAGAAAATACTGGCCGCATAGCCGGCCGCAAACGTGATCACCGTTCCGATCAGAACGTACCATGTGAATGCGATCGAACTGAAAAGCCAAACAGTCAGCATGGACAACAGTCCCACGCTCATTCCCAGAATGGATCCTTTTTCATTGGCCTTTTGCGTAAGAACTCCCAGGAGAAATATTCCCAGCATACTGCCATAGGCTATGGAGGCGACGGTCAGGGCGGCTTCCAGGACGGACTTCGTTCCGCGCGATAGGATCGCCAGGGCGGTAAGAATTATTCCCCAAAAAACCGTTATCCACCGTGACACACGCAATTGGTCTCGCGGGGAGAAGTCATTTTTAAAGAACGGCCGGATAAAGTCTGCAACCGTTGTTGACGCCATGGCATTCAAAGTACTGCTGAGAGTGGACATGGCCGCGGCCAGAATCGCTGCGATCATGATGCCGCGCACTCCGGGCGGCAGATAGGTAACGATGAAAGCCGGGAAAATCCTGTCACTTGATGCGGCGGGGGTCAGTTCAGGATGATAGCTGTAGAAGCTGAAGAGCATGATCCCAATGAGCAAGAACAATGCAAATTGAAGGAAAATTATGATCCCGCTGGAAAGGAGCGCTATCTTGCTGTCGCGCTCGCTTCTGGCTGCAAGCAGCCTTTGCACAATCAGCTGATCGACCCCGTGACTTGCAGTATTCAGGAAGGCGCCGCCCATCAAGCCGCCCCAGAACGTGTAAGGAAGGCGCAGGTCGATGGAAAAATTCCAAATTTCAAACTTGGAACCCGCCGCCGCAAGGACTCCCTGCCAGCCGTTTGGAATGAATCCCAGGAGGACGAAAAAGGCGACCATGGTGCACCCCAGGTAGATGAACAGCTGGACAACGTCCGTCCAGATGACGGCTGTCAAACCGCCCTCAAAGGTGTATATGAGCGTCAGGACGAAGATAATCAGGATGGACCAGATATCTCCGGAGCCCAATACCAGCCCGACCACAATCGCAATGGCGAAGACACGAAATCCTTCCGCCATCGCCCGCGTGATAAGAAACATGCTGGCTGTTGCATGCTTGGTTAGCGGGCCAAACCGGCGCGCCATCAGCTCGTAAGCCGTGTACATCTCCCCTTTGAAATAGGCTGGTATCAAAATCAGGGCAATAAAAATTCGCCCGACCAGATAGCCGATGACCAATTGCAGGAAAGATAAATTCCCAGCAAAGGCTATCCCCGGTGTGCCGATTATGGTCAGCGTACTGGTCTCGGTGGCCACAATGGATAGGGAGAGCGCCCATGCAGGTATAGTCTTTCCCCCGAGGAAATAAGTGTGCATGGATTGCTGCTTTTTCCGAAAGTAGCTGCCGAATAAGGTGATGCCAATAAGGTAGGTAACGACAATGAATCCATCCAGCCAATTGAGGTTCACGGGATACTCAAAAAAAACTGCACCTGGTTATACTGTCCCGGCCTTGCGTCAAGCTTCCAGGAGCAACCTGACATGGTCGCACGCACAAACGGCCAAAGCGTGCAAGTTGTATCCCCCTTCAATAACCGATACCAGCTTGCCGCCGCAATGTTGCCGGGCAATTTCAAGTATCAGCTGAAGCATGGTCCGGAACCCGGCCTCCGTCACCTGCATGCCGCCCAGAGGGTCGGCGTAGTGCGGGTCAAAGCCGGCAGAAAGCATCAGAAAGCCGGGCCGGAACCGATCCGCCGCCGGGCGCAGAATCCTGTTGAGAACCTTCTCGTAAACATCATCGTCAGACCCCGCCGGCAACGGCACATTGAGCGTGCAGTCTTTTGCCTTTCCTTCGCCTGTCTCGTGCGCAGCACCTGTGCCGGGGTAGAACGGATACCGGTGCATGGAAAAGTAGAAGACGGTGTCATCGCCGTAAAAGGCATCCTGAGTACCATTTCCATGGTGTACGTCAAAATCCACGATCAACACGCGCTCCACACCGTGCGCGCGCTGCAGATACCGAGTCGCTACCGCGACACTGTTGAAGATACAGAAGCCCATCGCCCTATCGTGCACGGCATGATGCCCAGGAGGCCGGACTGCACAGAAGGCGTTGTCGATTTTCCCTTCCGCTACTGCGCCGGCAGCCGCTATCACTGCGCCGGCGGCTAGTTTTGCCGCCTGAAAAGAGTCAGGGCAGATCTCTGTGTCGAGTGAATCGAGGAACTGCCGCCCCCTCATACAGGCTTGTTCCACCCTCCGGATGTACTCCGGGGAGTGGATGGGAACAAGGTCCGCATGCTCTGCCGGGCAAGGCTCGATTCGGACCACGCGCTTCAGCAGTCCCGCTTGTTGAAGGGCCGCGATCACGGCCTCCAGGCGAGCCGGCTGCTCAGGGTGCAAGTCACTCACCCGGTGCCTCAAAAACAGAGGGTCATATACCAGCCCAGTTCGCGCCATTGCCACTCCTCACCTGCGGCCACAACTTGCCCACGGGTCTCCAGCGGATCAAACCCGGAAAATCTCACCGGTTGTTTTGCGTTTAAAGTGCACCCTTTGCTGCAGCGGGAAGTTAAACTTGATGGCCCCAAGGCCAAGACGAGGGCACTCATTCACACAACAACCGCAATACCAACATTCCTCGGGATGCAGGGTAATCGGCGGTTTTCCTCTTACCGGATTGGGAATGTACACATCCACCTGGCATATTTCCACACACGTGTTGCATCCGTTACAGATTTCCGGATCTCGGATAACCGGCCGATTCGGCGTGGTTACATTAGGGACAACATATACCTTTGCCCTTTTATCTTCCGCTCCCTCGATAATACCGCCGGCTCCCTCAAGAGAAACCGCCGCGCCGGCAACCGCGCTTGCCTTCAGGAAATCTCTGCGTTTCATGGCTGGACTTTTCTTGGCTTTCTTCATAGTGTTTCTCCCATCCATTTAAGGCCAGGGCCCCTTTCAACGACCAAAGCGTGCATTCCTATACGATGCTCTCTCCCCCCTTAACCAATACCGTCCGTTTCAGCAAGATTGGAACCGGTTTATCCAGCGTATACACCGGTATAGTCCTTATTGTGGGCTTCGTAACTTCCCTTAAGGTCCCCCCAATAGGCCAGGGGCAGCTCCCCTATCTTTATCTTGCCGTTCTCCAGTTTAAGAGTGATCCATTTCTTCCACTCGGGTGGGTCCAATTGAGGGTAATCGATCCTCTCAAAATTCAAGAATCTGCTGCTCGCCTTGCGCGCCAGCGAGGCATTAATGATGATTTGAGAAAAGATGAGAATGCTCAGGTCTTCGAGGCTTCGCGTCAACTTATGCGGGTCAAGCGCATAGAGTTTCGGCACCCAATTCTTTTCAATGTCATCGAGCGCCTCCAGTCCCATTTTGAGGAGCTTTTCGGTCTTGTATTCGCTGCAGAAGTACTGCATCGAGCGGGAAATTCCGGCGTGCAGCTCTTTCCATTCTATGCCCTGGCTCTTTCTAATAGGGGCATAGACGCGAGCCTTCTCACGCGCGACTTGTTCCTTTGATATCGCCGGCGCACTTGATTGCCGGGCGTAGTCGGCCGCTTTTCTCCCGGCATACCTGCCGGTGGACGCTGCGTAACTATGGTCTCCCGGGCCGTACATCTGTTCTCCGGCGGCGAACAAGCCATCCAAGGTAGTCTTCAAATCCCAGTCAACAACAACACCGCCCCGGGCGTTCATACTGTCAGGAGAGCGAAAATGGGCCGGGCTGGTTCCTTCGATTAACGTGTAACTCGGAAACAAATCTTTGGCCGGGTCAAATCCGGCCTCCAGATACTTCCTTCGTATGGCTTTTGTCGTCGATTCCTCCACGTACATCATATTCCAGTTGATCTTTCGCCAACTCTCCGACACGGAGGGAAAGTCGCC
>JBBISO010000060.1:0-12571 GCA_037441325.1 Acidobacteriota bacterium | reverse complement strand
CATCGAGTGAAAAAGGCACTGGGCCATTCAAATGCAAAATCTGGGATGAACTGATCTTCCCCCGCCATGGCGGGGGAAGATCAGTCGGGTTCCTGATTGTCTGCGGAGGGTATTGGCTTTTTGGGGCGCTTTTTGTCGTGGACAAGACTATTCCGCCGGAAAAACTGGCGAAGGTGGAATTGGGCTCCATCGCCAGAGCCGTTGTGGCCACGGGAAAGGTCGAACCGCTCTCCAAAGTGGATATCAAGTCGAAGGCCAGCGGACGCATCAAATATCTCTATGTCAATGTGGGAGACCGCGTGCGCGAAGGACAGTTGCTGGTGGAGCTCGACAAGGAGAGTCTGGAAGCGCAATTGAAAGAGGCGAAGGCGGCCTTGAGGTCCGCCGAAAGCCATCTCCCGGAAATGGAATCGCAAGGGAAGACACTGCGCGCTGAATAGGGCGCTATCCCCCTTTCAGCGGTAGGACCCCATCTTTTTCCTGGCTTGGGCGATCTCTTTTTCGATGAGTCCAGGCGGGCCGGAATGGTTTGCCACCTGCCCGTAACATTCCTTTGCCTGGGTCTTGTCGCCGCGCTTTTCATGGATGAGCGCCATTTCATAATAGGCAAGCGGCCTTGTTTCGGCATTCCCTTGGCTGCCGCTCAGAGCTTGCTTAAAGTGATCGAGGGCCGTGTTGTAGTCGCCAAGCATGGCATAATCTTTCCCGATTCGAAAATGGATCTCGCCCGGATGGATGCCGGGAGCCTTTGCCGGCATGTCCCGCAGCAATTCCTCATAGATGCGGATGGCGGATTTCGCGTCCTTCGCCGCCTGTTCGTAAACGGCGGCGAGGCTTATATCGCTTAAAAAGTTGCGCGGATGCTGCGCGCGGATGCTGCCAAAAAGCGAGACGGCGCGTTTTGCATCCCCTTTCCAAGCTTCGAGGAGCGCTAAAACCACCATGGAATCAGTTGCCCGGAACATTCCGCCGCCGGCTACTTGCTCGAGTTTTGCGGCCGCGCCCTTCTTGTCGCCGCGAATGCCCAACAGCAAAGCGAGCCAGCGCAGGGTGATATTAAAGCTTCCGACGACGTATTCTTGGACGGCGGTGCTGGTTTTTGCGTCGATCAGTCCCGGGTCCAGCTCCAGCGCTTCCCGGTGCAGCTTCCCCGCGGTTTTTGCGTGACGGCTTGAAAGAAGAGATTTTCTGTCGATCGTGAGAACTTGGGTTGCCAGGTTTTCATAGGCGACGCCTTTGAAGTACAAAGCCAGCGCATTCTGCGGGTTTTCCTTCAAGAGCTTGTCGCAGACATCCTGTAGTTCCTGGTTCGCATCCAGAAAACGCTTTTCTTCCGGAGGGATTGATTCCGAAGGAACCGGGGCGCGGCCGAAGGGAGTCGGGATTCCGTATTCGAAGACAGCCGGGTTTCTGGCCGAGAAAAGCAGCCTGTGCCAGGCCGTAATTGCCGCCATCCCATAACCTATCGGGCTTTCGGGGTCGTCCTTCTTGACCTGATCGAATATCCTTTGGGCCGCGTCGTAATCAAGATCGTAGATGGCTTTTATCCCCGCGCGCACGCGCTCGCGGTGCGGGATGTCCCCGGCGGCACATGGAGGGCAAGCAAGTAAGAGCAGAAAGAAGAGAAAAATCGGCGATGATTTCATAATGGCGCACCTCCGGGCTTTTTGAAGAAGCTGAACGGGAACGCGCAAGTTATTTTCAGAGCTATTGTAAGGCGAGGCATGCAGCAAAGGTCAAGGACGAATGGCGGCCGGCTGCGGCAGTGAAGAGCCATTTTCCATCATCGTGAATTGCAGCAGCAGAGTCTGCTGGAGGGGCGAGAAATTGTTGTCCGTCAGCAGCGTAAGAACTATGTCGCCCGCGGGCGTGCGGTGCACGCTTAGAGCCTCGGCGTTGTCGATCGCAAAACGTGCATCGGCTTCGAAGATGACACGGCCGTCGGCCGCAGCTCCGGGTTTAATTGCAGCCAGCGGGATGCGCCGCATGCGAATAGCAATTCCGGCCGCAAGAGAATATCGGCGCTCAAGAATAAGAAGATCGCCTCCCGGCAGCAGCGCCGCGTCGCTGATGTCATATCCGCCGGTGCGTTTCACCCGGAAATCGCCGGGACTCGGGCCGCCGATCAGGAAAGCCTTAATTTCGCCGGCTTCATTAAGGCCGCACTCCGATAACGCGATCAGTGTGCCGCGGAGAGCGAATGATTTCGGGACAAAGACCAATGCCTCCAGCCCCTGGTTATTCGGCAGATCCTTGATTCCGGGCGGAACGGCGATCGGTTTGCCGATGGCCTGAAAACCCTTTTTGCCGTATTCGAAACGCAGGATTTGATGGAGGCGCTCAACGCCCACATACAGTATCGCTCGATCCTTCGTCAAGGATTCCGTATCCAATCGGCCGGACGGTTTGCCGCCGGCGTGAAGGACCGGCGCAATAACGGCGTCGGCGATGGCTGCAGGGCGGTTGCCTTCGTAAATAATGCGGCCGCTCAGCCAGGAGCCGTGGTCGGACAGGGCGATAAAGCTCGAACCGTCCGGTTCAATGCGTAACGCGGAGAGGCCGCCGAAAGAAGGACTCGGGCACGTAAGGATCAGTCCACCGCGGAATTCGAGGTCCCCGAAACGGCGGCGGGCCGGATCGCGGAGATCGAATCCGGGAATCGGTTTGGAGTTGACCTCGATACGGTCCTGAGTGCCCCTAGGTTTCCCCTCGCGGCCGGCGGGCGGAAACATTAAGGAGAAGGCGATGGTTAGTACAACAAGGCGAATGCTTATATCCATGATGAATCGACGCGCGACAAAAAGAGCCGCCCAGCCAAGCTGTTTTCATCCGATCGGGGATCTCGATTCAATATATTTCATCCTCCTCCGCGTGGGTATAGAAAAGATTGTAATACTCGCTTTGATCTCTTTGCGGATGGGCTTCGAGCAGTTGAACTTCAGCCAGCTCGCGGCTGGCGGCAGCCTGCTGTTCGAGTTTTTTCAGCCGCTCGTGAATCCCATGCTCGGCCAGGAGATCTTTTACGGTCTGATAGACGGCCGGATTGCCGTGCAGCAGCCGGCTCTCGTTCAGTATTTTGCATGCAACCATGGACGGGAATAGGTCGAATCGGAGCTGCTCGCGAACTCGGGACATGGTCTTGATCAAATAATCGATTTCCTCCCGCTCGTTGACCAGCAGCAGGTGCTTTTTCTTATGGAAAGCAGCGTCAAAAGCGCGGACAACGGCCGGGTCCAGATCATCTTCTACGATAACAACGATGTCCAGATCCGAGCCGCGGACCATTTCGCCGATGCTTTTTTCGGGGCGCGGAACGGTGTGGGCCATGTCGTAAACTACGTCGCCGGCGATCAGGAAGCAGGCCTTTTGCAAAAAGGTGTCTTTATCCGGGAATGAATCAAGGGTTGAAACGACACCTTCCAGGGCCATGGCTAGTTTGTTCCGGCTTATTCGTTTGATTTCCTCCCTGAGCGCCTGGATTTTTTTAGTCAACGCAGAGACTTGGCTGTCGAGGCCCGCATAAGTGTAAGTGAGAAATTCTCTTCGAATGGACGGGGAGAGCCGGGCAAAGCCATGAACGGCGCGGTCGAGCCGAAGGAATCGCCTGCCGGCTGACAAAAGCCGAATGCCGGGAGTTTTGCGGCAGGTCTGCCACAGCGAAAGCACTTCCATGCGGGATCCTTCGAGCAGCCGGGCGCCCGTCAACGGTCCGGTTTCTGCGAGAATAGCGACAATCGATTTTTCTTTCACGGGCATAGGAGTGCCAGATTAACGCAAGGTGGCCCGCTCCCCCAAAGCAAAAAGCAGGCGGCGCAAAATGAAGGCACCAAAGATGGGATTGCCGGATGAGAATTATTGAAAAGGCAACAACTGGAGTTTTCGCCGGAAGGGGCGGCCAATGGACTGTTGATCGCGACTGCGTTGCGCTCCCGTGAGGACGGCTCTCCAGAGCCGTCCTGGGCGGGTCTGGAGACCCGCCCGCACATGTCGCGCGCCTTGTGTCCACGCCCGTCGGCGCCGCATGGCTGCGAAAACTTGTTCGGGTTAATACCGGTAATGTTCCGGCTTGTAAGGACCGTCCACAGGGACGCCGATGTAATCCGCCTGCTTTTGGTTCAATCTCGTCAGCTTTACTCCGATCTTCTCGAGGTGAAGCCGGGCGACTTCCTCGTCGAGCCGTTTCGGCAGGCGGTAGACCGCAGGCTTGTATTCAAAGCGATGGGACCACAAATCCATCTGAGCCAGGCATTGGTTCGTGAATGAATTGGACATGACAAAACTCGGATGGCCCTCGGCGCAGCCTAGATTCACCAAACGGCCTTCGGCCAGCAGATAGATGCTCCGTCCATTCGGAAGATCGTAACGGTCCACTTGCGGTTTGATGTTGACCTTTCGTACCCCCGGCTCCCGGTTAAGGCGATCCACTTGAATTTCATTGTCGAAGTGTCCGATGTTGCACACTACGGCCTGATCCTTCATATGCAAAATATTTTCCAGCGTGATGACATCGCAGTTGCCGGTGGCGGTTATGTAGATATCTCCTTCGCCCAGCGTGTCCTCAAGCAGCGTGACCTGGAAACCTTCCATCGCGGCCTGCAACGCATTGATGGGATCGATCTCGGTTACGATGACGCGCGCGCCGAATCCCCGCAATGAATGCGCGCTTCCCTTGCCGACATCGCCGTAGCCGCAGACAACCGCGGTTTTGCCCGCGATCATCACGCCCAGCGCGCGTTTGAGCCCGTCGGCCAGGGATTCCCGGCAGCCGTAGAGGTTATCGAACTTCGATTTGGTCACCGAATCGTTGACATTGATGGCGGGAACCAGGAGCTTGCCCGCTTCAAGCATGCGGTAGAGGCGGTGGACACCCGTCGTGGTTTCTTCGCTGACGCCCTTCCATTCTTTGGCGGCACGGGTGAACCAGCCGGGCCGTTCCTGCGCGCACCGCCGCAGCAGGTTCTTAACCACCTGCTCTTCATGGCTGTCGGCGGGGGTGTGCACCCAGTCGCTGCCTTGCTCCATCTCATAGCCTTTGTGAAGAAGAAGCGTGGCGTCGCCGCCGTCGTCGACCACGAGGTCCGGACCCTTGCCGCCCGGATGGCTGAGCGCCGCCAGGGTGAAATCCCAATACTCCTCGAGCGATTCGCCCTTGAAGGCAAAAACCGCTATGCCCGCGCGGGCGACGGCCGCGGCGGCGTGATCCTGGGTGCTGAAAATATTGCAGCTCGCCCATCGCACCGAGGCGCCGAGTTCGATAAGGGCCTCAATCAACACAGCGGTCTCAACCGTCATATGCAGCGAGCCGGAAATCCGCGCGCCCGCCAGCGGCTTTTGGGGGCCGTATTTCGCGCGCACAGCCATCAAGCCGGGCATCTCCTTTTCCGCGATTGAAATTTCCTTGCGGCCCCATTCGGCGAGGCTGAGGTCCTTAACGCAACAATCGGCTGTTTGAGTGGTGGAAATTGTTATTGCCGGCATAAAAGCAATCCCTTTCGGCGAAATAGTGAAATTATCGGTTCGCGGTTTACATATTGACGCATCATGATGACATGATATATAAAAATTCGGCCGCGTCAATGCCAATCTGAACGCCCGGAGCGATGCCATGTCTTTCCTTCTCCAATCGAGGGCCGTGTCCGACGCGACGCGGCTGCGCCTCATCGGCCTGCTGGACAAGAACGAACTTTCAGTCCAGGAACTTCAGGAGATCACGCGGCTGGGCCAATCGCGGATTTCCACGCACCTGGGCTTGCTGCAAGAGGCCGAGCTGGTCCAATCGCGGCGGGAGGGGAAACGGGCTTTCTATAGACTGAATCGGGAGGCGGGATCGCCCGCGGGCGATTTTCTGAAACTAGCCCTCCAGGGCGCAAGGGAATTGCCCGACTACGCGGCGGATCGGATCAATCTCAAACGTATCCTTACTCGCCGGCGCGAACAGGCGCAACTCTACTTCACCCGGGTGGCGGGGCGTTTTGACCGCGTTTACGGGCCGGGACGCTCCTGGCAGGGTTTCGGCCACCTGCTGCTGCGAATCATTCCGCCTCTGGTGGTTGCCGATCTTGGTTCCGGAGAGGGACTGCTGAGCGAACTGCTCGCCCGGCGCTGCAAAAAGGTGATCGCGGTCGATAATTCTGAACGGATCGTGGCCTTCGGCGCCGCCAAGGCCAAAAAAAACAGGTTGGAGAATCTCGAGTTCCGCTTGGGCGACTTGCAGGATCCACCGGTCGAGCCGGGGAGTGTGGACCTGGTGATCCTGAGCCAAGCGTTGCACCACGCGGAGAATCCGGCGGCGGCCATAGTTTCTTCTTATCGGTTGCTGCGGCCTCACGGACAAATTTTGATCCTGGATCTGCTCAAGCACAACTTCGAAAAGGCGCGCGAGTCCTATGGAGACCGCTGGCTCGGATTCGCGGAAAGCGACCTGCACCGCTGGCTGGAGGATGCCGGCTTCAAGCAAATTGAAATCAGCGTGGTGGCGCGCGAAGAGGAAGCGCCGCATTTTCAGACGATTTTGGCCGGCGGGGAAAAATAACCACACCGGTTCCAGGCCTGCGGAAAAGGGTAGAGGATCAGCGATCGGAGCATCAGCCGCCGCAGCTCGGCGCGGCTGAGTTTTATGCGCTCGCGGCCGTCGAGCACGTTGCCGCCGCCCAGGCGCGCCAGAGTTTTCATGCCGATGAGTATCGGCCAGGCGCAGGCCAAGCGGACGCGGGCGCAGCGGAAAGGCAGCATCACGGTGTATTGCCATCCTGCCGACAAGTGGTCGGCGGCTTGACGCAGATAGCTGTCATAGAGCGGGCGGAACTTGCCCATGGCCGCGGCATCCAGTAAATGGCGCGGGCTCAGTCCATATTCGGAAAGGCGGACTTCCGGGATATAGCATCGTCCTTGGCGAAGATCCCCGGGCAAATCGCGCAAAATATTCACCAGCTGCAGGCCCTTGCCGAAACGGACGCTGTTTTTAAGAAGGATTGCGTCGTCAAGCGCAGCTTTGGGAAACACGTGAGCGCGGCACATCCTGGTCCAGAATTCGCCGACACAGCCGGCGACGCAGTGAATATAATCGTCCAGGTCCTCATCGGTGCCGAGGGCCGCAATCCGCTCTATAGAGCAGGCGCCGAAGCGGACCAGGTCCAATTCCTGGCCGCGAGTGATGGTGTTCAATACTTGGCAAATTTCGCGGCAATCTTCGCGCGTGAATCCTGAAAGGGCGTGAAGAGCGCAGCCGAGATTTTCCAATAACACGCGTTCGCCGAACGTTCCTTCACTGGCATTCGCTTTTTGCGCCTTGGCCAGCTCGCCGAAATCGGGAAGCATAGTCTTCCGACCTTCGCAGGCATCCTGGATGCAACGGCGCAGCTGAAGCAAAGCCTCCTGCCTGTGCCGGACTTCAAGCAGCCGTGTGTCCGCGATCGTGTCCGCTGCGCGCGCCAATAAATAAGCGCAACTCAGCTGCCGGTTTATGGGGCGCGGCAATATTCGGAGCGTCAGATAAAAGGACCGGGAAACCTGGCGGAGCAGGTCCTGCATTTCAGAGTGTGCGGGAGCCATGATGCCCGAATTGAAACATAAACGGCGTCTGCAAATAAAATAAAATGTGGGCTTGAACCTTACCTGCCAAGTGCGGAAGTTTTTGGGCTGGGGGGAAGGGGCCTTTTCTGCCAAGGGAATCCGCCCGCATCCAGGGCTCGGCGGCCGGACTCAAGAGATCAAAAGTTGGGAAAAATCGACAACTCAGATTTCGAAGAACCGGCGGACGTTTTCCGAACGGAGCAATCGCTGCGCCTGCTCCTGGCCGCCGCGGAACGTCCGCATGGTCGTGTCATGGTCCGTGCATAGAAAGCCGGCCTCAATCTTGTGGTCTGGGCTGATGATGAGAAGGCGGTTTGTCCGCAACGCCTCCGCCACGCTCGGAAGATTGTTCAGGCAGCGCAGCCGCGCGCTGCTCTCCCAGAGCAAGCCTTTCGGATCGCAGCAGAAGATTAAGGTTTTATCTGCAGAAGCCCAGGCGCTCAGCCTTTTAAAGCGCGCGTCGTCTTCAAAAAGTCGCATGGGCATTTTGAGGGCGTATCCGCCATCCAGAAAGACCGACGCTCGATCGCCCGCATAAGATCCCTGATTCAGATCTTCCGGGAGGAAGGGAAAGCCCATTGCGAGGGGCACCAAACAGGAGGCTTCTATTACGGCATGATAATTTTCGCGCGTCAAAGGGCGGATGAATTCCGAGCGCAATCCCCCGGGCAGGTTGGTGGCGAAGATCACGGGATCCTCCGTGTAGTTCTTCGGAAGATACTTCAAGGCCTTCGGCAGCTTGCGGGTTGCGGATTTCAGGAAGAAGCGCAGGCGGTCGGCGGCTTCAAAGGGCTTCAGGTCTTTGCGCCGCGCGCGAGTGGTGAATACAAGGAGCTTTTTGGAGGGATCTTGCTGAAATACTCCTGCAAGCTCTCTCTCCTCCATTACATAATAAACCGAAGCGTGGAGGTGGTTGCGGAATCCGCCGATGCCACCGGAGCGCAAACTCCCGAAGCGCGGTGTTCCCGGCCTGCCCCAACAAGCCCAACCCTTGATGACGGTTTCTTCGGTGCCCGTCGCCACGTCCGCCGCTGCGTAACCTCCTGCGGAGGCGCCCATGGTGATTAACGGCAAGGAACCGTTTTCGCGGCACCAGCGCATGAATTCGTAAATCACGCCGCCTTGCCACGCGCCTCGGCCCGCTCCTCCGGAATCCAGGATCCAGGAATAATTCATCGCTTGTTTTCCCTTCAAGAGTGTAATGCTGAAATCGCCGAGAGTGCAATTCCCCGGCAATTTCGATATGCTGCATGTTATGGCGGCGCTGGTCGATACTCATGCCCATTTGTGTGATCCGCTTTTCGATTCCGATCTGGCGCAGGTTCTCGAAAGGGCCCGGCAAGCGGGGTTGTCGGCTGTCGTTTCCGTCGCAGAAAATTTCCAGGATGCGGTAAAGAACCTCGAGTTGGCTGCCCGCCATCAGATGATACGCGCGGCGGCGGGCCTGTATCCAACGACTCTGGACATGGGGCTTGCGGGGCAAATGCGGGATTTTATCCGCAAGCATAAAGACAAACTGGCAGCCGTCGGAGAAGTCGGGCTTGATTACTGGAAGGTCCAGGGCGAAGCCGAGAGAGAAATTCAGCGCGAAGTATTCCGCGGTTTTATTGCCGTAAGCAAAGAACTGGACCTGCCGATCAATGTGCATTCCCGTTCTGCCGGGCGGCCCGCCATCGCTCTCTTGCTTGCAGCGGGCGGCCGCAAGGTCCAGCTGCATGCTTTTGACGGTAAGGTCGCGGCAGCTTTGCCTGCGGCAGAGGCGGGTTTCTTTTTCTCCATCCCCCCGTCGGTTCTTCGCTCTGAGCAGAAACGGAAGCTTGTGAAAGGACTGCCTCTCTCCAGCCTTCTGATCGAAACGGATAGTCCTGTCCTGGGCCCGATACCGGAGGAGCGCAACGAACCTGCAAACGCCCTGGCCGCGGTAAGAGTGATTGCGGACCTGAAAGGACTCAATGAAGCCGAAGTGGTCGAAGCGGTTTCTGAGAATACGAAGCGTCTTTACGGCAACTCCTTTTCATAGGCTTCATCGACGGCAAGGTTGGCTCTTTTCGCCGCCGCCGCGGCCAGTTCATCGCAACGCTCATTTTCAGCCTCGCCCGCGTGACCTCGGAGCCATTCGAACTTCACGTGGTGGATGGAGCAAAGCTCCAGCAGTTTTTTCCAGAGATCCGGATTGAGCGCTTTCTCTTTGGGGCTGCGCATCCAGCCGTTGCGCTGCCAGCGCCGCGCCCAGCCTTTTTGCATGGCATGCACCAGGTATTGGGAATCGCTATAGAGCGTTACGCGGCAAGGCTCTTTGAGGGTGCTGAGCCCCGCGATCGCAGCGAAAATCTCCATGCGGTTGTTGGTCGTCTTTCGGAATCCTCCGGAAAGCTCTTTGCGGCTGGGACCGTAGAGAAGCACGGCGCCGTATCCTCCCGGCCCGGGATTTTGGATGCAGCCGCCGTCGGTGTAAAGCTTCACGCTTTTCTGTGCTTTCAAGGCGAGAACCTTTTAATTATCGGTTCTTCTGCGGCACCGTCGGTTCCGGTGCTTTGGGGATATCCGCCTTTGGGACCCAGTTCTGCACCGGCGGAGCCACGGACGCTGTCGGGCGTTGCTTGCGCCGCCCAAAAGATCTTAAGAAGGCATCTTTTTTGGCCAGCTGGATGGCGAGCGCCGGATCCACTCCTTTAGGGCATACCTGGGAGCAGGCGCCGGCAAAATGACAGCGGTATACCCCATGCTCGGAAAATATCTCCGCCTCGCGTTGTGCGGCGCCCTCGTCCCGCGAATCCAGGGCATATCGCCAGCCCTGCGTCAGGCTCTGCGGCCCCATATAATTCTGCGAAGTGCCCGCGGTCGGACAAGCCGAAAGGCAAAGCCCGCACTTGATACAGTAGGCGAACTGGATATAGCTCACCAATTCCTGTTCCGTCTGAAAATATTCCCCCGCCGGATGGCTTTGTTCTTCCTTGTCTTTTCTTATCAGATAGGGTTTTACGGCGCGATGCTTTTCAAAAAGCGTTTCCAGGTCGGGGACCAAATCACGGATGATGTCATAATTCGGCAAAGGCTTGATTGTTATTCGGTCCGAATGCAAGTGGACGATTTGGTTGTTGCAGGCAAGACGCGGCAATCCGTTGATGAACATGCCGCATGAACCGCATACTCCCATGCGGCAGGAAGACCGCCAGGAGAGGGTGTGATCCGTATGCTCTTTGATCCAGAGCAGGCCATCCAGCACGGTCATGCCTTTTGTGACCGGCACATGGTATTTCTCAAAACGGGGAGCCCGGTCCTTAGCGGGCTCGTATCGAAGCACTTCATAGGTCACGGTTTTGATGATTCCCGATTCTTTCGTTTGCGGTTGATTCATGGCCGCATCTCCCCCATACGATAAACCGCAACGGCTACATAGCTGCCGTAGACAAAAAGGGCGCAACCGGCGGCGGCGCAAAGGCCTCCGATGGCCTTTTCAAGGATCCGGGAGAGCGACAGTTCGCAAAGCATGCTCCGGAGACCGTAGAGTCCGTGGAACAAAGCCGCTCCCAGCAAGAGAATGTAGGTGATCATAAAGAACAGCTGCTGGCTGCGGCGGAAAACTTCGTCGGATCGGACGGGATGGCCGGATCCGGTGCCGAGCGCACCCCAGATGGCTCCCATATGCATGATGATCATGTGAATTCCAAGAAAAGCGAGAATGATTACGGCGGAGATGATGTGCCAGGACCACAGTCTTGATTCGCGCATGGTTTCCCCCTATTTAATTGCCAAATAAAGATCGGCTCCGCCGATGATCATGAGAACCGCGGCGATGACCATCGTCGCGATGAGCAGCGGCCTCTGGCGCAAAGTTGAGTAGCTGTAAGGGTATGCCGGAAGCCCCGGTTTCCCGATCATGAATGCCAGCTCGACGAGAATGAGCCTGATGCCGTTGATCGCGTGATAGGCAAAAGCGAGGAAGACCAGGAACTCGCCCGCTTTAAAAAAGGGCGTTTGAAAAAATTCCATGGTTCTTTCCCATTGTTCCGGACCGTTTGCTCGCGCGCCGGTCACGAAAATGTGCATGATGAAATAGGCGAGAATGCCCAAACCGGCCAGGCGATGCAAGGCGTAGGCATAACGTTCCACTCCGTAGCGCCCGCCGCCCAGCCAACCCCAAAGTCCAAGTCGGTTTTTGAGTCGGTTTTGCATAGGTGCTCCTTAAGGGATCATCTTTTTCAATACTTCCTTTCCACGGGTTGCCATGTCGTGACGGTGACCGGCTTGTAATCCAGTCTTGGGCCTTCCTCCGTAAAGAAGGCCAGTGTGTGCTTAAGCCAGTTTTCATCATCGCGGACGGGGTAGTCGCGGCGCGCGTGTCCGCCGCGCGATTCCGTACGTGCGCTAGCTCCGGCCAACATTACTTCCGCGAGATCCAGCAAATTCGCCAATTCCAGGGCGTGATATAAATTTGTGTTGTAGACCGCGCTCTTATCGTCGATGGCGATGTCGGCGCAGCGCTTTCTGAGTGATCGGATCTTTTCCAGTCCCCGGCTCAGTTCCTCGCCGGCCCGGAACACTCCCACATTTACGTCCATACAGGAACGCAGTTCCCGGCGGATGTCGTATAGGTTCTCGCGGCCTTTCCTGGAAAGCAATTCCTGGAAGATCCGCTTATGTTCGGTCTCGATCTTGGACTCGGGAAGCGGGGCCAGCTGGGCCGCTTCCTTACAGTATCGGCCGGTTTCCGCGCCGGTTATCCTCCCCCAGACGAGACATTCGGCTGTGGAATTGGATCCCAGCCGGTTGGCGCCGTGGAGGCTCACGCAAGCCGCTTCCCCGGCCGCCCAAATTCCCTTGATACGGGTGGCACCCCGGATATCCGTTTCCACGCCGCCCATGGAATAATGGGCCACGGGCCGGCAGGGGATAGGTTCTTTAATGGGGTCGAGATCGTTGAATTCGATGCAGACTTCGCGGATCAGCGGGAGTTGCTCGTTGATTTTTTTCGCTCCCAGGTGGCGCAGGTCCAGGT
>JBBISO010000059.1:0-12578 GCA_037441325.1 Acidobacteriota bacterium | reverse complement strand
CCCCAGGCTTTTTCGCTTTTCGGCAGCGAGCGCCGCGGAGCTCCGGTTTTCGGTTTTCTGCGGGTCGATGACGGGCCCATATACCTGAAGTGCCGAATCAAGCACCCTGACCATGTTATGATTTTTGATTTTTCGCTGCCCGAAGATCAGGAAGTTCTCAGCGAGCTGAAGCCGGGCGGCCTCGCCTTGCTTAATACCCATAGCAAAATAGATTTTTTTCAAGAATGGCGGGCGCTTCGGCTGGGTTTGATCGACGCCGAAGCGATCGCCAGAAGTGCCGGCCTCGGCCATAGCTTCAATACGGCGATGCTGGGCGCTTATGCGCGATTAACCGGTCTGGTCAAGCTGGACACATTAATTTCGGTGGTCCGAAGTATGGCGCCTTCCAAAATCGAAGCGAATGTTGAAGCGGTGCGTCGAGCCTATGATGAAGTCAAGGGCTATGGGCCGGAGGAGATGCCTAATGAGTGAAGCAGGTCCGGGAGAATTCGTCATTCCCATCTCATACGGCAGCACCGAGACCATCGAAACGGGAAAGTGGAGTTCGCTAAAACCTCAGACGATAACTCTGACGGCTCCTTGTCAGGAATCTTGTCCTGCCGGAGTCGATATTCCCCAGTTTCTTTATTTAATCCGGCAGGGCTCTTGTGAGGAAGCACTGGCTGCGATTTTGACGGAAAATCCTATCCCCGGCATATGCGGCCGGGTTTGTTTTCATCCTTGTGAAGCCGGCTGCAGTCGGTCTCAATTGGATGAGTCCGTTTCCATTCAGTCGCTGGAGCGTTTTGTCTCCAACACCGCGAAGAAGCCTGTTTTGCCTTTTTCTCCGCCCTTCAACAGGGATCCCAAGAGCATTGCAATAGCGGGCTCGGGTCCCGCAGGGCTTTCCTGCGCTTATTTCCTCGCCCTTCTGGGTCATCACCCCACAATTTTTGAGGCAAAGAAGGAGCCCGGCGGCGTGATGCGCTGGGGGATTCCCCAATTTCGGCTCCCGAAAGGGATTTTGAAGCGGGAAATACGGAGAATTCTATCGCTCCCCATTGACCTTAAGACCAATTGCAGGGTTGGAAAGGATGTCTCCCTGGATGAGCTGGATCGGTTTGATGCGATTTTCCTTTCTCCCGGCGCTGGACTTAACGCGCTTCTATCCATCCAAGGGGAAAACCTTGAGGAAGTGTGGGAGGGCGGGGACTTTTTGGAAGGAATCAATACCGGGGAAAAAATCCGTTTGGGTCGGGAAACATTGGTTATCGGAGGCGGTAATACAGCCATGGATGTTGCCCGCGCAGCGACGAGGTTGGGTTCCAGGGTGACGGTCGCCTATAGAAGGACCAGGAATGAAATGCCTGCTATCCCGGATGAAGTTCGTGAGACCGAGGAGGAAGGAATTCAATTCAGGTTTTTGCTTCAACCGGTAAGAATCAATCGAATCCGCAATAAACAACTGGCGGTCACCTTTCAGCGCATGAGACTCGGCAAGCCGGGCTCCGACAACCGGCCTAGGGCCATTCCAATCAAGGGAGAGTTTTTGACCATCAAGGCAGATAATCTTATCAGCGCCGCAGGTGAATCGGTCGATCTATCCTGGCTGCCGAAAGGTCTTATCAGAGACGGCTATATCGCCCCGGAGCTCGGGTCAAGGATTTTTGCGGGCGGGGATGCCGTTTTACAGCCAAGGAGTATTGTTGCAGCTATTACTGCCGGCAAAAGGGCTGCGATATCCATGGATATCGGTTTCCGCGGAATGGATAAACGCGAAGCGCTTTCAGGAATCAGAATAGGGAACCAAGGCTCTCTATCCATGAGAGCATATCTTCAAGGAAGGGAACACGGGATCTGGCCGGAGCCCCGGAGGGTTATCTCATCCCGGGCGCTCAACGCGATCTATTTCGAATCCAGCAAGAGGGCGCAAGCCAGAAAATTGAGCCTTGCCGGAAGGCGGAAGACTTTTTCGGAAGTCAATCTGCCGATGGACGCCAGTCAGGCTATGATTGCAGCTACGCGATGCCATTCCTGTGGTGTATGCGATGCCTGCTACAACTGCTACTACTTCTGTCCCGAGGGGATTATTGCCATCGATGCGGGGCAAAGGACGCGAACGGTGGACTTGGCACATTGCAAAGGCTGCGGCATCTGCGCCCGATCATGCCCGAGGGGCGCGGTGGAAATGAAGGATCTAACGTGAAAGATTTCCTGTCAGGCAATGAAGCGGTCGCTCATGCAGTGAAACTGTGCCGTACTCCGCTGATCGCTGCCTATCCGATAACTCCGCAGACATCCATTTACGAAAGGCTCTCGGAATGGGAAGTCTCCGGGCAACTGAAAGGGATTATGATGAGAACGGAGTCGGAGCATTCCGCGATGGCCTCCTGCGTTGCCGCATCCCTTACAGGGGTCCGGACCTTTACCGCGACATCGTCCCAGGGACTCGCGCTTATGCACGAAATGCTTCACTTTGCGTCCGGGTGCCGGGCTCCTGTGGTCATGGTCAACGTAAACCGGATGCTTGGTGCGCCATGGGGGTTCTGGGCCGATCAATTGGACAGCCTATCCCAGAGAGACACCGGATGGATTCAGTTTTACTGCGAGAACGGACAGGAAGCTTTGGATACTGTGATACAGGCTTATAAGATTGCCGAGAAGGTTTTTCTTCCGGCCATGGTTGCGATTGATGCCTTTTTTGTCTCACATTTTGTGGAGCCGGTGGATATTCCGGAACAGGACCAGGTCGACGCTTTTCTGCCTCCTTTAAATCTCCCGCACCGGTTCGATGTCGAAAAGCCCGGATTTCTGGTTCCCGTAGTGTCGCCGGAGATGTACAGAGAGTATAAGCATCTTGCCCAGACGGCGATGAATTCCGTCCAGGATATCGCCCAGCAAGCGGATCGGGAGTTCCAAGAGGTATTCGGCAGGAGCTATGGTGTCATCGAGCCCTTTATGATGGAGGATGCGGAGGTTGTGATTGTGACAGCGGGCTCGATGAGCAGCACGGCGAGACTGGTTATCAAAAACCTTCGCGAGCAGGGAAACAGAGTTGGTTTGCTCAAATTACGTCTTTTCCGGCCCTTCCCGGTTGAATCGGTGCAGAGAGCGCTGGCTGGGAAGAAGAAGATTGCCGTGCTTGATCGAAATCATTCTCTGGGTGCCGGCGGAATCTTCTGCCAGGAGTTGCGGGCCGCTCTGGTCCATTCGCCGGATCGTCCGCATATCTTCAGCTATATTGCGGGAATGGGAGGGACTGATGTCACTCCTGAGGTAATCGAAAAGATCGTGCGCGATACCGTGAATGCGGCGGAACCCGCCCAGGCAGCGGCCTGGATTAGGGATGACGGAAAATAAAGGAATATGCAACGCAGCCTCATTTCTGTTGAATACGCAAAAGTTGGGATGAATGGATAAGAAATTTCCGGAGCCGGAACCAAATTTCCTCAGGCCGGGTCATGCGGCTTGCCCCGGCTGCGGTCTTGCCACAGGCATGAGGCTGGTTTTTCAGGCGATGGGGCCTCGGACCATTGCTGTCATTGTGCCGTCCTGCGAGGGATCCATCGGCGGAGTCTATCCCACTACGGCGTACGGAGTCTCGACCATTCATTCCGCCTTTGAAATCGCCGCGCCGACCGCCGCTGGGATTTCCAACGCGCTCAAGATTCTGAGAAAGCATGATATCCAGGTAGTGGCATTTGCAGGCGACGGCGGGACCTTTGACATCGGTCTCCAGTCTCTCTCGGGGGCGACCAAGAACAACGACGATATTATTTATGTATGCTTGGATAATGAAGGATATATGAACACGGGCATCCAGGTCAGTTCCGCGACACCGTCCTTTGCCTGGACCGGCACGACCCCGGCCGGAAATCCACAGCGTAAGAAAAACATCATGGAAATCATGGCCGCTCATTACAATCCCTATTCAGCGACCGCTACGATCGGTTTCCCTCACGACCTGAGGCAAAAAATTGAGAAAGCAAAAAAAATCCGCGGCACAAAATTCATTCATATGCTCGTTCCCTGTCCGACCGGATGGCGGACTCCGTCCGATATTACTGCAGAACTCTCCATCCTTGCCGTTGAAACCAATATATTTCCGCTCTACGAAGTGGAAAACGGCACGCGCTACGTCCTTAATTATCGGGCGCGAGGCCTGCCGGTGCGGGAATATCTTATGAAACAAGGCAGATTCAAGCATCTGACTGAAGAGCAGATCCGAAATATACAAAAGGAAACGGACGCCGAATGGAGAAGATTGATTCGAAACTTGGAATTCGAAATTGACCCGAAGCCGAAGTTCGGTTCCGCAGGATCCAAAGCCAAACACTCTCGAATCTCAAAACAGGAATCCTGAACCGGTCCGAAGCGATTAATCCGCATTTCTCACAAGGTTTTTACCGGGGCGGCACATCCGGGCATGACTGCTGCATTTCGCTGCCCGTGAGGACGGCTCTCCAGAGCCGTCCTGGGCGGGTCTGGAGACCCGCCCCACATGTTGCGCGCCTTGTATCCACGCAGGTCTGCGCCGCTTCGCTACGAAATCATGTGAGGAATGCGGGCTAAAGCGGCATTCATGCCCCGAGCATATGGAGCTGCTTGGGCGTAATCATCTCGCGTTTCACATCGCCCTGGATCAGCATTGCCGTCACTTTTCGGCCGCCGCAAGCGCGGCCAGATAGGATTGATAATTGTGCTCGTCAAAGCAGACAAAAGTTACCTTTTCGGGGAGCGGACTGCTCTCGAGAAATGCGGCTATTTCCTTCAGCGCTATTCTGCAGGCTCTGTCGATTGGAAATCCATAGGCGCCTGTGCTGATGGAGGGAAATGCCATGGTACGGATTTTGTGCTCGGCTGCCAGCTTCAGGCTGCTGCGGTAGCATTCGGCCAGGAGGCGGTCCTCGTCGTGGTTACCCCCTCGCCAAACAGGTCCGGCCGTGTGGATGATATAGGCTGCGGCCAAATTGTAGCCTTTTGTGATCTTGGCGGCTCCCGTAGCGCATCCTCCAAGTTTGCGGCATTCATCAAGCAGGGCCGGGCCGGCGGCGCGGTGAATGGCGCCGTCCACGCCCCCTCCACCAAGCAATCTGTTGTTGGCGGCGTTAACAATTGCATCCACTTTCTGCAGGGTGATATCGCCGCGGGCTGTTTCAATTCTATTTCGAATCTTGTCGATGCTGCGAGTCATAACCGGGTACCCTGGGGCCAATTATTAAAATAGTCCGCTTTTATAGATTCACGTGAAGCGGCGCTCAAAGCGGATTGAACAAGCCGCTGCACGTCTAATCCTTCCTCAGCATGCTCCGCTTGCTCCGGACTAGCCATGGTTTCCGGGTGTTTGGGGACGAATAGGGAGCAACAGTCCTGATCGGCCTGGATGCTGATGTCATAAGTTCCTATCGCTCGGGCAACACGCATTATATCTTCTTTGTCCTCCCCGATTAATGGTCTGAATATGGGAATGGCTGCTGCGGCTGAGATTGTGCGGATGTTTTCAAGGGTCTGGCTGGCAACCTGACCCAGGCAATCTCCTGTGACTAGTGCGGCTGCTTTCTCTTTTGCGGCAACGGCTTGCGCAATGCGGAGCATAAAGCGCCGGTAAAGAATGACGCGCATCGCGGGAGGAGCTTGAGCCACAATTTCCCTTTGCAGATCGGCCAATGGCACAAGGTACAGTGTTGATTGGGATTGAAAGCGCGCGAGGACCCGCAGAATGCGCCGGACCTTTTCCTGCGACTCCATCGTCGTATGAGGAAAACTGTGGAAATGGATATGGATGACCCGGCAACCGCGGCGCATGAGCCGGAACGAAGCCACCGGCGAGTCGATGCCTCCGGAAAGAAGGCATAGCACCTTTCCGCCGGTTCCGGAGGGCAGGCCTCCCGCGCCCGGAATCTTTGATCGATATAAAAACGCCCGGTGGCCCGCAATTTCAACGAAAAAGACCGCCTCGGGATTCTCCAAACGGACCGCAGCATTGGTCAATCTTTGAACCAAAGCGCCCAGCTGCATGTTCAATTGTTGCGAGTTGAGGGCAAAGCTCTTTGTGCCTCGGCGGGCATCGATTTTGAAGGACTGGAAATTTGCGGCCGAAACCAAGTGCGCCAAGCCGTCTTGAATTGCCTCAAGGTCAGCGGAAACTTCCTGAGCGATTGCGAAGTTGGCCACGCCGAAAACCATTTTGAGCCGTTGGGTGATTTCCTCAACCGGGGAATCAGGACCGAGTTCTATCAGCAGCCGTCCCGCAAATCGATGAATGCTTCCATGCGCCAATCCTTTGAGAATGGAGGCGATGTTCTGTTGCAGGCGCGTTTCAAACCAGTTGCGGTTTTTGCCTTTAAGATTGATTTCATGATAATGGACCAGAACCGTTCGTTTCACGCGTCCTATCTTAGCGCATAAGGATGCGCATGTCAGCGATTGTCAGGGCGCGCGGAGCCCTGGAAAAAATTTTTGCAGTTTTAGGAAACTGGACGAGACGGCCGACGTAGTAATTTCTGGGTGTTAAAATGCAATTTGCAAAATGGATAACAGAGATTAACTTTGGCGGTTGCGAAAAATGAAAAAAGATCTGAACTCCATTCTTCTTACGCGGCAAGAACTTCAAATTATGAAAGTGGTTTGGGATCGAGGCGCTGCCACGGTCAGGCAGGTATGCGACGCAATGTCTCAAAAAAAGATGACGGCTTATACGACGGTTCTGACTCTGATGGGAATTCTTGAAGATAAGGGCGCCCTTGTCCATAGCAAATCCGGCCGCGCCTATGTCTATAAACCGGTCCTATCCCGTCGCCAGGCGACGCAAAATCAGGTGCACGATCTCATTGCAAGGTTTTTTGACGGAAACGCGGAAAAGCTGATTGAAAACTTGTTGGAAAATGAAGTCAAAGCGCCGGAATTGCTCGGCACGTTCAAAGCTCAAATTGAGTTAAGACATATGAATAAGGTTGCCTAAAAAGATATTAATAATCGGCATTAGTGGAAGAAACTTAAATTAATACCTTAATTATGGCAGCCTTGCTTGTATGTGTGATTTTTCGCAGCGCTCTCGATCGTGAAAATTCCGGTGCTAATCGCTGGGCGCGTGATAACCTTTTCGATAGTTTAGTTTTAGATTGTCCTCCGCCACCTTGATTTCAATTTTCCGATATTTCCCATCCCTAACCGGATTGGTCGATAGGAAACCGAGATTATATTGGTTTCTGAGTTCCTGGTTGATTTGCCGGAATGAGTCCTCCAATTCGTCCACCTTAAATGGAAAGAATAGCCGGCCGCCGGTTTCTGCTGTGATTTCCTTTAGGATAGCGTCTCCTCCACTTGCCCCCCCGACTCCAAAAAATCCGCCTTTGCTGACACTGATGGCAAAAACAGTCGCTTCTGCCCTCAAAGCGACTTCGATGGCCTGCTTGCGGCTGATCCTGCTCGATTCGTCTTCTCCATCCGAAAGGATAACAATGGCTTTTCGTCCGGTTTCCCGGATCAATTTTTCGTCGCAAGTTATGTAGATAGCGTCATAGAGCGCTGTCCCGCCCGCCGCCCTTAGTTTTCGGATCTCATTTACCAACTTATTAGGATCGTTGGTGAAATCCTGCAACAAAGTCACGCCGGAGTTGAATTCCACAAGCATGGCACGATCATTTTCCCGCAAGGTGCTCTGGACAAAATTGATTGCGGCCTCCTGCTCGAATTTCATCTTGGGCGCCACGCTTTGGCTGGTATCGATAAGTAGGGCGATCGTGAGCGGAAGATTCGTCTCGCGCGCAAAATTCCTGATCTCCTGTTTCTTGCCGTCCTCAAAGATTGTGAAGTCGTCGCGCGTCAAGGTAGTCAGAAAGGAATTGGTATTCCGGTCAAAAACAGAGCAAAAAATATTCACAAGGTCTACATGCACCCGGTAGGTCTGGCCGGATATTCCTGGAGGCAATTGCTGGTCCGAAGTGGGCGGCCCTTTTGAATGGTCCTGATTCGAAAGGCCGTCAAGATTGGCGCAAATTGCCAAAATCAATCCGGCAAAGATAACCGGGAACAGGCGTGCGGATCGCATAAGCATTTTGATTCCCTTCGGTTATCGGGTAAGCCAAAACCTATTTGATTATAGGCATGGCTTTGCGACCAGTCAAGGCGGCCAATGATAACGGTTTCCATCATTTGTTTGGGGTTTCGTGACGAGGCGGCGCAGGTGGGCCAGAATTCGCGGGGAAACTGGAAATCCTCTTGGCCAAACTCGGGATTCTCCGCGCTTCGGCAATGGACGCAAATTCCTGATTTCGCACCTCAAATCCTACTGTGCCTGGCCTTTGACGAGGGATAGAAATCGCTCCAGTTCCGGAGCTAGTGGTGCGATGAACGAAAGTGGTTCTCCGGATCGCGGATGGCGAAATTCAAGCCGAGATGAATGCAAAAACGGCCTCTGCAATTCCTTTACGGCGTGTTGGAGTTTTGCGGGAAGGTTTCGGATCCGGTTGCCGCCGTAAAGTGAATCGCCGATGATGGGATAGCCCTTTTGAGCCATGTGGACCCGGATCTGGTGGGTCCTTCCAGTTTCAAGGTAAATGGCGAGCAGCGAAAAAGGGCCATAGCTTTTCAGCAGAGAGTAATGCGTCACCGCAGATCTGCGGCGGTGAGCTCTCGTGGACATTTTTTTCCTGTTCTTGGGATCTCTTCCGATCTCCATGTCAATAGTTCCGGAGATCGGGAATGGTTTTCCATATACCAGAGCGAAATATTCCTTTTTCACCTGCCTGCTCTTGAATTGCTGGGCAAGATGCCGGTGCGAGAACTTGTTCTTGGCGACCAACATGACGCCGCTTGTCAGTTTATCCAGGCGGTGAACGATTCCCGGCCTGGTGGGATTGTCTGTCTCCAGCGGACCCATCAGGTATAAAAGAGCATTAACCAGGGTTCCTGACCGGGTTCCTGCCCCCACATGGCATGCAAGGCCCGCGGGTTTGTTGATGACCGCCAGATCAGAATCTTCGTGCAATATTTCCAGGGGAATGTTTTCGGGAAAAATCGCATCGGGGGCGGGTTCGGGCACTTGCAGCAAGATGTGATCGCCGGGCCTGGTCAGATATCCGGCTTTGGCCGGTTTTTCGTTCACGCGGACGTATCCTTTGCGAATCCAGGCCTGAATTTGGGAACGGCTTTCACCCGCTATTTGCCGGACCAGGTAAATATCCAGGCGAGCTTTTTGGAGGCCCGGCTGCACGATCCACGATTCAATTTTTGGGCTCAATTTTGTGGAATCTCCCGCGGTCGGCGGAGCAGGACATAATAAACAACAGCCGAACCCAGGATGGTCAGCACGGCGATAAACTGTGAAGTTGAAACAAGGCCATGGAGTATAAAGCCGCGATCGTCATCCCGGAAGAATTCGATGGCGAATCTAAAAACCGAATATAAAACCAAGTACTCCAAAATAATCTGTCCGGTAAAATGTTTTCTCGCCAGCCGCATTGTTAGCCAGAGAAAGAGGCAAAATGCGCCCAGCGATTCGTAAACTTGTGTGGGGTGAAGTGAAATATTAAGAGGTACGCCCATATTGTCATAGGCATACTTGTCGGTGAAGGTGATTCCCCAAGGCAAAGAGGTAGGCTTGCCATAACAGCAACCCGCCGAGAGACATCCCAGCCGTCCGATTGCCTGACCCAAGGCGATGCCCGGAGCCGATAAATCGGCCAAATTCCATGCAGGAAGCCCTTTTTTCCGCATGTACCATGCCGCGGATGCCAGCGCGAGAAGCAGGCCTCCGTAATAGACGCCCGTGGAGCGCAGCGTTGCGAGCGAGAATATCTCCCTAAGATTCTGGGAGTAATAGCGGTAGTCTGAAAAGATCAGCAGCAGCTTCGAGCCCACCAGCGCCGAGAAGATCGCAATGAGCCCCAGGTTCCAGATCGAATCCGGATCGATTCCCGCCTTTTTCGCATTGCGGCTGGTTATCCATATTCCGGCGATGAAGGCCAAGGCCAGCAAAAGGCCGTAGGTGTGAATGGTAATTGGACCCAAGTCAAGGAGCTTCGGAAACATCGCGGGCTATTCTTCCTCCTGCTTCCTTTCCTTGTTGGCTTCTTCAATGATCTTTTGTGCGATATGCGCCGGGACCTCATCGTAGTGGGAAAATTCCATGTGGTAGCTCCCCCGGCCGCCGGTGACGGACGTGAGAACCGGCGCGTAGGATACCATTTCAGCCATCGGCACCTGTGCCTTGATAATCTGCATATCTCTCTTGACGTCCATCCCCTGCAATCTGCCGCGGCGGCCCGTGAGATCGCCGGTAAGGGCGCCGGCGTATTCCTGGGGGGCGTAGATCTCGACGTTCATGATAGGTTCCAGCAGGACCGGATTCGCTTCTTCCATTGCTTTTTTAAATGCCAAGCTGCCGGCAATTTTGAATGCAATTTCCGATGAATCGACCTGGTGGTAGCTGCCGTCATAGAGCGTCACTTTGAAGTCGACCACGGGATAGCCGGCCAGAAATCCGCGGGCGGCAGCTTCCACAATCCCTTTTTCAACGGCAGGTATGAAGTTGCGCGGAATGGCGCCGCCAAAAATCTCGTCGACGAATTCGAACTGCGCTCCTCGCGGCAGCGCTTCCATTCTGATCCAGCAATCCCCAAATTGCCCGTGTCCGCCCGTTTGTTTCTTATGGCGGCCTTGCACATCAGCTTTCCCTCGAATCGTCTCGCGATAGGGGATTTTAGGGGTTTTAAGAATGACTTCGACTCCATAACGTTTTTTCAATTTGGCGACCGTTACTTCCACATGAAGCTGTCCGGATCCGGAAAGCAGCAACTGTTTGGTTTGAGGGTCACGGTTATAATTGATTGCGGCGTCTTCCTCCGCAATGCGCGCCAAAGCATTGCTGATCTTGTCCTCGTCGCCGCGGCTTTTGGGCTCAATCGCGAAGGTGATGGAGGGTTCTGGAATTTCCACGCCGCTGAACGCGATGGGATGGGCCGGGTCGCACAATGTGTCCCCGGTGGTGGTTTCTTTGAGTTTGGTGACGGCGAAGAAATCCCCGGCATGAATCTCACCTACAGGAATCATAGCTTTACCTTGCAGAATCTGCAGGGGGCCGAATTTTTCGTTTTTCCCTTTCGTCTGGTTGTGATAGGTGCTATCGGATCGCATGATTCCGGAGTAAAGCCTGACAAGGCTGATGCGCCCGGCAAAAGGATCGGCAATGGTTTTGAAAACGTAGGCGGCGTAAGGCTCCTTGCTGGAAATCTCGCGCTCCACAGCCTTATTCGTTTTGGGATCTGTTCCTTTGACGTGGTCGATGTTTGCGGGAGAAGGCAGCAGGTCGGCAACGGCATCCAGCAGTTGGGCAATCCCAATATTTAACAGGGAACTGGAACAAAAAACCGGATAGAGGTTCCGCTGAATAATGCCGGCCTTCAGCCCCTCCAGTAGTTCAGCCTGATCCAAGGTTCCTTCGGCAAAAAATCTTTCCATGAGCGCGTCGCTTCCCTCGGCCACCATTTCGATCAGCTTCTCGCGCCTTTTCGCCAGCTCGTCCTTGTACTCCGCCGTGACTTCCTCCTCCTGAAATCTTCCGGAGCCATCGCGCGCATATCGATACGCCTTGCTATCCAGAAGGCTGGCGACCCCGCTGAACTCCCGCTCGCTGCCCAGAGGAATCTGAACGGGAACAGCGCCGCGGCCGAAGGCCTCCTCCAGGGATGCCAGACATCTTTCGCTGCTCGCGTTATCGCGGTCCATCTTATTGATCACGATGATCCGCGGCAGTGCGTATTCGTCACAAAATTCCCAGACCTTTTCTGTCTGCACCTCAACACCTGCGACTGCATCGACCACAACCAAGGCCGCGTCCGCGGCGCGGGCAGCAAGTTGTGTTTCCGCCAAGAAAGGGCGATAGCCGGGAGTGTCTAAAATATTGATTTTTTTCTTGTTCCACTCACAGTGGGCCAGTGCGCAACTGATGCTGATCTTACGTTCGATTTCCTCGTCTTCCCAGTCGGTGACCGTGTTGCCGTCCTCGACCCGGGCCAGCCGGTTGACGGCGCCGGAGTCGAACAGCATTGCGGATGTCAGGGAAGTCTTTCCCGCGGCGCCGTGGCCTACGAGGCAAATATTTCGGATGAAATCACTCTCAAAAACCCTCATAAGGGCTCTCCTTTCAGGAGAGGGTAAGCGGGCATGATAACAAAAAAGAGCAAAATATTATCATAATGCCCAAGCGCCCGCAATTCCGATAATTTGGGTCGGCTTGCAGCTTGATGGTTAAAAATTCCCCATATTAAACCTGCAGCTTGCAACCGGTGACCTATAACCTGTAACCTGTAACCTGTAACCTGTAACCAAATCAATTTGGGAGGGATCATGCGCCTGGCTCCTACCATCAGTTTGACGACGCTTCTGATTTTGTGTGCCTGTGCCCCGTCTCCAACATCTTACTTTGACGCAGCCGCTCTCAGCGGGGAAAAGGCGATGGAACACGTGCGCGCCCAAGTGGCCTTCGGTCCCCGCCCTCCGGGGTCGCCGGCATCGCAGAAATGCCGGGAATATATCGTGCAACAATTGCACAGTTTCGGTTATGAGGTTGAACAGGACTCATTTGACGCCGATACGCC
>JBBISO010000058.1:2848-12697 GCA_037441325.1 Acidobacteriota bacterium | reverse complement strand
ATGCTGGGCGAATCCGGCAAGCATCGGGACCGCTGGAATTCTTTGCTGGCGTCCGTGGTTTACGAATATGACTGGAATGACGAAGCGGCGGAGTCGATCCGGCATCTCAAGCGAAGGATTGAAGCGGAGAAAAGCCGGGAGTCGCGCCACCGTGTGGATTTCAAATACGGCAAAGGCGGCATTGCGGATCTGGAATTTCTGGTGCAGTTCCTTCAAATAAAGCATGGGGGTAAATTTCCGGAGGTCAGAGTCCCGGGCCCGAAAGACGCGGTCACCGCCCTCCACGAAGCCGGAGTTTTTACGGATCGCGAGCGGGATGTGCTCATTCGGGCGCATCAGTTTGAGCGTTTGGTCGAGAACCGCTTCCAGTTGATGGAGGAATGGACCGCAAGGGAATTGTCCCGCGAATCCGCGCAGCTTGTGCGTCTCGCAGGAAGTTTGGGCTATCGGGGCGAAGCGGCTGCCGTGCGCAAGGCTTTCCTGGCGGATTGGGATGAGACCGCCCGTTCGGTGCGGCAATTGGTGGAAAAGCATTTTTACGCCGAAGGAAGCTAAAACGATTTTTCCGAATTCGGTAATATTTCATTGGAATGGCTCGGCGGAAGAAACTGACCTCCCGGGAGATGATTGGTTATGGCGCAGATTGATTCAATAAGCCAGGTTCTGGAAATCGCCAAGCAGGAGAGGGTGAGGTTCCTGCGGCTGCAATTTACCGACATTCTGGGCTCGATTAAAAACTTGGAGGTCCCGGAACACCAGTTTGAGCGCGCGCTTGAAGGGCAGGTGGTCTTTGACGGGTCATCCATCGGCGGATTTTTCCGGCTGGAAGAATCGGACATGATTCTCTGGCCGGACCCCGCCACCTTTTGTGTTTTTCCCTGGGAGGACCGGCGCGGAAAAGTCGCGCGCATGATCTGCGATGTCCGGCTTCCGGACGGCTCCCCATTTTCCGGGTGCCCGCGGACGGCGCTGAAAAACATCGTGCAGCATGCCGAGGATTGCGGCTATAAGCTCATGGTCGGCACCGAAGTGGAATTCTTTTTGTTCTTGAGAGGCGCCGACGGTAAGGCCACCAGTACCACGCACGACGTCGGGGGATACTTTGATCTCGCTCCCATTGACCGGGGTGAAGAAGCGCGCAGGGATATGGTGTCGGCGCTCGAACGGATGGGCTTTCATGTCGAAAGTGCCCACCATGAGGTGGCGCCCGGCCAGCATGAAATCGATTTCAAGCCCGTCGATGCCGTGGAGGCCGGCGACAACATCGTTACCTGCCGTTTCCTGGTGCGAAAAGTTGCCATGGACAACAACCTCCATGCCACATTCATGCCCAAACCGATCTTCGGGCAGAATGGATCGGGACTGCATCTGCATCAAGCGCTGTTTAGGGACGGAGTCAACGCGTTTTTCGATCCGAAAGCGAAATATCGTCTCACGGAGCTGGGCTTGCACTACATCGCGGGCTTGCTCGAACACACCCGGGGAATGGCCGTGATCACCAATCCCCTGGTGAATTCCTATAAGCGCCTCGCCCCGAATTTCGAGGCTCCCACCCATGTGGCTTGGTCGGAAGTTAATCGTAATCCTCTCGTCCGGCTGTCCGATCGGCGGGGTGAGGGAGCTTTCTGCGAATTCCGCCTTCCGGATCCCTCCTGTAACCCGTATCTATGCCTCGCCGCCGTGCTTGCCGCCGGGATGGAAGGGGTCCGCAAAAAGACGGACCCCGGACCTCCGGTCAATAAGGACATTTTCAGGATGAGCCAGCGGGAACGCAGTCATCTGCGAATTGAGAACCTGCCGAGCGACCTCAGCGAGGCCGTGCGCGCGTTTCAAAAAGACAAGTTTTTGCAGGGCGCCCTGGGCCCGCACATTTCCGCCCACATCATTCAGGCCAAGCGCAGTGAGTGGCAGGAGTACATCGGCCAAGTCCATCCTTGGGAGCTTGACCGTTATCTTGCATCGTATTAGCGAAGGCGCAATGATGCGATCAATATGTGCGGGCGGGTCTCCGGAGGTTGTCTCAAAAATGCAATTTCCTAGGAATTGGGAATCTGGTTTCCTTGAAGGGCGGCAGCTTGCTGCCGCCTTCACAAACATGCTGAATATATACCCCATAAAGGCTTATGAAAAAGGCGCCAGCAAGCTTGCGCAGTCCAAGGGGTTCGCCTTACCATCCGGTTTTCATCAAAAACCAGCAAGTCTGCAAGTTTTGAGACGGCCTCTCCAGAGCCGTCCGCACAGGGAGCGCAACGCAGACATGACCGGATGTGCCGCCGGAGTAGAAATCTGGCGAGGAAAATTATCGGCGCAGCGTCGCAATCAGCCTCTTGGGATATAGCAGCAGTTCCAGGGCCGCCCGGATATCTGATACGACCACATCGGCTTTAAGCAGGGTTTCAGCCGCGGCGCCTTCCGGACCGGCGACGGCAACGCCGAGGCCGGCGTGCTGCAGCATGTCGGCATCGTTGGCGCCGTTCCCTACGGCGAAAACCGTGCCGGCGCCCAGATGGTCGATATAATCGAACTTGGCTTTCCTTTGGTGGTGCGGCGGGATGCGAACAGCCGCAAAGCCGAGTGATTTATCAATGCTTGCCTGATGGCCGTGTGTATCGGCAGTAATCATATGAATTTCGAGTTTTCCGCGCAGCTCCGTCAATAGTTCCGCCACGCCGCCCATCAGCCTCCCGTCTTTGGCAATCGTACCGTTGACGTCCATCACAAGGTGCCGGAATTGAAATCTGGTGAATCCGGGGATCTCGATTTCGATCATGGCTTTTCTCCCATCCTGCGATCCAAATTTAACCTCGCCGGTCAGGGTGATCCATAACCCATAAGAAAGCAATCGCGCATTTCACCAATTTTATTGATCTGGAGGCCGGAATTCGTGTTAATTCGTGGATGTCCTTTTCGTGAGAGCAACCGATGGATAAGAAATCCGATAAAGGGGGGCTTGGGCATGTTGAACCAAGATACTCAATGGTACAAATTGCAATATCCCGAATGCTTCGTCAGCGAAGAACAGAGAATGATTCAGAAAACGCTTGCCGATTTCGTCGATCGGGAAATCATGCCGGTGCGGCATAAGATCGACGGCGATGTGACGCATGAAGCGATAATCGAACCGGTTCTGAAAAAGCTTCAGGTAGACCTGGGTTGGCAGAAAGCCGTGATCCCCAAGCAATATGGAGGGAACCAGGTGATGTCTCTGGTCACTGCCGCGCTTAAGCAGGAACAACTATCAAGAGCGGACTACGGCATCAGCCTTGCCTCCGCTTGCGTCGATTGGGGCTTGGCGCCCGCGACTATGGCCTGGCTTTATGGGTCCTCGGCGGCGCTCAAAGCGTGGGGGAAAGCCGTGCTGGATGAATTTGCACCCAGGTTTGTGGAGGATAAGCTGCGGTTCGCATGCTTTAACATGAGCGAGGTGCAGTCCGCCTGCGACATAGAGAATCACTTGAATGAAGCAAGGCTTATACGCACCAAAGCCGTGCGGCTCGGCAATGAATGGGTTATCAACGGCGCCAAACACTGGGCCAGCAACAGCGGGATCGCCGACCTTCACTGCCTGGCCTGCAACATGGATCCGAAGTCCGGAGTCGAGGGATTCGTTTTGGTTTATGTCCCGGAACCCTGGGACGGCGTGTCGCATGGGAAGTATGAAGTGAAGTGCGGGGTCAGCGGCGACCGGAATACCTCAACCTATTTTGACAACGCGAAGGTGCCTGCGGAATGGGGATTGCAGGGTCCGGAGGCGTGGGATCTGTTTCTGAACAATGTCGTCTCGGCGTTTGCGATGAATATCGCGAATTGCACGGGCATGATGCAGGGAGCCTTTGATGTCCTGCTGGAATACACCGGAAGCCGGATTGTCGGCGGCAAGCCCATCCGCGAGCATCTGTCCACTGCAATGTTCCTGGGCGAAATGGTGGGAGCGATCTCCGTGGCAAGGGGCACTTTTCTGGAGTTGTGCCATCAGTTCGATCGCCAGGAGATATACGGCCCCTGGACAACGGACAGCATGGTCGCAAAAGCGCGGTCCTCGCTCTCGTTCATCGCCCGGATGGCAAACGATCTTATTTCGCGGGGCATGGAATTCATGGGATCTCAGGGCTATGCTCGTGAAGGCCTGTACGAGAAATATTACCGGGACGTTGCGGTTGCCAAACTGGTATTGGGAGGAGTGCAGCTGGGCTTCTTTTCGGGCTGCCGCGCATATTACCCGCTGGATTTTTCATCCTTCGGGCCCGGCAAGCTTTAGGGCCTGCGCTGGTTTTTTCTGCGCAAGCCCGGTCGTATCCTGTTATTTATGCGGGGACGTGCCGGGGCAGAGGCGGTTTCGCAATGCATTTTGCCTGCGCACGTCAGCGGCCAATATGTTTTCGCCTTGTTTGCCCGGGTAAGCAACGCATTGTGTCCGGTCAGAGAATTTGCTTGTTATCAAGGCGCACAGGCATTAAAAAAATCTTATAAATTTTTCAAAAACAAAGAGCGGGGAGGATATTGTGAGTTCTGAAGCAAACAATCAAAAGGAAATCACTCGCAGGGATTTTATCAGGGAAACCGCGGTTGCCGGGACAGTGGCAGCGGCGGCGGACACGTTGGCCGGGCTTGCAGGCGCCGAAACGGCCCAATCGGCAGGCGAGGGCACCATTTCATTGGAAACGTTCAATGCATACGGAGCCGATCTCGAAAGAATGCTGATGCTGAGAACGTATCCGATCGCGATCAAGATGCTTAAGAGCGAAGCTGAAATCCCTCAGGGATCCGTGCGGCCTAAAAAGGACAGAGGCGAGCATTATGCGATGTGCCAGGCCTTCTCGGTGGCGCGCCGCCAGGGGATGACGCTGGCGATGTTCATCGAGGATCACTGGTGTTTTGAACCGATCATCTCCTACGGCCTGGTGGAGACGCCCAAGGATTACCTGGAAGGATTCACGAACGCCTTTTTCATTGCCGACAAAGGGGCCGCCGCGAAACATGCCCGGGAGATGTACCGGATTCCGCACGGCCAATATGGCGGAATGGTTTTAGGGCCTCTGAAGACGGCCAGGTTTGTCCCCGATCTCGTTATGATTTACAGCAATACGGCGCAGTTGCGGCATCTGCTCCTCTCCCTGAGATGGAAAAACGGATATCAAGTGACTTCAACCATCGATCCCATTGGTTCCTGCGTGCATTCGGTCGTGCCTTCGCTATTGAAGGGCGAATGCTGGATTACCGTCCCGGACCCGGGCGATTACGAGCGGGCCGCGGCGCTGGATGAGGAGATGATCCTCACGGTTCCGGCAAAACGGCTGAAGGAATTGATGGATGGAGTTTATAATTTCGATAAGGGCATGCCGTTCCGGCGTTTCAGCTACGCTTTGCAAACGGACTTTCGGCAGCCGCCGTTTTACGAGGAATATTTCAAGAAATGGGGGTTGGATCCGCCCAAGGGATCCAGGTAAGCGGAAACAAAAGCGCAGCGCTATGCCGACCGCGTTATTGTTGCTATCGCCGGCATAGACAAAGCACGGATCGCGAACAGATCGTGATTTCCATAGCGTATATGTCTCTCGAAGCAGTGAATCGGGGATTGGGGAGTTGTTGGGGCGGGCGCAGTTTCACCCAAAGATGCTCATGAAGTAATGAATTTGCCGAGCGCCTGGTTTGTCCACGATTTCTTTCTGCTGGGGTGCCCTGATGAGGATCCCAGGCCCGGACCGCGCAAATCCCTTGATGAAATCGCATTCTGGGAAAATGTGAGGCTGATGCGCCATGGCCTTTGATTGGGGGAGTTATTAAAAGGCCTAAATATCGAGAAAGGAGGCAAACCGACATGGCGGATACTGCGGGAACCAATGGAGAAAGAAAAACCTTCGATATAGTTGGGAAGCCAAATATACCCGGCCGGTTGTCATTCTCAATCGCCACCGGCAGGGCTAAATTCGGAACCGATGTGGTCGTGCCGAACATGCTTTTTGCCAAATTCCTTCGAAGCCCCTTTGGACGCGCCAGAGTCAAAAGTTTGGGAATCAGCGATGCGAAGGCGCTCCCGGGCGTTGTCGACATCGTCACCTGGGAGGATCCGGACATCAAAGCGATACCTCAAATCGACTTGCCCCTCCTCATCGAGGAAGCGGATATGGAAGATGACGAAGTCGCCGCCGTGGTTGTCGCTGAAAGCGAGGAAATTTGTGACCAGGCGCTGAAGCTGATCAAGGCAGACTGGGATGTGCTTCCCCACATACTGGACCCTCGCGAAGGAGCGAAAGCCGGCGCTCCCGTCCTCCGGGCAAACCCTAAAGGCACGGGAAACGTTCAGACAACGCACATCAGCCAGGGAGATGTGGAGTCCGGATTCAAACAGGCCGACCACATAATCGAGTTCGGCTGGACGTTGTCGCAGCTCAGTTCGCATCTTCCAAATCTTTCCGGAGGCCTTGCCTGGTGGTACGAAGATCCGCTGGGGGCCGAGGACCCGACGTTATTTGTCGAAGGGATCAGCCCGAACTGGGGAGGTTACCTGCTGCGGCCCATGTACAA
The DNA here is from genome assembly GCA_037441325.1 of Acidobacteriota bacterium. Classification (GTDB taxonomy): domain Bacteria; phylum Acidobacteriota; class UBA6911; order UBA6911; family UBA6911; genus UBA6911. Next base: position 6,172 of record JBBISO010000058.1, on the reverse strand, counting down.
AAACATCCATGGGCCGGAATCACAGAGCGATCCCGGAATTCCTCCCAGCTTCCAGATGTGCGTCGAACAGGGCAGAAAGGCCTTCAACTGGCAATGGCATCCGGCCGGCGCGCGGAAACGCCCCGACGGCAGAATGCACGGGTTGAGCTTCCGGTATCAGATGTGCACCCGCCATGGGACCGAGACCTATGCCTGCACGGTTACGATTCAAGGTGACGGGAAGGTGTATATGCCCCTCAAAGGGCCTTGGTGCGGCGTGTATTCCGCCGATGCGTGCGCCATGGTGGTGGCGGAAGAACTGGGAGCACGGATTGAAGATGTCATTCTTCTGTACGACCCGAAAGCGATTTTCACCCCGGTGGGAATGGGCAGCGATGGGACTACGGCCTCTGCCTGGGTCGCCAAAGAGGCAGCCGCAGCCTGTAAGAAATTGCTCTTGGATATTGCCGCCCCCCGGTTCAAGGCGAAGCCGGAAGATCTCGACACCAGGGATTCCACGGTTTTCCTCAAATCCGATCCCAGCAAAAGCCTTCCCTTCTCGGAATTCCCGGAGAGCGGCGATCACGACAAGGATATTGCCGCGACCTTCACCGGGAGGCCTCCAATCGCAATCTGGAACATAGCCCAAGGAAGGATGCTCGACACTATGAATGCATCCTTCTGTGAAGTTGCCGTGGATACGGAGACCGGGCTGGTCGAAGTGATCCGGTACCTTGTGGTTTGCGATCCGGGCAAGGTCTTGAGACCGACGTCGCTTGAAAGCCAAATTCACCAGGTGATGATGTTCAGCGACGGGGCGGGCTTGATGGAGGAATTCATCTATGATAAAGCGACCGGCGTGAAACTCCACACCAATATGCATGAATATAAAAAGCCGACCATACTGGACATTGGTCCATGCGATACCATCCTGGTTGAGACGAGATCGGGCAATGCCGCATACGGGGCCTCCGGCATCAGCCACGCTATGGCCACCACCCAGCTTATTGCGTGCGCGGTAGCCAACGCGATCGGCAAGTGGATTGCTCCGCCTCTTACTCCGGATAGGGTTCTCAGGGCGCTTGGCAAGGCGTGAAGCTGAGGCTGCGGCTCTTTGCTTGGGCCATGCCTTCCCAGTGAATTGCGGTGAGCAGAAATCTGCATGAACCTTATCGGGCAGCACAATTGCGGCGCAGGAAGCGTTTAGGTTTCCGTTCCTGATATCGCTATTTTCGAAATCCGCGGCTGTTGTTGGCGGCCGTGAGCAGGGTGAGCTTGCGGGCGGCCCGGCCGAACTGGCGGGTGCCGCCCGCCTCGCTTACCACTCGAAGGACTTGGGGCGCGTCCAGGACCTGAAGACCCGAGAGCAGGGTGATTCCGTGCCGGCGGAATAGCTCGGGCAGAAAAGGCGTGGATGGGCCCAGGAGCGCAATTTCGCGGGCGGATCTGCAAAGATCGAGCAAGCCGTCAAGGGTGTGATTCAGCAAGGTAGTCGCCGACAAGATAACAATTTGGCATTGCGGCAGGAGATCGCGCGTTGCCGACTCCGGCAAAATCCCAAGCTCAAGACTTGGGCGGCGCTCGAAAATGTGCACGGCCCGGGCGCGTTTTCTTAATGGACCCACAAGCGGGCCAAAATAGCCGATCATGCCGACGGCATCATCCGGACCGGCGGGCAGCAATTCCAAAATGTCGGACTCAACGGCGCCCTCGGGGGGATCGGTCGCGGCGTTAAGCGCGGCAAGACCGATCGCACAGGCTGTCGTGTCGGCCGATTTTATGTATTGCGCCAGTTCCAAGACGCTCCGGCCTGCCAGGGTGCCTGCCTCCGGGACCACACCGCAGGATTCATATTCCTGCTCGTGCAGGGTATACGCCAGGCCGCAGCGCCCGTCTTCCAGAAGCACCGCCGTATAGCCGAGCCCGATTCGGATATCCGTGGCATAATGCCCGGCAGCCGATGCCGGCAACTGCTCAAGAATCTCATCCGTCAACATGAGGAAATGCCTCCGCGCAAGAACAGCGGAACCGCTTACTCAAGGCTGAATTGCCTCTGTTCATTTGAGCAATCCGCATTCCGGAACAATTATATCGAAGCGCTAGCGCCGGCGGATGCAAAAGAAAATTCCCTCCCTTTTCCCTCGGCCTGTTATGAGCATATGCCGTCGGGGAAGGGCGTGCTGCTTTCCCATCCCTCGGGACAGGGGTGCATAATACCGCTGCGGTTTTTGAGTTCCGCCGGCGGATCCGGCGTTTGTAAACGCACAAAAATTATTGACAGAGGAAGCCTTGCTCACATAGTTTCCTCCCCTATATGGGCTGGACGAAAGAAAAAAGTCGCGCAATGGATGCGCGCTTTGGGCGGCGTCCATCTTGAAAAATGAGCGATAAGGAAAGGAATTCCTCATGAAACGACGATATCCCGCAAGCAGAATGCTCCTGATCTTATTCGCCCTCCTGCCGCTCGCGGCCGGTTATCAGGCGCATCAAGGCGGCGTGGCCGCTACTCCCCATCATGTTACTCTTACCTGGACGGACGACCCTTCCACGACGATTACGATTACCTGGAGAACCGGCCCCGCGGTAAGCGGGGGCCGGGTGCAATATCAGGCAGGAAATTCGCTTTCATCTGAAGCTCTGCAAGAGAAAGCCGATCCGCGGGACTTTGTTACTGATCTGGGGCCGAGCCGTCTCTTCTCCGTAACTCTCTCTGGGCTGTTACCGAATAGAAAATATTCTTATCGCGTGGGCGATGGCGAGCATTGGAGCGAGATACGTTCCTTCACGACCGCCGACACACACGCGCGATCCTTCAAGTTTCTTGTTTTCGGGGACAGTCAAAGCCCTGTTTCCGCCGACGAGCCCTATGCAACCTGGCGCAATACCTTGCGCACTGCTTACCGGGCCAATCCGGACGTGAAGTTTATTGTGTGCCTGGGGGACCTGGTGGATTATGGGCAGAGGAGTGAGCACTGGAATGCATGGTTTGCAGCGGCGGCAGGAGTGATTGATTCGATTCCCATAATGCCGGTTTCCGGCAACCATGAGTCATATGGCTCCCGGCACACAATGAAGCCGGAGTACTGGGTCGCGCAATTTGCGCTGCCGCAGAATGGGCCCGAAGGGCTGAAAAGCCAGGTTTATTCCTATGATTACGGCCCGGTTCATTTCGTTGTGCTGGACAGCCAGCAGGAGGAGCAGAGGAAATACGGCGATATTTTCAAGATCCAGCAGACCTGGCTGGATGCCGACCTGTCCGCAGCTAAGGCGGCCTGGAAGATTGTTTTTTTTCATAAACCCCCATATGGATTGAAGGTGAATCGGACCAATGAAGACGTCAAGGCC
>JBBISO010000058.1:0-2838 GCA_037441325.1 Acidobacteriota bacterium | reverse complement strand
GAAAAGCACCGTGTGGATCTTGTCTTCAACGCCCACGACCATGGGATTGCCCGCACCCACCCTATCAGAGACGGCGTTTATAAAGACAAACCTTCGGAGGGCACCATCTATTATGTCGGCGGCCGGAGCGGTGACAAAACATACACGGATCTCCAAAAGATGCCCTGGAACGCATTCTTCTACAATCCCCTGGATCAGCCGAACTACTTTGTGGTTGAAGTGGACGGAGACAAGCTCACGGTTAATACGATAAGCCAGGACGGTACGGTCCTGGATAAGTTTTCCATTGACAAAACAAATGAATCCAATTTGGATTCCCCCATGGTCCTGGAGCCGGCTGCTGCCCTTGATCCGCTTCCATGATTTATCCTACGGAAGGCCTGCCGGATCCAGGCACAAATAGGGTAAAACCTGGAACAAGACATGGGACCCGCGTTCACTTTTAGATTGAAGTGCGATCATCGAATGCTTTATGCGCGTTTGGCTGCTTCAGGATTTATTTACTCCATGATTCGTAAAGGAGCGTCTAATGCCGGAAAACCACTATCCCGAGTGTGCGCGCTGCCCTGTCCGGACCTGTGAAAATCTGAACGGCGGCGTGAATGAAGGTCCCCCATCTTTCAAAAATTTGCCGGGCTTCTGCCCCATGAAATTAATGCCGGAGGCTTTTGCTCAGGCGGCGGCCGAATATAAAAATCCGGCTGTCCGGGAATTTGCCCGTCTGGCTTCGGTGCAAGAGTTCCAGTGTTACGAGCGTCTCCCCGAAGGAGCAAGAGCGGTGCTTCCGCGGATCGAGGAACTGATTCAATTCGCAAGGAAATGCGGCTACAAAAGATTAGGCATTGCTCATTGCGCAGGCTTGATTAAAGAAGCCGGCATGTTGGCGGAAATTCTGAAAAAAAACGGTTTTGAAATAATCTCAGTGCAGTGCAAGGCGGGCGCGGTTCCAAAGGAAGAAATCGGAATAAGGCCGGAGGAGAAGATCGCCGGGCCCGAGCGCTGGGAAAGTATGTGTAATCCTATCGCCCAGGCGATGGTGATCAACCAATCCAAAGCGGATTTGGCAATCCTGCTGGGGCTCTGCATCGGGCACGACACCCTGTTTATAAAGTACTGCGAGGTCCCGCTTACTGTGCTGGCCGTAAAAGACAGGGTTTTGGCCCATAATCCCCTGGGGGTCCTTTACCATTCCGAATCCTATTACCGGCGCCTAAGAAATGGAATCCCATGATTCCGGGCTTTGGCGGCCGTCACACAGGAAAACGCCTGGATGCACCGGCGCCTACTGTTTTTGCTTCCCATTTGGCGTGAAATGGGATATCGCTTGATATGCTATTTTTCGTAATGCGGTCACTATCCCCCATTTTTGCACCTCTTCAACCGCAAACTGTCCTGCCCAGGCTGCGGCCGAATTTGTCAATTCCTTTCATCCTTGTGAGAGCCTAAGAAAGCGCGGCCAAAAGCAATGCGCTTTCAATTATTTGTGTAATTTCCGAGGCCTCCGGTCAGCTGTGTAAAATTGGAATAACAATTGCGCTTGACAGCCGGGAAATTTTATAGATAATGCAAATGCATTTGCAATAATATATGATTCGATTCCACAATTTCAGAGCTGGCCCGCATTTCTCACAAGATTTCTACTGCGGCGGCACATCCGGGAATGTCTGCGTTGCGCTCCCTCGCGCTCCTCGACGCGCCTGTGAGGACGGATCTCCAGAGCCGTCCTTGGGCGGGTCTCGAGACGCGCCCGCACATGCCGCGCCTTGTATTCATGGCAGTGAGCGCCGCCTCGCTACGAAACCTTGTGAAAAATGCGGGTTAGGGAAAGCAAAATGATGATGCTCGATTCTGCCCGTTCGGCCCTCTGGGCCGTTTTTTTCCTGATGATTTATTCCGGCGCGAATACCGTATTTGCGGGCGACATCGGCAGCATCCACGGAAAGGTTTTTATAAAGGATATCCGGGCTCCATTGAAGGGCGCTTCGGTCAGGATTATTCAATTGGACAGAAGCACGGTCACGGATGGGAAGGGCCGGTATGAGTTCCGAAATGTTCCTGCCGGCAGGTATAATATTGCCGCCCATATGCACGTGCTGCTGGAAGATGTCGTGCGGGTCGACATTGAGCCCGGCCAGGCTGCGGTGGTTGATTTCGAACTCGCTTTTGTCCATTTTCGACACGAAGTGGTGGTAACGGCAAGCGCGCGCGAAGCGACTCTCTTTGACTCCTTTCAGGCCGTCAATGTGCTTGACACGCTTGAAATTGCAGGGAAAGGCGCTTTCGGCCTGGGCGATCTTACCGAAAATCTTCCGGGTGTCGCCAAACGCGGCTTCGGCCCCGGCAGTGCGCGCCCGGTTCTGCGCGGTTTTGACGGGGACCGCGTGCTTGTGCTCTCCAATGGATTGCCCAGCGGCACGCTCTCCTCCCAATCGGGCGAACATGCAGAGCCGGTTGACGAAACCAACACGGATAGGCTCGAAATCGTCAAAGGACCGGCCACCCTGCTTTATGGCAGCAACGCCATCGGCGGAGTCGTCAACATCATTACCCAGCACCATCTGATTCATGAGCACCCGCATCCGGGATTGCGGGCCCGCGCTAATATCTCGGGCGGTTCCAATAATAATCAGGCTGGCGCCGGCGCCGGCATGGAATATGGCTTGAATAACTGGCTTTTCTGGGCGGGCGGTAGAAGACATGTCGCCGGCGACTACTACAGCCCGGAAGGCAGGGTGGATAATTCGAAGACACGGCTGAACTCGGGCCATGCGGGATTCGGCTGGTTCGGCGAGAGGCCCCATTTTGCTCTGAGTTATGCCTTCAATAAGGGACGTTTCG
>JBBISO010000057.1:0-12743 GCA_037441325.1 Acidobacteriota bacterium | reverse complement strand
AGTCATGCCCGGATGTGCCGCCCCAGTAAAAACCTTGTGAGAAATGCGGACTAGATCCGTCCTCACTGGCTTTTTATCGAGCACGACTATGACTGCGCCAGCCGCCTCCGACAATCCGGTCCGCGTACGCTTCGCCCCAAGCCCAACGGGCTTTATCCACATGGGGAACGTCCGGACGGCCCTGTTCAACTGGCTTTTTGCCGGGCATCACAACGGTGTTTTTATCCTCCGCATCGAGGATACCGACACCGAAAGGAGCAAAACAAAATTCGAGAAACAGCTCCTGGAAGACCTCCGGTGGCTGGGGCTCGATTGGAATGAAGGGATCGGCCGGAACGGCGATTTCGGGCCGTACCGGCAAAGCGACCGCTACCCGATTTATCACCGCTACGCCCGGCAATTGTTGGAAGAGGACAAGGCCTTCCGTTGCTTCTGCTCCGAGGAAGAGCTTGAAAAGGTCCGCCGGGCACAACTGGAGCGCAATGAAACTCCGCGCTACTGCGGGAAATGCAGGTATCTTACGCCCGCCGAAATCGAAACCCGCCTGAAGGCCGGAACGCCCTGCACACTGCGATTGCGAGTCAGGCCGGGCGGCGTGGGCTTTTCCGACCTTGTATTCGGCAGAATCGACATCGATACAATCCAAATCAGCGACCCGGTTCTGCTGCGCAGCGACAACAGCCCGACTTACAACTTCTGCTGCGTGATCGATGACTTCCTGATGAAAATCACGCATGTCATCCGGGGAGACGGGCACCTGTCAAATACCCACCGGCAGATCCTCATCTATGAAGCCTTGGGCGCGCCCATCCCTCAATTCGCCCATCTATCGACCATCCTGGGACCTGACGGGGAGAAGCTGAGCAAGCGCCATGGAGCCACTTCGGTGGAGGAATTCAAGCGCCAGGGATATCTTCCGGAGGCACTGGTCAATTATCTCGCCTTGCTGGGCTGGTCGCCGCCCAACGAAGGGCAGGAAATCATGTCCCTGGATGAAATAACCGGCCAGTTCGACCTCTCAAGGGTTTTAAAAAGTCCCGCTATATTCGACAATTCAAAGCTGGACTGGATGAACCGCACTTACATCAACAAAACTCCCGACAGCTCTCTGGCCGACAGAGCTGGCCAATTTTTTGTCGACTCAGGTCTCATCCCTGCTCAAATCGATGCGGCAACGCATTCTTGGCTCGCACGTATAATCGGCCTGGTAAAAACACGCGTCGACCATCTCGAGCAGCTGCCCGGCGAGGCTGCGGTGGTTTATGGATATGCGACCGATCCGCCGGAAATCGATGCCGCAGCCCTCGAAATACTGAGCAGCTCCGATGGGCAGGCGGTGGCGCGCGAATTCGCGCGCCTAGTTGAGGGAAAACAAAGCCTGACTCCGGAGACTTACCGCGAAATAGTCGCGCAGGTAAAAGCGGTTACCAACCAGAAAGGAAGAGGTTTGTTCCATCCGATTCGTGCGGCCCTGACAGGGCGCGGTTCCGGCCCGGAACTGGAGAAGTTGATTCCGCTCTATGAAGAAGGGAGCAGTTTGAATCTTCCCCGCAAAGTGATGTCGTGCCGCGAACGCCTGCGCGCAGTCCTGGCCCGCATTTCTCACAAGGTCTCATAACGAGGCGGCGCAGACGTCATGTGCGGGCTGGTCTCCAGACCCGCTCGAGGCCGGTTCTAATGAATCCGCCTCACAGTATGCCGAGGAGCACGAGTGACATGCCGGTTCTATGCGGAATTCACGCCGTTATCGAAGCCCTGCGGTCCCACCCCGATAATATCGAGCGGGTTTGCGTTGAACGCGGCCGGAAAAATCCCCGGATCCAAGAGGTTTTGGAACTGGCCCGCGAGAAACATATCCCGGTCTCAGTCGAAGAGAAATCCTGGCTGAACCGTAAGGCGGGGGATTCCCGCCATCAGGGAGTGCTCTGCTATGCGGCGGAGATCGCCACCTACGAAATTGACGTAATTTTGCAGGCGGCAAAATCACCCGGTTTACTGGTGGTTCTGGACGGAATCGAAGATCCGCAGAATGCCGGCGCAATTTTCCGCTCAGCCGAAGCGGCGGGAGCCGACGGCGTCTTCCTGCCGCGGCGCCGCAGTTCGAGTCTGAGCGCCGCGGCCGTCAAAGCCAGCGCGGGCGCTGCGTCCCACATCAAAGCCGCGCGCGTCCCGAATGTCGCGCAACTGCTCGAATTGCTTAAAAAGAAGGGATTCTGGATAGCCGGGCTCGACGCCGCGTCCAGCCGGCGCATCTGGGAAGCCGATCTTACCGTGCCCTTGGCCCTGGTGCTGGGAAATGAAGGGAGGGGGCTTCATCGGCTCGTTAAAGAAAAGTGTGATTTTGTGGTTTCGCTGCCGATACGAGGAAACGTGGGCTCCTATAACGTCAGTGTTGCCGCCGGCATCGCGCTTTATGAGGTGATTAGGCAGCGCACGGATACCGAAAGGAAGTAACCTAATCCCCGTTATAGGCCAAGGATCATGCCTGTTGTCGAAATCGAAAACCTGACCAAAGATTTCTTTGTCGGCTTCTGGAAAAAGCGTCCGGTCCGGGCCGTGGACAATTTATGCCTGCAGGTCCACCAAGGCGAAATTTTCGGTTTTCTCGGACCAAATGGAGCGGGCAAAAGCACCACCTTGAAGATACTGATGCATCTTCTCCGTCCGACTTCCGGAGAAGCCCGCATCCTGGGAAAACGGGTCGACACGGTATCGATGCATCAGGTCATCGGATATCTCCCGGAAAATCCGTATTTCTACGACTACCTTACGCCGGAAGAGCTGCTGACCTACATGGGAAAGCTATTTGGATTAAGACAACCCGAGCTTTCCCGGAGGGTCAATTCTTTGCTTGAACGCGTGGGACTGGCCGAAGCGCGCGCGGTTCAACTGCGCAAGTTTTCAAAGGGGATGGTCCAGCGAATCGGGATCGCCCAAGCGATCATCAACGATCCCGAAGTCGTTTTCCTGGACGAGCCGATGTCAGGCCTAGATCCCTTGGGACGCATGGAAGTCCGCAGGATCATTGCATCCTTGAAGGCTCGCGGAGCGACCGTGTTTTTCAGCTCCCACATCCTCCCTGATGTGGAAGCCATTTGTGACCGCGTGGCAATCTTAAACCGGGGCAAACTTCAGGAAATTGGGGCGCTGGAGGAGATCCTGAAAGTGCGGATCGAAGGTCACGAGGTTATACTTGCAGGCTGGACGGCGCAGACGCTTGATATCATCGGGAAATTCGGCACTGAACTGAGGCCCATGGGAGACCGGCTTCATCTTCGAATCAACAATCTCGAACAACTCAATAGCCTGCTGTCGTTCGCATTTGCGCACAAATTGGAGCTGATTTCCGTAAACCCGATCCGCCCATCTCTGGAAGAGTATTTCCAATCTGCGGTGGGAGGCAGGTAACAGAATTCCCCGGCCTGGGGGCTAAAACATCTGACGGCGCTTTGCGCCTGCGGTCTCGATCAACCGACCCTGCGCTCCCGCCGCCACGACTGAATGGGGAACCGAATCATTTGAGGAACTAATGACGCGGATATTGGCTATCGGTCGCAACACTTTCCGTGAAAACATCCGGGACAAGGTCCTCTACAACCTGATCCTCTTTGCCCTGATCCTGATTCTTAGTTCGATCGCTCTCGGACAACTGACGCTTGGGAATGAAGACAAAGTGGTTTTGGATCTGGGTCTGGCCTCCATTTCCATATTCGGGATGCTCATTGCCATCTTCATTGGAATCAGCCTTGTGTATAAGGAAATCGAGAGGAGAACGGTTTGCGCGCTGCTCGCCAAGCCGGTCCACCGCTACGAGTTGATCCTGGGCAAGTATGCGGGCCTGCTCTTCACTTTGTTGGTAAATCTGGCGGTTATGGCCGCGGGGCTGGAGCTTACGCTTCTGTATATCAGCCGGATCGGTTGGCAGGAACATTTGCGCGTTCTGCCCGCAGTCTACCTGATTTTCCTCTCGCTTGCGGTGATCACAGCTCTGGCTTTGTTATTCTCCACTTTCTCCACGCCCGCGCTCTCGGCGCTCTTTACTTTTTTCCTGTGGATCATCGGACACTTCGGGAACGACTTGCTGGGCTTCGGGGAGCTGACCAAATCGGCCGCCGTCAAATGGATGTGCCGGGTCCTTTACTATGTGATTCCAAATTTTTCGAATTTCAGCATGATCGACAGCCGCAACATCATTCCAAGCCCAGGTTACTACCGGCCGATAGATTATTTCGCGGTGATGGAAGCCTCTGCTTATTGCGTGCTTTACTGCGCTGTCGTTTTATCACTCACGATCTGCATTTTCATGCGCCGGGATTTCAAATGAAAAGGAGCCGACACTCCCACAGTTCCCGATGCATCTGGATCTGCTGCGGCGTGTGCGTGATCTGCGCCGCGCTGATCAAACCGATCCAGGACCGCCTCGAATCGCGTCCGGGCGATCCCGGCCAAGACCCTGATCTGCTGTATTTCAACTCGCCGGCGGCCGTGAAAAAAATGGCTCTGGGATATGACTCATTTCTCGCCCACTTCTACTGGATGCGGACCATTCAATATTACGGGCGCCGCGACGAAGCCGACAAAAGAGCTGTGCGCTATAAAAACCTGCCAAAACTGCTCGATATCGCAACGACGCTGAATCCCGACCTGTTGGACGCCTACCGTTCGGGCAGCTACTTTCTTGCCGAACCGGATCCCATAGGCGCTGGCAAACCTGAGGAAGCGATCAAACTCCTGAACAAGGGAATCCGGGCGCACCCGCAGGAATGGCGGCTGCCTTACGATAAAGGATTCATTTATTACTGGTTTCTGCAGGATTTCAAAACTGCCGGGGAAATCTGGCTCTCGGCAAGCCGGCTGCCGGAAGCGCCGCATTGGATGGAGGGCCTGGCCGCCATGTCGCTTTCGAAGGGCGGCAGCCTGCAGATAGCAATTTCCATTTGGCGGCGTCAGCTTCGGGAATCAAATCAAGCGAATATCAGAGAAAATGCGAAAAACCACCTTATAAGCGTGCAGGTGGCCAAAGAAATCCGGACGCTGGAATCCCTGGTGGAGAAATACAAACTGGAACATGGTGTTTCCCCTCGAAATCTGTCGGAAGCATTGGCGGGACAATCCCTCAAGCCTTCGGTGGCGGACCCACTGGGCGCGCCTTATCAATATGACTCCTCGACAGGATCCGTTCGGCTCAACCCGGAGAGCAAAGTGAAGTACTTGGAGATACCGGAGATTTACAAAGAAGAACTACGAGTGACAGATTAGGAAGCCGCCTATGGCTGCGCTCAGTGCGCGCCTAAGCCGCATTACTCAGAGGGTTTTTGCTAGGGCGCCATATCCGGGCATGACTGCTGAATTTCGCTTCCCGATAGGGCGGCTCTGGAGAGGTTGTCTCAAAACTGCAATTTCCTAGGAATTGCGAATCTGGTTTCCTTGGAGTGCAGCAGCTTGCTGCCGCCTTCAAGTGCTTGATAATCTTCACATTGCCAAAGGCGCAAGCAAGCTTGCGCACTCCGAGGGTTTCGCCTTATTGACAGCATGGCTAAGATCCGACAGAAACTATTTAATGATGGAAACGTTTTGGGCAGGTTATGAGGAACCCATGCGTTCTCTCTTTAGAGCAACGTCATCAACTGAGCATAGGCAATGAATACTTCCGCGCCATCTCCGGCTTCAGCCGGCGATATACATTCCTTTCCGCCGGCAAAATCGCTTCTCTCCAAGATAAGGAATGCTATCGGGCTTGATCCGGTTCTCTGCTATCAGTGCGGGAAGTGCTCTGCCGGCTGCCCTATGGCCTCGGAGATGGATCTTAAAACTCATGAAATCATTCGCCTGCTGCAACTCGATCTCGGGGAGCGGCTGCTTTCTTCGGACTCCATCTGGCTATGCCTGACTTGCGAAACCTGTACCACGCGATGCCCGATGGAGTTTGATCCTGCCGCGGCAATCGATGCGTTGAGAGAAATCGCTCTCCGGGAATACCCTGATCGGGTACCGCGGAGTATTTCCGCATTTCATTCCGCCTTCCTCGACCAGATTCGGATGCACGGCCGGGTATTTGAGTTTGGGCTCGTTGCCTTCTATAAGCTGCGCAGCGGCGCACTTTTCGGCGATGTCGAATCCGTGCCGGGAATGCTTGCCCGGGGGAAGCTTGGGCTGAAGCCGAAACGCATTCAAGGAATCCAAGAAGTGCGGAGAATATTCAGCCAGTGCGCCACGGAGAAGCCGCGATGAGGCTTGGGTATTTCCCGGGATGTTCCCTTCACGGCACCGCCCGTGAATACGAAGAAAGCTTGAAAGCGGTTGCGGCCGCTTTGCACATAGAACTCGAGGAAATACGGGACTGGGCCTGTTGCGGCGCAACATCGGCGCATGCAACCAGCCGCACTCTCGGCGTAGCGCTGCCGGCGCGCACGCTGATGCAGGCGGAGAAGCAGAATCTCGACCGGATTTTCGCTCCCTGTGCGGCCTGCTATAACCGGCTTGCATCCGCTCAGCATGCGCTGGCGCATGACGCAACGATGGCCTCTCAGATACGATCGATCCTTGATTACTCCCCCAAGACTTCCGTCAGCATTATAAACATTGCGCAGCTGTTGAGCGCCCAGGCCGGCGAGATTCAAAAAAATTCCAAAGCGCCGCTCAACGGCCTCAAGATAGCCTGCTATTATGGCTGCCTTTTGGTCCGGCCTCCCGAGGTCTGCAAATTTGACGACCCGGAAGCCCCGAATTCCTTGGACCACATCGTAAGCGCAACGGGCGCCGCTCCGGTCGCATGGGATATGGCCCTGGAGTGCTGCGGGGGCGGATTTTCATTATCGCGCACCGCTTCGGTTGTCCGGCTCAGCCGCGCGATTCTTAAGTCAGCCAGGAGCGCGGGAGCGCACGCCCTGGCGGTTGCCTGCCCCATGTGCCACTCGAACCTGGATTTCCGCCAACAGGCGATCAACAAGCGCAACCGGGACGGTGAAGCGATGCCCATCCTGTTTTTGAGCCAGTTGGTGGGTTTGAGCCTCGGCTTGGATCCAATCCAACTCGGGCTCCACCGGCATTTTGTGAGTCCGCAGCCGCTCCTCGACCGGATTGGCATGGGTAAATTACAACCTGAGCGCAGGGAGCAAGTCTGATGTCCCGGATTGGTGTGTTCATTTGCCATTGCGGTGAAAACATAGGCCGAACCGTGGATTGCGTTCGCGTTGCGCACAATTTGGAGAATGTGCCGGGAGTTGTCCATTCGATAGATTACAAGTACATGTGCTCGGATCCGGGGCAGGCCCTGATTAAGCAGGCAATTCGGGAACTGCAACTTGACGGAGTGGTGGTCGGTGCTTGCTCGCCGCATATGCATGAAAAGACATTCCGAAAAGCGGCCGCAGCGGCGGGCTTGAATCCGTATTTGTGCGAGATGGCAAACTTGCGGGAGCACTGCTCCTGGATTCATGAGGATCGCGAGCGCGCAACCGACAAAGCCATTGGTCTTGCCCGCTTCATGGTGGAGAAGATCAAATATAATCGCCCGCTCGCCACGATCCGTATCCCGGTCGAAAGGCGGGCGCTGGTCATTGGCGGCGGGATCGCCGGCATCCAGGCGGCGCTTGATATCGCCGATGGCGGGCGAGAAGTGATCCTGGTGGAAAAGGAGCCGTCGATCGGCGGCCATATGAGCCAACTCTCCGAGACCTTTCCCACGCTCGATTGCTCCCAGTGCATTTTGACTCCCAGGATGGTTGAGGTCGCCCAACATCCCAACATCCAGTTGCTTGCTTACAGTGAGGTTGAATCAGTTGAGGGCTATATAGGAAATTTTCAAGTCAAAATCCGAAGAAAAGCCAGGAGTGTGGACGAAATCAAATGCAACGGTTGCGGTGAGTGCCAGAAGAATTGCCCAAACCAGAAAATCCCCGGCGAATTCGACCGGGGCCTAGGGATGCGCACCGCCATCTATGTGCCGTTCCCCCAGGCTGTTCCCAACATCCCGGTCATTGACCGCGCAAAGTGCGCGTTTTATCGGGGGAAGGCAAAAGGTGTGAAAAAGGCGGTATGCGGCAAATGCGCGGAGGTGTGCGGGCCGAAAGCAATTGATTTCGATCAGCAGGATTCGTTTGTTACCGAAGAGGTTGGAGCGATTGTTGTCGCGACTGGATATCAGCTTTATTCAATCGGGAAAGCCCAGGAATCCGAAACGCTTCGCGGCTATGGCGAATACGGTTACGGAGCGATCCCGGATGTCATCGATGGCCTGCAATTCGAGCGGCTGGCGTCGGCCTCCGGACCAACCGGCGGCAAAATTCTCCGTCCGTCCGACGGCAAGGAGCCCAAGACGATCGTGTTTCTGCAGTGTATTGGCTCCCGCGATCGCGCCAAGGGGATTGAATATTGCTCCAAAATCTGCTGCATGTACGTCGCCAAGCACGCAATTCTGTATCACCATAAGGTCGACCATGGCCGAGCTATCGTCTTTTATCTGGACATTCGCGCAGGCGGGAAGGGCTACGATGAGTTTGTGCGCCGTGCCATCGAGGAGAGTCATGCCCTCTACCTGCGCGGAAGAGTGTCGCGCCTATTCCGGAATGGAGACACTATTTGCGTTCACGGCGTGGATACGCTGTCGGGCGAACCGGTCGCAATCGACGCCGATATGGTGGTGCTGGCGACTGCCATGCGCGCCCAGCCGGACATCGCATCCCTGGCACAGAAGCTTTCAATTTCCTATGACCGGCACGGCTTCCTGAACGAGGCGCATCCCAAACTGCGCCCGGTGGAAACGAATACCGCAGGCGTGTACTTGGCCGGAGCCTGCCAATCGCCTCGGGATATCCCGGATTCGGTGGCCATGGCAAGTGCGGCGGCAGCGAAGGTATTGGGCTTATTCAGCAACGAACTCCTGGAGCGCGAGCCGCTGATAGCGCGGGTGGACCAGCTTGCCTGCACCGGATGCTTCCATTGCGAGCGGGTATGTCCCTATGGAGCCATAGAGCGCAAGCAGCTTAAAGACGGAAAAGGCAGAGTCATAAAAATTGTGGCGGAAGTGAATCAGGGAGTCTGCCAGGGATGCGGCACCTGCCAGGCAACCTGTCCGTCAAAATCGGTTGAACTCGAGGGCTTTACCGACGAGCAGGTTTACGCTGCGGTTAATGCCCTGTAAAGGCCATCGGCCGTTTGCATGTATGCGCGCGATGCAAGCGAATGAGGAAATAAACCATGGCTTCTTCGTTTGAGCCGAATATCGTCGCGTTCGTATGCAACTGGTGTACCTATACAGGCGCTGATCTGGCCGGGACCAGCCGCATCAGCATGGCGCCCAATGTGCGTATCATCCGCCTGCCGTGCACGGGACGCATCGATACTCTGTTCATCCTCAAAGCACTGGAGCGCGGCGCCGACGGCATCATTGTAAGCGGCTGCCACCCCGCCGATTGCCACTACACCGCGGGCAACTATCATGCGCGGCGCCGGTTCGCGATCTTTCGCGATCTTATGGAGTTTGTGGGAATTGATCCGCATAGAGTCACTTTCTCTTGGGTTTCCGCCTCAGAAGGCGGGAAGTGGGCCGAGGTTGTCGACCGCACTACCGAGCGGGTACGGCGGCTCGGGCCTTTCCGGACTTATCCGAGACTTGCGCGCGGGGCGGGTGAATAACATGCAAGAGCTGAGAGATTTGGCGCGAAGGCTTCTCCGGGAAAACCAGGTGAATGTAATTCTGGGCTATGAGTGCGCCCGCCGTGGCGTGCGGCCGGCCTTCATTACTGAAGCCGCCGACTGCGACCGTCTGGTTTTCGACCACCGTTGCGTCCACAACCTGGCCGCCTATCTCTCCCCGCGGCGCACGCACGTAAGGGCGCTCGGCCGGCCGGCGGTAGTGATCAAGGCTTGTGACGCACGGGCCGTTGCCGGGCTTATTCGGGAAAGCCAGATCGAGCGTGAGGAAACAGTGCTCATTGGAGTGCGTTGCGGGGGCGTCGTCCTCGATCCTGCTGATTCGAGTCCCTTGAGCTCCGGCAATATTGCGCCGCGCTGTAGCGCATGCGACCAAAGGGAACCGGCACTCTTCGACCACTTGGTAGGGGAACCAAAGGGCGCACCCGCCGGAGAAGCGAGCCGCGATGCGCGGCTTTCTGAAATCGAAGCGATGAATCCTGAGGAGCGATTGGGACTTTGGATCGGGTTGCTAGGGCGATGCACCCGCTGTCATGCCTGCCGGCAAATCTGTCCCATGTGCTTTTGTGAACGATGCATTGCCGATAAGACGCAGCCGGCCTGGATTGAAACCTCCCCGCATTCAAGGGGAAACTTCGCCTGGCACTTGACGCGGGCCTTGCATCTGGCCGGCCGCTGCGTGGATTGCGGCGAGTGCGAACGCGCATGTCCGGCACGGATCCCGCTCGGACTTCTAAGCCGCAAAGCTGCGCGGTCGGTTGCGTCCCGGTACGGCTACGTTGTTACCGACGACCCGGCCATACCAACACCGATTGGCAGCTTTCAATTCGATGATGGACAGGAGTTCATCGCGTGAATATTAGGAGAATGATCGGCAAGACCGATCTGGATGTACTCATACGCGACCTCATTAGTGCGGGCAAACGGGTGATAGCGCCGGTCAGGTGCGGAGATTCACAGCACGAAGCCCTGGAATACGCGCCGGTCCGAAGCCCGGCAGAGATCCATTGGGCCGGGCCGCTACCCCTCCGTTCCCTCAAGGAAATCATCTTCCCTCCAACCGAAACCTTATTTGGTTGGAAACAGGTGAAGTCCTCCGTCGAAATCGAGGCAAATCCAAATGGTTTTAGGGAAACCGTGATCATCGGCGCCCGCCCGTGCGATGCTGCGGCTTTTGAGATTGTGGATCGCGTGATGGGGTGGGACTACCGTGATGATCTCTGGTTCGGGCGCAGACAAGCAACCACCATTCTGACGGTTGCGTGCCCTCACGGCGATGAATCCTGCTTCTGCCCCGCGGTGGGGCTTTCCCCGGAAAGCGCCCGCGGGGCGGATTGGTTTTTAACTCCGGCAGATGGCGGATTCGAAGCTGCGATCCTGACTCAAAAAGGTGAAGCGCTGCTGGAACCCTATAAGGCGCAGTGGCCGGAACCGAACAACTTCTCGAAGCAGCAGCTTAGCGGCCTTGAAAGCAAGGTGCGCGCGAATCTCAAGGTGCAGCCTGAAAGTATTCGGCAGTGGCTCGAGAAGCATTTTGATGATCCCCTATGGAAGCATGTAGCCTTACGCTGTCACGGATGCGGAGCCTGCGCCTTTGTCTGTCCCGCGTGCCATTGCTTCGACATAGTGGACGAGCCGGAAGGGATCGATCGCGGCCGACGCCGGCGCAACTGGGATGCATGTCAGCCTGCTCTGTTTACACTCCACGGATCGGGACATAATCCGCGCAAGGATCAAGCAGCGCGCTTCCGCCAGCGCATCATGCATAAATTCAATTATTATCCAGCTCGCTTTGGAGAAGTTCTGTGCACGGGCTGCGGGCGCTGTGTGCGGGTCTGTGCCGCAGGCATGGACTTAATCGCAATCCTGGCGGAAATCGGCCGAAGGTCGGAGGAAGCGGGCGCTGCATCATGAATCTGTATCAACCACATCTGGTGTGCATCGAGGAAGTGACCGAAGAAACTCCCGACACGCGCACGCTTCGCTTATCCTTCCAGGATCGCGCCGTTGCCGAACAATTTGCTTTCAAGGCCGGGCAATTCGGAGAATATTCGGTTTTTGGCGCCGGCGAGTGCACGTTCTGCATCGCTTCCCCTCCCACGCGCAAAGGTTATATTGAGGCGAGCTTCAAGGCCGTCGGCAAAGTAACCCGCGCCTTGCGGCGGCTGAATGCCGGCGACACGATGGGATTTCGCGGCCCATACGGCAATTGCTTTCCGGTGGACGAAATGAAAGGGAAGAATGTCGTATTCATTGCCGGCGGCATCGGACTGGCGCCCGTGCGCTGTGTGATCTGGAATACACTCGACCTCAGAGAGCAATTCAAAGATATAACCATCATCTACGGCGCTCGCAGTGTCGCAGACCTGGTCTACAAGCGTGAGCTCGAGGAATGGGCGGGACGCTCAGATGTGCGGCTCCATCGATGCGTGGACCCCGGCGGAGAAACGCCGGACTGGAAAGAGGAGATTTGTTTCGTGCCCGCCCTGGTTGAAAAGATTGCGCCGCCCTCACAGGATGCTTTTGCTGTGGTTTGCGGCCCGCCCATCGTTATTGCCCTTACGCTCCCGCTTCTGGAGAAAATAGGGTTTGCGCCCGAGCGTATTTATACCACGCTGGAAAACCGCATGAAATGCGGATTGGGGAAATGCGGACGCTGTAATGTCGGCCCGGTTTATGTTTGCAAAGACGGTCCCGTATTCAGCTCGGCCCAGCTGAAAAATCTTCCCCCTGAGCATTAACCCGCGTCCGGCAGCCGCGACCAAAATCAAAGAGCCAGCTTGAGCCGGCCGCACCGGGAATCGGTATCGGCTTTCGCGATAAAATCCAACCGCGAACCGATCAACCATAAAAACCGATTCCGGTCGCACAATACGCATCGAACGGCTCTGGAGAACCGTTTTCGCGTGTCCGGGGGATAAAAATATCGCCAAAAATGCAAGACGTAATGGGTTTGGATCGCAGACATGCTGCTAACCCGCATTTCTCACAAGGTTTCGTAGGGAGGCGTCGCAGACGGGTGTGGATACAAGGTGCGCGACATGTGGGGCGGGTCTCCAGACCCGCCCAGGACGGCTCTGGAGAGCCGT
>JBBISO010000056.1:7938-12761 GCA_037441325.1 Acidobacteriota bacterium | reverse complement strand
AATACCCAAGCGTTTCATAGAATTTGCCCGGGAATATCCTCAGATCGTCAAGGCTTACGAGACTCTTGCCGGTGAGTGCCATAAATACGGCCCTCTGAATGATCGGGAGCGGGTTTTGGTGAAGCTCGGGGTGGCCGTGGGCTCTCACACGGAGGGCTCGGTCCATTCGCAGGTCCGCAAAGCGCTGGAAGCGGGCCTGCGGCCGGACGAAATCCGCCATGCCGTCCTTATGGCATTGACGTCAATCGGATTCCCGAGAATGATGGCAGCCCTGACTTGGGCGGAAGATATTTTTGGAGGAAAGCCATCCGGGAAGCGTTGATCGACGCGCGGGAGGGACGATAGGAAATAGCAAAAAGTTGGGGATCCGAAGAGAAAAAGCAAGACCTGGTTCTGATCCTGACCCGCCTTCAAAGAAAGCAGCCACGCATTTCAAGGATAAAAGGGATTATAATCGGTGAAATTCGTGGCTATTTTTGTCTTAGGCGCAGGATGGTGAAAGGATGCGGTGACGACATGACACAACGGATCGGTTTTTTACTAATGACGTTCTTTTTAGCCGGAGGTGTCTTTGGGGAAAGACCTTGCGCAGCCCAGGTTACCCTCGAGGTGCTCAATCCTCTGGGCGAGATAATCCCCCCTCCGACTCTGGGCATCAGTCCCCGCCTGCCGGATTTTAGCAACAAAACCATCGCTCTCATGGACAACTGGAAATCGGGAGGCGTATATCTTCAAGACCGCTTTCATGCACTGTTGAAACAAAGATTTCCTGAGGCAAAGATTTTAAGGACCACAAAACCTCAGGGAAGAGAAGGAGGCGGCAGGCTAATCTATTCCGCAGAGGGATGGTATCCGGAAGTGGCGAGCTCCGCAGATGCTTTTATTTACACCATTGCGGATTGAGGGTCCTGCACGTGGTGGGGTTCCCACGACACGTTCAGAGTGGAGAAACTGGGAAAGCCCGGAGTTCTTATCACTACGGATCAGTTTCTTCATGACGCGAAACTGGCGGCCGAGGACGTCGGCATGCCTTCTTTGCGCATGGTGGTTTTGCCCGCCAGAGAATGGTACCGTTCCAGAATCGATGCCAAAATGTCCGGCGACCTGGCGCAGAAATATTTTGACCAGGTTGTGGACGCGCTGACACGCCCTCTCACAAAAGAAGAAGCCAATCCCAAACCCAGAACCAAGGAGGCTCTCCCTGAATCTTTCAGTGTAACGGCCGGCAGCTGGGATATGGCCGTTGACACGGTGACGCAGCTGTTTATGGAAAAGCGGATGAGCGACGGGTTGCCGGTGGTGCCGCCGACGAAAAAGGCGGTGGATTGGATGCTGGCCGGGACCAGCCGCCGTCCCGATGAAGTCATCGGCACGCTCCCGCCGCGCAGAGGAACAGCTACCGTGAAAAAAATCGCCGTCAACGCGGTTATGGCCGGTGCCAGGCCGGAATACATGCCGGCCATCATCGCCGCGGTCGAAGGTTTGTCCGACCCCAAATTTGACGGCACATGGTGGCGCATGTCCACTTCATCTTCTTTCCCGGCCATTGTGGTGAGCGGGCCTCTCGGACAGGAGCTGAAGATGAACTCCGGCATGGGCCTCCTGGGCTACGGGTTCCGCGCTAATGCCGCTATCGGTCGGGCCGTCCAACTGATAACTCTGAACATGGGCCAGACCTGGCCGGACGTCAACGATATGGCCGCGACCGGCCGCCTGAATTCATATACCTTCTGGACTTTTGCGGAAGATCCGGAAAGCCCCTGGGAATCCTATGCTGTGGAAAAGGGCTATCGGCCTGAGGACAGCGTCCTAATGACCGCGGTTGTGCCCGCGGGGACAATGCACCTAATCGGTGGAGGAGCGGTCGCGCCGTGGACCGAGCAGGGAATTCTCGACGGGGTAATCCGGCAGATCTCAAATATTCGGGGAATGAGCGCCATCTGGACCGGAGTCTGGACCGTCGTCATGCATCCAGAATGCGCGCGGCGGCTGAAGGAAAAAGGGATGAGCAAAAAGGACGTGCAAAAGTACCTATGGGAAGAATCAAGAGTGCCTTATGAGAAGATCGACAAGTCAACCCTCAAAGCCATCAACGAGTGCCTTGATGCCGGCGAGTTCATGCCTGGGACGGTGCCCGTATTCAGGGAGGCGTTGAAACCCGGGGGCAAAGTTCCGGTAGTTCAAACACCGGATCACATCGATATCATTGTTGCCGGCGGCACCGCGGGATACACCTGGCTGTTCGGGGGCCCGGGTCCTAATCCGCATCATTCGGTGAAGAAAGTGACCGGCGCGACTTTGACCAAGTCGGGCAGGTAATCGGGAAAGGAGCAAGGCGCGCCTTGTGCGGGCGGGTCTCCGGAGACCGTCTCAAAACTTGCAGATTTGCTGGTTTTTGATGAAAACCGGATGGTAAGGCGAACCCCTTGGAGTGCGCAAGCTTGCTTGCGCCTTTTTCATAAATCTTTATGGGATATATATTTAGCATGTTTGTGAAGGCGGCGGCAAGCTGCCGCGCTCCAAAGGAAACCAGATTCGCAATTCCTAGGAAATTGCAGTTTAGAGACAACCTCTCCAGACCCGTCCTCACGGGGAGCGCAAGGCAGACATACCGGGGTGTGCGGCCTCGCTACGAAAGCTTGTGAGAATTGCGGGTTGGCGGTTGTGACAAAACGCGGCATTGGCCGGTTGCTGCAACCCCGATTCCGAAATTCAATGTGCAATCGTTTCTGCAAATTCATATAATGCATTCACAGGGGTCGTGGCAGAAATTCCTCGATGAGCACACTGCGGGAATAGAACGAAGGAGGCAGGCAGATGGCCGAGTTTAGGAAAGACGGGTACAAGAACAAATCGATCCGGCGGCGGGACTTTCTGGTCGGCGGCGGAGCTGCGCTCGCAGCCGGTGCGATAGGGATACGTGCGCCCGAATCCGCAGCGACAGCGCTTGCTCAAACGGCGCTCGCGAACGTCAAGGCGGCCTATGCCCCATCTGCCGCTTACATTGTTTACGACAGCAGGCTCTGCCTCACCTGCCAGAGCTGCATGTTCGCCTGTTCGATGACCCATGAGGGTGAAGGAAGCCTCTCGTTATCCAGGATCCAGATCATCAAGGACGCTCCTTCCTTTACGAAGTATCCTTACGATGTTGTCATTGCCGTATGCCGGCACTGTGTCATGCCGCTGTGCGTCCAGGACTGCCCCACTGGCGCGTGCCATGTGAGTGCCGAAAACGGCCATGTCAGGATGATCGATGAGTCAAAGTGCATCGGCTGCAAAAGGTGCATTTCTTCCTGTCCGCAGAGGCCGCATCGCACGATCTGGAACCCCGCAAAGAGTAAGTCCACCAAATGCGACCTTTGTGCCAACGCGCCCTATTGGAGTCAAGAGGGAGGTCCGGCCGGCCGTCAGGCCTGCGTGGAGATCTGTCCGGTCAAGGCGCTCAAGCTTGTGAATGAGACACCTTCACAGTTGGATATCGCCGGGTATGATGTGGATCTGGTGCCCAAGACGGCTGCTCCGAAGGCACAGAATTAGGCCGGGACACGGGAGGGGAAAATGACAGGCGGATTTGCGGGCAAGATTCTGAGAATCAATTTAACCACCAAAGCGATTACCATGCTGGACACCGCCAAGTATGAAGAGTTCGGGGGCGGCTACGGAATCGGCACCGCCATTTTCTGGGAGCTGGCGGTTGCTCCCGGTCAATGGGACATGCAGGATGCCTACGATCCCAGGAATGTCATCGCCATAATGAGCGGGCCGCTGGCCGGCACGGGCGTCCCGGGAGCCGGAAGGACCAGTGTTTGCGGGCTTGCTCCCGGGGTGTTTCCCACACAATATTTTTACCGCACCAATTTTGGCGGCAGGTTTGCCACCACGCTGAAGCTTTGCGGCTGGGACGGGATCATCCTCGAAGGCAAGAGCGATAAGCCTGTTTGGATAAACGTAATCAACGATAAAGTGACGATCGAAGATGCCAAGTCATTATGGGGGCTGAACACTTATGAAACTCAGGACAGAATAGTATCTATGGTAGGCGGCAGGACCAGATTCGGCGAGGAATGGGACGAGATCGGCGACAGCTACACAACGGCCAGGCCGCAGATCGTCTGTATCGGCCCGGTGGGAGAAACGGTCTCGCGGATTGCCGCCTTGATTCACGGCAGCGGCGTCAGCGCGCGCACGGGTGGTTTCGGCGGTGTCTTCGGGGCCAAGAACCTGAAAGCGATCAGCGTCACCGGAACCGGCAGCGTGAAAGTCGCCGATCCCAAAGGCGTTGTGGATGCGAGACGCTGGCATATTCGGAATTTTCCAAGAAATTACGGCGCTCCTGCGGGGACGGCTTCCTGTATGCCGTGCATCAATAATGACCGGAGAAGGGATTGTTATTACGGCGGCGAATCGATGTGCGCCGACATTTACTGGTACTACGGGAAAGGCCAGGAAGCCCAAATGAAAGGCGCCGATATAGCCATAAAATGGGGGATCAGCACATGGGGAGCCATGTGGGGCGGCGTCTTCAAAGCTGATGTGCCCGGAGCGCCCGCTTTTTTCAAGAAAGAAGTGCCGGATGCGCCCGGCTTGGGTTGGTACATAAAATATCTGTATGACGTTGGTGTGCTTGGGCCCGGCAAAAAGATAGATTCGGCTCCGCTGCCGATGAGCCAGTGGGGCGAATTGGGATTCCGCGAGGCTTTTTGCGATGCGATCGCCCGCAGAGTAGGGATCGGCGACACCCTGGCGGAAGGGACCCTGGAAGCGGCCCAAAAATGGGGAAGGTTGGAGGAGGATGCCCAGTCGGGATTATTGCGCTTTCCCGC
>JBBISO010000056.1:1351-7928 GCA_037441325.1 Acidobacteriota bacterium | reverse complement strand
GGGGCAGCGTGTTTCATTGGACGCTGCCCGGCATCGAGTGGGCATACGGCTCGTTGCTGGGAGCCGGGGATGTCGTGTGGCATGGCTTCCAGCTGGGGTCGGGCGCGAAGGATGGCGCCAAACCGGCCTATACCATCGAGAGACTGCTGGAAATTACGTCGGCAAAGACAATACCCTACACCGGCGATCCCTTCATGTTCAGCTATGCATGGAAAGGCGAGGAAGCCAGGAAAACCGGCATCTATTCCGAACATAAGGCCAAGCAAGTTGCCTGGGCCAGACATTATGCCGGTTTCTGGAACGAGTCCATGGCGTTCTGCGAAATGATGCTGCCCGTATTTGTTAACAGGATGAATCCTGATTTCAATGGTCCGAGTCCGGATGCGGAGCTTCGCTATTATAAAGCGGTGACCGGAAAGAACGTTACATTTGCCGATACCATGAAAATCGGCCGGAAGATCTGGAATCTGGAGCGTGCCATCCGCGTTGTGCAGGGAAGGCACCGGGATCAGGAGAGGTTTTTCCCGTTTATGTATAGACCCGGTGCGGCTCACATTTCATTGGATGGCAAGCCGGTTTACGAGAACGGAAAATGGAGCTGGCAGCAGCTCATGGACATGTATCTGGACGAGGAAGGCGTGGAACTCTTTAAAACTCACTTTTATAAACTGGAGGGGTGGGATGTCAAAACGGGCCGGCCCACTCGAAAAACTCTGGAAGAGCTTTCCTTAGCCAAAGTCGCCGACACGCTTGCGGGCAAGGGCAGATTGGGGTCCTGATTTGCTTTTCAGCTTAAATGAGGGGCTGATGATAGCGCGAATCCAAAATCACCTTAAACTCGCGAAACGCTCTTTTCGGGCGGGAGCATCGGTGCCCGTGTTCGTAATTACGAATAGGAGCGCCTCGCAACCTCGCGGCCCTGGAAGACCCACTTGGCTTGAGGGGTAAAAGATGACGGTCCAGAATAGCCTGGCTGAATTCAGGCTGAAGCGCGGCTTGTCCGCGATTGAACTCGCAAAAAAGATCGGCGTGAGCCGCCAGACAATCTACGCCATGGAGACAGGAACTTATGTGCCGAACACTCTGCTTGCCCTTAAATTGGCCAGGGTTCTTGACGTCAAGGTGGAGGATCTGTTCCGGATCGAGGATGTAGAGTTTCCTGCCCACACCGAGGCTGTTGACGTGTTGCCCGCAGAGCAGGAGGCGAGGCCGGGCCTGCCGGTGCAGCTATGCCCGGTTGAAGATAGGCTGATTGCGGTTTTGCCGGCACCGACTGCATGGAGCCTGCCTCCAGCCGACGCCGTTCTGGTTGAAGCGGGCAAGAGGCCGGGGAAGGCAAGAGCTCAGCTTTTCCATGAAGAGAAACAGTTTCGCATGCGGCTTCTGATCGCCGGATGCGATCCGGGAATATCGGTGCTGCTGCGCCATCTCCAAAGAGAAGGCGTCGAAGCGGTCGTGGCTTATCGGAATAGCTCGCAATCTTTGGATCTGTTGCGACGGTCTTTGATTCACATTGCCGGATCTCATCTAAGGGACGAGGCCACCGGCGAGTCCAATCTCCCCGCCGTCAGAAAGTATTTCCCCAAAGGCTCCGTCGCCGTCATCTCTTATGCGATTTGGGAAGAGGGGATAGTCATTGCCCCGGGAAATCCGAAAAACATAAAAAGCATAACGGATCTGGCGCGCGAAGACGTGGTGATTATCAACCGTGAGCCCGGCGCCGGCAGCCGTCTTTTGCTGGATTCGCACCTGCAGCGGGCCGGCATCTCCCCCCAATTCGTCAAGGGCTATCAGCAAATAGCCACCGGACACCTGCCGGCTGCGTGGCAGGTGAAGAATGGCGCTGTGGACTGCTGTCTCGCTACGAAAACGGCTGCGTGCGTCTTCGGACTGGATTTCATTCCTCTGGCTGGCGAACGCTATGACCTGGTGATTCGGAAAAGGAATCTGAGCCTCCCCGGCGTCCAGATTCTCCTGGAGACGCTTGGACGCACGGCTTTCCGCAGAGAGTTGGAGGGGCTGGGCGGTTACGACACTAGAATTGCCGGTGACCGTCTTATTTGAGAATCCATTTGTGCCGCCCGGCCGCTCGGAAGCAAAAATTGCCCTTGATTCAAAATGCTGTAGTAAAATGAGCCTATCGGCGTGAAGTCAACATGGATTCCTGAATAATCAATACTTGAACAAAAAGGAGGTCATGTGAGCCTCAATCGGTCACGAAGGCAGTTTCTGCAAGCTGGACTGGCCTTGCCTGCAGCCGGGTTTGTCTCCTCGAAAGGCTTGGAAACAGCATTTCAAGACAGCGGGAGCGCTTCCGAGGTGGTTTACCGCACTCTCGGCAAAACGGGACTGAAGGTTACCGGCGTCGGCTACGGCATCGGCTTTGTGCCCATCACCGAAGTTGTCGCGCGCGCGATTGATATGGGAATCAACTATTTTGATACCTCTCGCGATTACGGCGACAGCGAAAAAATCTTTTCCGGAGTTATTAAAGGCAAGAGAAACAAAATTGTTATTGCGACCAAGTCGCCTTCGAGAAAGAAGGCGGACATCTTAAGGGACCTCGATACGAGTCTGCAGACTCTCGGTACGGATCATGTCGATATTTGGCACCTGCATGCCAGAGACACGCCGGCTTCAGTTCCGGACGAAGCCATTGAAGCGTTGGAACAGTGCAAGCAGTCGGGAAAGGCGCGTTTCGTCGGTATCAGCTGCCATGATCCGAACCGAATGGCCGATTTCATTATAAAGACCGGGAAATTCGATGTGGTTCAGACTACCTATAGCTTTCCCATCGGCGGATATTATCGCGAGCTGGCGATCAAGAAGCTCCACGATGCCGGCATCGGGATTATTGCGATGAAAGTGGTGGTGGCGTTAACGGGTTTGAATTTAAAAAGCTTCACCAACAAGCCCGCGGCTACGGGCGAGGGTCCGCTTTCGGGCATCAAATGGGTATTGAAGAATCCCGCGATCGGGACGACGGTTCCATTCATGCAGCAGGTTTCCGAGCTGGAAATGAATTTCCGCGCCATGTCGGAACCATATACTCCCGAAGATGAGAAGCGGCTTTATGTGCTGAATGAGCAAATCCGGCCGTCCTACTGCCGGATGTGCTACGAATGCAGCGGGCAATGCCCGAAAGGGCTGCCGGTGACGGATGTATTGCGTTTCCTGGCCTATCATGACTTTTGCGGCAATTATCATCAGGCGCTGGCGAGCTTCAGGGATCTCCTAAAAGAGGTCCGCGATGTGCGCTGCGGCGATTGTTCCCAGTGCGCCATTCGATGTCCCAACGGGGTTCATGTCCGCGAGCGCCTGATCCGCGCGCAGGAACTCCTGGCATAGCGGGCAATTCTGAAAAGCCTTGTGAGAAATAGCCGCTATGCGCTTTGCAGCGGTTTTTGCCAGTCCAGGAGCCGCTCTGTGTTGGCCGGCAGCTTATAGGCCCTGATGTGGTCCTTCAGCGCCGGCCCGAGAATTTCGATCTTGGTCAAGTCCGCCTGCCCCAGGCCCGCGCGAGCGGAGTATGTCAGATGCCCGACCTTGCCGATCCCAAGTCCCATTAGTTCTGCGCCCACGGTATCCGCTGCGAGCCAGTCGGTGCTCACAACGCAGACACGATGGTCGACCGGCGTGCCGTCGACGGGGCCCTCGCCTTCCATGCCCTGAAAACCGTCGATCACTGCCAAATGCGGATGCAGGCGCGGCGCCAGGGCGGTGAGGTTGTAATGGATTCCGCGCACACCGCCGCCGTGGACAAGAAACCTGTTGGTCCTGTCCAGGTCGCCCGGCTTCGGCCCGGGTTCCTTTATTGCCGCGGCGGCGACGACGTTCTTGAGCGAAAATGTCGCTACCGTAAAGAAATGGGTTTTAAGTATCGCTGCCGAAATGATGAAACTGTTCGGATCCAGCATCATCCTGGATATCCGGCATGGGTGCGGCCGCAAATCGGCCTGATCCATACAGTACACTATGTCGTACTCTGTCTTGTCCAAATCAACCAATTTAACGCCGTACTTGCCGACGAACTTGTTGTATCCGTAATTAGCAAAACCCTCGAGCGCCGTGCCATCTGCTGGCGATTCGGCAATCATTACGTTGGTCTTGCGGATGGACTTGAGGAACTCGAGGACTCCCTCGAGCTGATCGGCATGGGTCGCGCTCAGTGGCTTCTTGATGCTGACGTTGTTGGGTTTGAGGATGATGAGCTTGTTGCCGATGGCCTGCGCGATCTCCTTTTCGAAGGTGCGCAAGGCGCGGAAGGTGTTGTCGGCGCGGTTATCGCCGGACGTCAACGCTACGCGCGCCGGCGGCGCCGTGGGTGCGAATGGGGCGGGAAATGGGGGGCCGGCCTGCCCGCGCGTGCTGTTCTGGGCGCGTGCCGCGCCCGCGAAGCGCAGTCCCTGCGCTATGCTCAAGCCGCCAAGTAATGAACTCTTCAGAAACCGACGTCGGGAACCAGAACCGTAAGACATAAGCCTCCTTCCCTATCAGAGTAACCGGCTCGATGACTCGTATTTTGTTGCGGATCATAGCATTCGCGCGGGCGATTATCGAATCATTTCACGTACCCGTGAGGACGGCTCTCCAGACCCGCTCGCGCATGTCGCGCGGCCTTGGAGTGCCGCAGCTTGCTGCCGCCTTCAGGTGCTTGGTAATCTTCACATTGCAAAAAGCGCAAGCAAGCTTGCGCATTCCAAGGGCTTGGCCTAATCGCCTTGCTGCGAAACCCTCTGAGAAATGCGGGCTAGTTAAGGTACTCAATCAGCCATAAAAGGCCAGTGGCAATCCGCAATAACTCAAATTAGGCTATTGATGGGATTGGTCGGGGCATCCAGATTTGAACTGGAGACCTCCTGCGCCCAAGGCAGGCGCGCTACCAGGCTGCGCTATGCCCCGACTAATTTGAAGAAGGACATTTTAGCTCAATTCCTTGCAAGCCGCCAGATTGGCGTGGCGATTTACGATTTGCGATTGATGATCGAAAGCTTCGGCAGTTGCCGGAGAAGGGAAAGAACGGCGCAGGCGCGGTGACTATGCAGGTTTTTCTCAGACTCGCTTAATTCTGCGTAGGTTTTGCCGAGCCCGGGAACCAGAAAAACCGGGTCATATCCAAAGCCGCCGGTTCCGCGCGGCTCGGCCGCAATCAGGCCCGTGCACATTCCCTGTGATTCCAGAAGCAGAGAACCGTCTTGCGCCAGCGACAAAGCGCAGACAAAGCGCGCCTGGCGGCCGCCGCCTGATTTTTCAAGCTCTTCAAGAAGCCTTTGGATGCGTTCTGAGTCCGAGGCGCCCGGCCCCGCATATCGGGCTGAATGAATCCCTGGCCGGCCGTCCAGCGCGGCGACTTCCAGGCCGGAATCGTCTGCCAGCACGGGGAAGTGAGTCCATCGTGAATATCCGACCGCTTTGAGCCGCGCATTTTCCGCGAAGCTGTTGCCGGACTCGTCGATTTCCAGGTCCAGCCCGACATCCGTCAAAGTCAGGATCCGGCTTCCGATTGGGGAGAGCAGACTGCGGAATTCGCGCGCCTTGCCGCTGTTCCGGGTCGCAAGGAGGATGGTTTGGAGATCAAAGCTTCTCATGAATGGCAGGTCCTTGTTACTTAAGAAGAGGGAACAGGCGTTTCAAATCCGTGCGGGCCTCAAGCAGCGACCGCTGAAGCCGAACCAGATGCTGTATTCCCTGTGAGCCCAGCAACTGGAGCTGAGCGAGTTGTTCCGAGGGAAAAGGGGTTTTTTCGGCCGTCCCCTGAAGCTCCACATATTGCCCGCTGCCGGTCATCACCAGATTCATGTCGACTTCGGCCATGGAATCTTCCCGATAATCAAGATCAAGGCATGCGATGCCGTCGATGATGCCGACACTTGTAGCCGCCACATAATCTTGAATCGGAGAGAAAGGGAGCAGTTTTCGGTCCATTAATTTGATGACCGCCGCCGCCAGCGCGAGAAAGCCGCCCGTGATGGATGCGGTTCGGGTCCCGCCGTCCGCCTGGATAACATCGCAATCGATCAGGAGCGTGCGCGTGCCCAGGAGCGACAGGTTCATGACAGAGCGCAACGACCGCCCGATCAGACGCTGAATTTCGATTGTCCGTCCGGATTGCTTCCCGCGCGCGGCTTCCCGCGCCGAGCGGGTGGTCGTGGCACTGGGGAGCATTCCGTACTCGGCGGTGACCCATCCCTGGTTCATATGGTTCAGGAAAGGAGGCACTTTGTCTTCGACGGTGCAGGTGCAAAGGACTCTCGTATCTCCAATAGTGATATGAACCGATCCGTCTGCGTGTTTTGTGTAATCCAGATCGATCCGAACTTCCCGCATCTGATTGTGGCCGCGCCCCCCGGGTCTCATAAAAATTACCCTCACTTTTCCCAAAATAGCAGGCATCATTCTACCAGTGCCGATGAGGGAATGGAAATAAGCGAAGATTCCCTCAATTTCGGCGCCTTGGCGGTTGAATTCGTTGCCTGATTCTCCTAGAGTAAAATGCATGGCCCACTATTTCTTTGGAGGACCGGTTACTCGGACAGTTAAGATCCTTATTGGTTTGAATGTTGCCGTTTACCTGCTT
>JBBISO010000056.1:0-1341 GCA_037441325.1 Acidobacteriota bacterium | reverse complement strand
CAGGTCATTTCGGATCTGTTGGGCAGCAGCTTTCTCGAGTTTTATTTCGGCCTGGTTCCTATACGTATCACGCAGGAGTTGATGTTCTGGCAATTTGTAACTTACATATTTTTGCATGGCGGCCCTATTCATTTGTTTTTCAATATGCTGACGCTCTTCATGTTCGGAAATGATCTGGAGCGATACTGGGGGACCGGGCGCTTTTTAAGATACTATTTTGTCACCGGAATCGGGGCCGGAATATGCTCCTGGCTGGTTGCGATGAACAGCCCGGCCATTATTGTAGGAGCTTCCGGCGCTATTTACGGCCTCCTGCTAGCCTATGGCTTAATGTATCCTAACCGCATCGTCTATTTGAATTTTTTGTTGCCCCTCAAAGTCAAATGGCTGGTGCTCGTCATGGGCGGTATGGCCTTTTTATCTTCAATCGGAGGTTCGGAACCCGAGGTCGCAAGCATCGCCCACCTTGGAGGCATGGTAGTCGGTTATCTTTATCTGAAGGGAAACAGTTGGATTCATAAGTACCGGCTTTTTTACCGGCAGCGGCGACAAGAAGAACTGAAGAGGCAGTTTGAGGTTTATTACGGTGACGTGCGCCGCAAAATTGAGCAACACAAGAAAAATCCTCCCACAATTCATTGACGGTTGCGGGCCAACACCTGCGTGCGTCGCCTGGGCCCGTCAGCATTCACCTTAGGGTTAGGTGATTTGGGAACTACTTCTAATGCTTATGCTTTCAGGTGCGCCGGTCCAAAGAGGTCTCCAACCCATTTTTTTTGGACTCTCCCTCAAACCACGAAGACCGCCAAGACCTTCTCAAAGCATCTCTTTTGGTTAGAGGTCATTGCGGTCTTTGGGGTTTGCTCTTAAAGCGCACATAGCTATTAAATCATTTCTAGGATTAATGATTCGCTCCGAATATGGGCAAATTTTTCAGTCGGCAATCGCAAATCGCTAAAAAGCGGGGCCGAGAGAGAGATAAAAATTGAAGCGGCCCCCTTCAGCCCATCCGGCCGCTGCGCGTATGGGGCCGATAATTGTTTCCAGCGCCAGGCTGATGCCTGCGCCGCTCAAAAATTCGAATTGATAGGGCGACGTCCGGCGGTAGCTGAAAAAGCCCGCGTTATAAATGCCCGCCAGAAAGCCCCGCTTCACAAAGCTAAGCGGGTGGGAAAAGAGCTGCCGGCGGAAACTAGCGCCGGCAACCGCCATTTGGCGAGCAGGAATTTCGTCGCGTCTCAACCCCGGGAATTGTCGCGCGGCTTTTTCGGAAAAGGAATATCCTCCGGTGAAAAAGAGGTCATAAAAAGGCGCCGGGCCGCGAGAATATCCGGCGCCGGC
>JBBISO010000055.1:0-12773 GCA_037441325.1 Acidobacteriota bacterium | reverse complement strand
AGGCAAAGAGTTTTTTGTCTTTCGGGCTTAATTCCATCGTATCTTCAGATGCGCCCGTGAGCAGCGATTTAACCCTGTTTTTAAGATAGGCGATCGCTTTAGGCCTCAGATTGGGAACTTCAATAAGATCGCTCAGCAGGTAATAGCCGTCCAAACGAATGAGGGGATTGAAGTTAAGCAAACTCTGGATTGCCGTAAAGCCTATAATGACCAGACATACTTGGCTTGCAAGTGTTTCCGGAGCCAGCACCCTCCATGCTAATGTCGCCAAAGCCCAAAGATAAATCTGAACGTAGCTTCCGGCCAAGGTAACCCAAAGACGTTGGCGCTTTTTCAACATCCACGCGTCGCTTACGTTGCAATAGAATGCCGGGATAAAATATAGAACCATGAGTCCCATTTCCTGTACTTTTCCTCCAAAGTGTTTCAACGCAACGCCGTGGGCAAATTCATGAATGGTCATCACCGCAAAGATCACGGCCAAAATGATTGGGATGGAGTAAAGGGAAAAAAGGGATCCTATGGATAAAACTAGTGACTCCCAATTTAATATCAAGACTGCTACCGAAATGACGCTGGTGCCGCAGACCACAAGCGCAAAATTTAGACCAAAACAAAAACGAAACTTCTTTTCGAGCTCTGTTAAAAGATTATCAGGATTGAATGCGTATATTTTTATAGACAGGAGATTTTGCAGAATCCTTCGCTTGCTTTTGCGCGAGTTCTCAATCTGGGCCCAACACAAGTGGTGATCGAGCAAAGATAGAGACTGCAGTTTCTTGACGAACTCCTCCACCTGTTGTTCCAGAACTTCGGTCCCGTGTTTCTCAGAGACGATTCTGCTGATGGAGGCGTTGTTGAGCTGACCTTTAAGAAGATCAAGCACCGCAGCTTGTATCGGGCTGAATCGATAGAATTTATTGGTGATCGGATCCTTGACGATAGCCCCCGCATTAGGTTCCGGGCGGATCACCAGGTCCGTTCGCAGTTTCCAACACGTTTCAGCCATCCCGAGCCTCAGTTGAGGGGATCAAGCAACCACGGCTATGACAGCATCTCTGGTTGGAAATAATAGTGCTATGTGGCCGCAATTGCAATCATAATAAGCACCTGCAGACTTGGAATCCGGATATGGCAGGTTCTCAATGCGAATCCGCCGGCTAGTCTCTAATTTGGGGTGCATCTTGGGCAAAAGGTAACTATGGCGGCTACGGACTTTTATTTTGTTACCGGCTGTATGATAATAGGGCTGTAAAAAAAGTAATCCTTAACCGGCCGACAGCAATTGCCCGGTTGGAAGAGGAGTTGTGTGGGACCTGCAATATCCGCATTTAACGGAATTTTTTAGGGAGACACCATGTCAAAAAGCGTTTTTTTTGCCTTTGTCATGCTGCTGTTGGCCATATGCACGCTGAGCGCTTGCGGCCAGAAAAGCGACAATGCCCCGGAAACGAGAGGCGATTCCGTTTCCGAATCGGCAGCGCCTTCTGTTGTGCCGGGGGAGATGGTCTTTATTCCGGCGGGGGAATTTATCATGGGCACGAATATTAAGGATTCCATTGCCTACCCCGAGCATAAAGTCAATTTACCTGCGTTTTGGATTGATAAATATGAAGTTACCAATTCTCAGTTCCTGGACTTTTCTATCAAGGAACGCTATACCGGCGAGGGTGCTAAAGAAGGAAAAGATTGGAGGCTTTTCTTTACGCCGGAAAAGGGTCTTTACCCGGTAGTTTATATCACCTGGAATGACGCAGCCGCCTACTGCAAATCAGTTGGAAAAAGGCTCCCAACGGAAGAGGAGTGGGAAAAAGCCGCCAGAGGGAAAGATGGAAGAGTGTATCCTTGGGGAAATGATTGGGGAGAAAAGCGAGCCAATACCTATGAATTTGGACCTTCGAAGCCGGTGGCCATAGCGCAATTCGACGATATCAGTCCCTATGGCGTACACGATATGCTGGGAAATGTCCAGGAGTGGACCTCTTCATGGTTTGCGAGCTATAAGGGCAATCCCAAAAAAGATCCTTATTCGGGTCAGCGGCTTCGAGTCGTGCGCGGCCTCTCTTCACGATATCGCGGGAAGCTGGGCAAGCTCTATGATCGGTCCGCCTATTTGCCGGGTGCGCTTTACGATTTTGGCTGCAGATGTGCTAAGGATGCCACGCCGCAAGATATTGCCAGGGAATCCCCCAAAAGATAGCGCCATTGTCGAATGAATCGGGCGAAAGGAAATAGGTGACCGCCAGCAAAGCGGCAATTCCGAGCGGCTAACATTGTGACGATAGGCCATGCTGCATTTTTCAGAGGGCGTCCGCTGCAGGAACATATCCCGTAATCCTTCCACATTTCGCTGCCCGTGAGGACGGCTCTCCAGAGGGGCGTGTCTGGAGACCCGCCCCTCATGTCGCGCGCCTTGTATTCACACCCGTCTGCGACGCCTCGCTACGAAACCTTGTGAGAAATGCGGACTAAAATGCTCGCAGGAAAAAGCACTTCAGGTATTGTGTTTCAGGCATCCCTGCTAATACGGGATGGTCGTCCGCTTGGCCTCTCCGTTGAATCACCTGGATCATGCGGTGACTGTCCCGGGCTGCTTCAATTAGAAGGTCAAAAAACTCTGATTCGTGCAGGTGATAAGAACAACTGGAAGTAATAAGGATTCCTTCCGGCCGCAAGAGCTTCAGAGCGCGCAAATTAATCTCTTTGTATCCGCTTCGAGCTGCCGCCCGCGACCGTCGATTCTTGGCAAATGCCGGGGGATCAAGGCATATTGTGTCGAATGCTTGACCTCCGCTTTCCATTTCCCGAAGAATATCAAAAACATTTCCGGCGACGAAATCGACATTGTCCAAGCCATTCAAATCGCGGTTTCGGATAGCCAATTGCAGGCATTCCGATGAAATATCAACCGCCAGAACGGATTCACAATGCGGGGCGAATTGAAGCGCAAAAGCTCCTGTATTGCAGAAACAATCCAACGCACGGCCGAATGCATACTTCGCCGCGGCCGCGCGATTTTGGCTCTGATCCAGAAAGAAACCGGTCTTTTGTCCTCTGCGCAGGTTGACCAGAAATCGAGTCCCGTTTTCAGAAATCTCCACTTCCTCAGGAACAGAACCCCATAAAATACCCTGGATTTCTTCAAGGCCCTCCAGACGGCGGGCTTTGACATCATTCCGTTCCAAAATGCCTGCGGGCCAGAGCAGATCTCTAAGAATCTCCACCAAATGGTTTTTTATCGCCTCGGAGCCGCTCGAAAGGGTCTGCAGAACCAGGTAATCGCCGTAGCGATCCACTATGATTGAGGGAAGCAAGTCTCCTTCTCCAAACACCAGACGGCCGGCTGATCGTTGGCGCTCAAGGACTTTCCTGCGAGCGATTGAATTGCGTATCCGGCGCCGAAAATGATCAGGGGTGGGAAGTTCCGGCTCGCGCGAAAAGAAGCGAAGCCGGATCTGTGAATTCCGGCTGTAAAATGCATAGCCCAGGAGGTTGGCGGCTGAGTCGGTGACTTGAACAATCGCAGGCGCTGGACCGGAAGGTTCGCGCTCCAATTCCCCGGCATATATCCATAGATGGCCCCGGTGCAGGCGGTGGACGGCAGCGGAGGTAATTTGTGCACAGTCTTCTATTTTGAAGGGATCCAACAAAGCCTCTGGTTATGGTTGGACTTTATCCGTAAGCGGGAAATGAGTCTTGATATGCTCGATTGCTTCCTCGCGCGTCCGGAGTTTCCCATCGAGCTGCAAATCTTCGATAACCTGCAAAATCTGCTTGAAAATTGGTCCTGGTTGATATCTGAGCTTGATCAGATCCTCTCCTGTTAGTAAGGGCGCCGCCGCGGGCTCGTGCCGATATTCCTTAAGCTTGCGCAGCCAAAACTGATAAGTGCCAAGATCTTTTTGGCTGCTTAAGCAATTCGCCCGGTATAGCTCCAAATGGTCTGCAAAATCGGGATTACGCAAAAACCTTCTGCTATCGCTTTCCTTCATTTCATTTGTTCGACTGAAATCCATATGCGCCTTAACCAGTCGGACGATTCGATCGATTTCCTGATTGGACATTTTCAGGCGGCGGCAGACATGCTCGCTGATCTTTGCGCCGATTTCCGGATGTCCTTCAAAATGCTTATGTTCGTCTCCTGAAAGGGAAAGCCTTTTGCCTGCATCGTGCAACAGGGCCGCTAAGGCCAGTTCCGCGGAAGGTTTTCGAAGCAGGGCAACCGCATTCCGAGTATGTGCGAAAACATCCATAGTTGAGGAAACCGCAGGATCAGAAATGCCAGACAGTGCTTCTACTTCCGGTAGAATATGCTTCAAGAGGCCGCTTTCATGCAACAAATCCAGCCCGGCACCCGGGTCGGGTCCGGTCAGTATCTTGGACAATTCATCGCGAATTCTTTCCCAGCTGACTTGCAGAATCTCGGGTGCAAGCTTCCGCATTGCGTCCCAAGTCTCCGGCGCGATCCTGAAGTCCAGACAACAGGCCAGTCTGACGGCTCGCAGCATGCGGAGCTTATCCTCGGAAAAACGCTGGTAAGGATTTCCGATGGTTCGCACGAGCCTGTTTTGGATGTCGCTTCTGCCGCGGACATAATCGATCAATCGATCCGCCAAAGGATCGTAGAACATGCCATTTATTGTGAAATCTCTCCGGAGCGCGTCCTGCTTTGGGCCAGAAAACGAAACCGAGGTCGGATGGCGTCCATCTAGATATATATTGTCGCTGCGGAAGGCAGTAATCTCATAGGCATGTCCGTACATGCGAACTTGGATCACGCCGAATCGTGCGCCGACGTCATTTGCTTTGGGGAAAAGCCGAAGCACCTCTTCCGGGCGCGCGCTTGTGGCGATATCAATGTCTTTCGGCTTTCGGCGCAAGAGATAATCACGCACCCATCCCCCCGCAAAAAAGGCTTCATGTCCATGCAGACGAAGCTTTTCCACGATTCTCCGGGCGGCTCTTTTCATTGGCGGGTGACGCTCTAATAAACTATGCCGTTCCTCGCTTTGCTTTTTGGCATCTATTCTTCATGCCCCTTGGCACCTTTGTTCCTAAGGTTTGCGAGCGAAGCGAGATAAGTTCGTAAAGCCCGTGGTTGTCAGGTGTTCGGAAACAGTTAACATAGCTTTTCCAGGTATTTGTTCCAGCTATTTCCTTGGAACATTTTACGGAAAAGCGCGCGGTATTTCGCAAATGACTTTTTGTCTCCCAGTTTTTGATAGCTCAAAGCCAATCGGACATAAAAAAAATCGTCATTGCGAAATCGCTTCGCGATCACGAGCGTTTTTTCGCCCTCCTCGATGGCTTCCCTATAGCGGCCCAGTTCATAATAGTTGGCCGTGAGATAACTGCGGGCTTCGGCTTTTTCCAACTTGTTTCGGGGCGAATGGCGCAATGTTTCCAGCGCGGCAAGCAGCGACTTTTCATATGCTTCAAGGCGGAACTGGCATTCCGCTATTTTCAGATAAAGCCAGACCCAGTCCTTCTTTTTCCCGGTGATCTGCTTCAATTCCAGAATTTTTTGATAGGTCTCCAACGCCATCTGATAATTGGCAAGGCGGCGGTAGCAGTCAGCCATTTTTATCTGGATTTCGTTCTGGTGTTCAAAGTATGGAGCCAGCTCAAGCACCTTGGAAAAATACTTAATAGCTTCCTGGTACTGTTTTAGGCCCATGTAATTATTGGCCATGCTTTCGTATAAATAACTCAATCCCGGGTCGTTATCGCTGAGAACCTGAATGGCTTTTTGAGAGTATCGGATGGCCTCGTTGTGTTTGCCCAGCATTTCGTAGCTTCGGCTCAGTCCTGCATAGAGCATCCACTTGGTATCCTTCTCTTGGCTTTCAATATACCGTTCGCATATTTTTCTGGCTGCCAGCGACTTGGCGATTTTTCCATGGTATTCGTAGAGGGATCCCAAGTGAAAATACACAAAACCATACATATCCTGCATGAATTCCGGTTTCTCGGGATCAAACAGCTGTGCGGATTTCAACAAATACTTAAAGGCTTCTTTGTCGTTTCCCGCGCTAAAGTGGCAGAATCCAATTCTACCCATGAAGTAAGCCTTAACATTGGGATGTTTCTGGCTCTTCATAGCTGCAAGATTTACTTTGATAGCTTCGGAATAGTTCTCTTTTTCGAATAGCTCTTCCCCATAAGAGTCATAAATAGCCAGCCGTTCTTCGCCGGAAGCTGCATTTCGGAGTTTTTTGCTGAACTGTTGTTTATTCACTAACGGTGTCCTCGCAAAGTTTTGGTGCCATAGGTGTTAGCGTTCGAAGCATTTAAAGGACTAGTTCCCGGCAATTGGCGGACTTTTATGCCATAAGAGACATCTGTCACCTCCGGCTGCGATGCTATTGATATACCATAATAGAACCCTGGAGCAATTCCAGGCTCTGGATCTTGTATGGTATTTGGGAAGGCTGCATGGGATCAAAGGGCGGTTTTTGCTTCCGGCCCACGGTCGTTATGATCTCCTCAACTAAGAATCTCGGCAACTCGCGGCCGTCAAGCCAGGCTTGCTCCAAATGGAAACTGGCCTTCCCCTTACCGCTTATGATCTCCCCGCGGGCTGTCAAATTATGCTTTCCGGCAAAAAGGACGCCTATGATCCTGGAAAAAAGCCCTTCTGGCGGGCTTCCTATGCGGTCGAAATCGAGAAGCGCGACTCCCTGGAGTTTTTCCTTTTCAAAAGTCACCTCCAGGCTCTTCAAGGAGGGGTGATATTTCTGGCTGAGACAAAGCGCCAGATATGAGTTCACCTCATCCTCAAAAAACTGGGTGGTCTGTTTCTGTCCTGCTTTATGATTAGCGGCGAAGTCTTCCAGGCTTTTCAACTTGAGGCTGCATCGTTCGGCAGCGGCTTTCGACGGCAATGCCGCCGCACCTTCCGATCCTTCATCGCCAAATGAGGAGGCGCACGTTAAGATCAGAATTGCCAACAAAATCATTGATCGCCGGTGGCCGCAAGGGACACAGCGCCGCATAAGCCTTGATCGAGCTTCCCGATCATCTGATGATTTTGAAGGTGCGGCGCCAACGCGTCTTTGTGACAAAGTTAAGCAAGACATCGGCAAATTGCCTCAGCCGATCAGGCAAGCTTGTCCGGAGATATTCATCTCGGGGTGTTTCGAAAGACCAGTAAATGACAAGGGCTTTGCCGAGAAGATACTCTCGCGGAATCGATCCCCAAAAACGACTGTCTTGGCTGTTGTCGCGGTTATCGCCCATCGCAAAGTATTGATTATGGGGAACCACATAGGGCCCATAGCGCGCATAAATGCTTCCAGGATCGGTATATTGGGTATAGGATTCGTTCAAAGCCTGTCCGTTGACATATACGGTGCGCCCTACTATCTCAACCTTGTCTCCTGGCATGCCAATTAGCCGTTTGACATAGGCTACTTCGGGATTGTTCGGGTACTTGAAAACAATAACATCTCCGCGTTCCGGTTGATTGTAGGGAAGAAGCTTGGGAAAAAAACGGGAAGATAGCCCATAGACAAACTTGTTGACCAATAAATGATCGCCGATGAGAAGGTTGGATTCCATAGATCCGGTGGGGATCTTAAACGCCTGAATCACAAAAGTGGTGGCAAATAAAGCGATGATTGCGGTTATGACGATTGATTCAAAATATTCGCGAATAGTCGATTTGCGGAATTCCAAGTCTTTATCCTCCCGCTGTCTTGCCGCGCCGAAGCGACAAAAGTCTAACATAGGCCTCAAGTTCAAACAACTGAGACGGAGCACGATTTCCTCTAGCCGGCGCTATGCTCTACCTTAATTGCGGGCGCACTTTCTATCATGGCATGAAGAGATCTTTGGTGGAAAAGTGGGGTTCGCTGGTCAAGTTGACGCCAAGGCGCCTTAAGCCGGCCTCATCGCCGGCCGTAGGGATGTGAGTCATGTGGACTTCGCAGTTGCGAAGCTCTTTGAGCTTTTCGATGGCCAGTTCGGCGGCCGGATTTGTGGCTGCGCTGATGCTGAGCGCTATCAGCGTCTCCTCCAAATCAAGGCTGACGGAATGCTTGTTCAGGATATCCGTTTTCAAATTCCGGACTGCATCAGTTATCGCGCTCGGTAGCAGCTTGATTTTGTCGGGGATTTCGGCGAGGAATTTGATGGCGTTAATAACCAGGCTTGATGAGGCATGCATGAGCGGCGAATTATTGCCTGTGATGATACTTCCATCCCGCAGCTCAATAGCGGCGCCGCAGTAAATTCCCTCGTTCCCCTTGTCTTGTGCCTGCGCTCTCCTGGCGGCTTCCCATGAGGGACAGACGACGACTCGGTCTTCAGGCTGTATTCCGAAATCTTTCATAAAAAGCTCCACACGCTGGACAGTTTCCTTATCCGTCAATCC
Organism: Acidobacteriota bacterium; assembly: GCA_037441325.1. Classification (GTDB taxonomy): domain Bacteria; phylum Acidobacteriota; class UBA6911; order UBA6911; family UBA6911; genus UBA6911. Next base: position 4,399 of record JBBISO010000055.1, on the reverse strand, counting down.
CATGGCATATTCGCATCTGTAACGGAAGTAGCGACGGAGAATTTCCTGCTTGGCGGCTTCCATAGTCGCGTCGTCGTCGATGATCGCAAAACCCGCTCTGTTGACACCCATTTCCGTGGGGGAGCGGTAGAAGGAATCACCTCGGGTAATCTTGCTCAGTATCCGGTTGACAATGGGAAAGACTTCCACATCGCGGTTATAATTCACCGCCATCTCGCCATAGGCTTCCAAGTGGAAGGGATCGATGAGATTGAAATCGCGGATATCTGCAGTCGCGGCCTCGTAGGCAACGTTGATTGGATGCCTAAGCGGGATATTCCATATGGGAAATGTCTCAAATTTGGCGTAGCCGGCTTTCATGCCCCTTCGATACTCGTGGTATAGTTGGGACAAGCATGTGGCAAGCTTGCCGCTTCCCGGCCCGGGTCCCGTTACGATAACCAGAGGCTTACTGGTTTCAATGTTGGCATTGGCTCCATACCCCTCATCGCTCACAATGGAATCGACATCTGTTGGATACCCTTTGGTGTAACGATGCGTGAAGACCTCAATGTTTCTCCGCTCAAGCTTGTTTTTAAAAAGGGTGGCGGCAGGCTGATTGTCGAAACGCGTGATGACGACACCGCGCACGCTGATATCCCATCTCCGCAGGTCGTCGATAAGCTTCATGGCATCGGCATCGTAGGTGATGCCAAAATCGGCTCGGATTTTTTTCCGTTCGATATCTCCGGCATATATGCATAGCAGGATATCAGCCTTGTCCTTGAGTTCCTGAATCAAGCGCATCTTTACATTGGGATCATAGCCCGGAAGGACGCGGGATGCGTGAAAGTCAAACAATAGCTTCCCGCCGAACTCCAGATAGAGCTTGTTATCAAATCGCTCAACCCTCTTGAGTATCTCCTCTGTTTGTTCCTGAATATAGCGCTCGTTGTTGAATCCGATTCTGAATAGCATTGATATCTTCAAGACCTCCATTGTGAAGAGAGTGGCTTGAATTGGAAGAGACAAATTCTTTTCTGTGCAATATGCGAATGGGGATTTGGCGCTTCCCGCGTCGCAACTGTTTAGCCATGCGATTCAGCTGGGGGTGGATCTGGCTTTCAAGCGAAGTTGGTCGGATCACCTTGCCCGGAGCGACGCTCCTTGCCACCGCATTTGCATAAGGACACCTGAGGAACTTCGCATGGAACATGGCTTGCATAACATAGTCCGCGCCAAATTTTGCCCTGCCGGTGGCGAGGGAGTAGGCAAGCTTGCCGGGAAGGTTGGGTTTTCCCGCGATGCGAAAAACTTCTCTCAGTCCGTTGCTTCCAGCCAGATCTGCCATTGTTACCCGCCTCCTTACATTTCATTGCCTAAATTTCTTCACTGATTGCCGTTGGATGCTGCGGATATGTAGGGATTATCAATAATGGATGAGCCATTGATCTGCATGCCTCTCTTTGCCGGTCGCGATTGCTGGAACGACGTAGGTTATTGAATGAAATCTTCGCCCCATCCGTTGAATACCGAGGAAAGGATGAGATCCTACCAAACATTTCGCCAAGTTTTTATATAAAATACTGCGGATTTTCCCAAATGCAATTTGAAGGTACTGCGGCATGAGGACTCATCATAATAAAAAGCGTTGGCATGCAGATGCCGGGATCTTTGCTCAGGATGCTGTAGAGTTGCCGGGGGAAAGACTTAAATTGAGGAAATTACGGGTTGGATTCCAAAACTGGATCGAATAACATCAATAGCTTACGGGCGGTTAGCTCAGCGGCAGAGCATCGGTCTTACACACCGGGGGTCATAGGTTCAAATCCTATACCGCCCACCAATAAAACCAGAGGCACGGGCGGTGATTTCTAATCCTCGGGCGCGGATTCCAAAATAGACATTTGAAATGCTGGTGGATCTCGACGCTCCATCCAAGCCATACGCTTTTTCTTTGTATAATTTAAAAAATCATGGATAAAGAATCCATCTAACAGAATATCTCGGAAATTACTCAAATAATTGAAGGCGGACTCCTTTCCGACGCGCTTTCTTAGGCTGTCACAACGGGCCCAGATAGCGCCTTTTTCCTTATCCTCGATTCGCTTCTGGGCATTTATTCCCTTTACCCCTAAAGTTGGCGAGCGAAGCGAGCTAAGTTCATGAATTAGGGTGTTTCAGAGGACCTTTATGTCCGGGGTTTTTTTGCTTGGCTTCACCTGGGCGGCGATATTGATTTCCTTGATTGGGATTGTCTGCAGGATTTTAGCCCTCTCACGCCTTCCGGTTCATCTCAGATGGGAATTGGCCCCCATTCCCCGTGAAAAAAGGAAAGAAAGTTATGGAGGGTCCTATCTTGAGGAATATGAATGGTGGAAGACGGCGCGGAGGACATCCGTGGTCGGTCCTCTGTTTTTCATTCTCAAGGAGATTTTTTCATTGCACAGTGTACAGAGAAACAATCCTTCTCTCTGGCCTTTTTCCCTTGCAATGCACCTGGGCATATACTTTTTCATCGGCTCGATTTTTTTGCATGTCGCTTCGGTGATATTGTCTCTGATAAATGCCCGAATGGCCCCCACGGAAGCCTATTTGAAGGTTGTGTCTTTGGCCGCTTTTTGCGGCTATCTCTTCGGTTCTGCAGGAAGCATCGGGCTGCTGTTGAAACGTGTTTTGGACAAGGATCTCAGATGGTCCAATGACACGGGGAAGTTATTTAATCTCTTCTTTTTGGCCGCCGTATTCGTCAGCGGAGGTTACGCGCTGGTCGTATCAACGGATGAAGCATGGGCAGTCAGCTTTTTTATCGAGGGGATCATAATGTTTGACACAACGCTAAGCATTGGTTTCCCGTTGGCGATGCACGTTGTTCTGTTATTGGTTTTTTGCGCCTATCTTCCCTTCACGAATATGATTCACTTCATCGGAAAATACTTCATTTTCCATGAAGTTATGTGGGACGACAGGCCTATGAATAGACAAATGGAACGAGAACTGGATGATCTTTTGTCCCAGCCGCTTGATTGGGCGGCAAAGCACGCAGTCGCCGGCGAACAGAGAAGCTGGGCGGAAATTGCGGAAGAGACCGGTGATGAAAGGACGAAGTCTTAGGCCTAATGATATCGCAAAAAACGTTGACGCTCCGCTCACTGAGGTCAGGATTGGCCAACTTGCGCCCCTTCCTCCACCGTACGACGACATAGAGGAAAAATCTGAATGGAGAAGCCTTACGGAAGAACAAAAGCAGTGGCATGTCTGTAACCTCGATGGAGTCATCGCGCTCAACCTCGAGCCGGCCGGAGCCGAAGCCGACAAAAGAAGAGACGTCGAGCGATTTATATCGGGATTAAGAAAGCTGTTGACGCGGGAAAACAACTGGACTTTTCTTCAGCCCCTTATCCTCTCCCTGGATTATTGTACCCAGTGTCAGACGTGCGCCAATGCGTGCCCGATTTTCCTATCGAGCGGCAAAAACAACCTCTACCGGCCCGCCTACCGATCGGAGGTTTTCAGGCGTCTCGTCAGGAAGTATGCAAGGCGCGGCGGAAAGATCCTGGCTGCCCTCGGCGGGAGCAATTTCGAGCTTAATTGGGCCGCGCTAAGCAGGCTTTACGAGCTGAGCTATAGGTGTACCTTGTGCAGGAGGTGCGCCCAGTCATGTCCCATGGGGGTCGATAACGCCCTGCTGACGCGCGAGATGCGCAAAGTGTTCAGCCAGGAGCTTGGTTGGGCTCCTAAGGAGCTTCATGAAAAAGGAACCGAGCTGCATCTCGAAACGGGCTCGCCTTCCGGCATGAAGCCCCACGTGGCGAAGGATAATGTTCAATTCATTGATGAGGATTTTTCGGAAATTACGGGGATCGAAGTCGTCACTCCCTGGGATGCGGAAGCAGCGGATGTTCTCCTGTTGCACACCGCTTCGGAGATGCTGGCCTGGCCTGAAAATTTTGCGGCCTTCGCGATTCTGTGCCGGGCGGCGGATATCCGGTGGACCCTTTGCTCGGAAAAGCTTGGATACGATGGCGTTAACTATGGTCTTTTTTACGACGATATTCAGTTTGCCAAGATCGCTTTCCGGCAGGCTCGGATCGCGAGAAAGCTAAAAGTTGGGAAAATCGTCATGGGAGAGTGCGGCCATCAGCACAAAGCGGCGATGGCTGTTTCGGACAGGATCCTCACCGGAAACTTGAAGGTTCACCGGGAGAGTGTGATGACTTTTCTCGAGCGCATCGTTTTCAGCGGCAAGATCAAATTCGATCCTTCGAAAAACGATTTTCCGGTGACCCTGCACGATCCATGTAATATGGTGCGAAGCCTGGGCATTGTGGAACCTCAGCGGAGGATTCTCCGCTATCTTTGTCCGCAGTTTCGCGAGATGACGCCCCACGGGATCCAGAATTACTGCTGCGGCGGGGGC
>JBBISO010000054.1:12473-12780 GCA_037441325.1 Acidobacteriota bacterium | reverse complement strand
TGGGGAAGAAGGAGACGAGTAAACCCGATCGTGGCGTCCTGACGACCCGTATCACTGTGCTGAACCAGGACGACCAAACAATCCTTGAAGCCGACCTGGTGATGCTGCTATACCGGCGTGGCTTTGTGCCCTAATCAAATGTCACCGCCCCGCGTCATTTGTTTCGCGCGGATTTCCCGCCATCGGGCCAAGGTGAAAACGCGTTCTATGAAATTCTCCCGCAGCGCGGGGTCGTGAAGGCGGCCGTCTTCTTCCACCGGAAGGAGTGGAAAATTTTCCATGAAAATGCGGGCGAACATCCCGCCAC
>JBBISO010000054.1:0-12463 GCA_037441325.1 Acidobacteriota bacterium | reverse complement strand
GGGCCGGCATGCCTTTCGCGTTGTAGACCCTGACCCGCTCCATGCCGCTGCTGGGAGACTCGCTTTTAAAAATAAATCCCAAAAGCCCTTCTTTTTCCAACTCCGCCACGCGCCTTCGAGCCCAGCTGACCATTTGATCGGTTTTGTCGATTCGGGTTTTGACCGTAACCAGCCTGGGAGACTCCGGATCGCCCACAAGGTGCAGGGGCTCCCGTGGAATGGGCATGCCGCATTCATATTCCGGGCAAACGGGAACGTACTCCACCCATTTCCCCAAGGTATCGGTAAGAAAGCGATCCAGCTTGTGGCCGCCGTCATGGCGGACCTTATCTCCCAGCAGACACCTGCTTATGCCGATCCGGATTTTTAATTCTCCGCCAAGACCGTCTTTGCCCCACATACCCCACTTCATTTCCGATGAAGCCCCCGCACCTTCAATTCATCATGCCATGGCCTGGCTGCGCGCTGCCCTGCACCAACTCGACAACATGCTCCATTCGATCGATCACTGTTTTGCCGACTCGGCGCTGCCGAAGGCGCGCAGAACGACAAAGATAAACGGCTTGTCGGCCTTGGTGACGGTCGTCGGGCAGTGCGGGAAGCCTTTGGGCAGATGGATCAGCGTCGGAGTAGTAATTACGTGCTTTTCCATTTCCGGCCCCATACACATCACCACCTCCCCCGGCAATTTGGTCAGATCATCGCAGTCCGCTCCCATGCAGATAAGCGATTCATCATAATTATGCACATGGGGCTTGTAGGGATCGCCGAACCGATAAGGGGCTTTGTTGATCCCTTCATACATCATATGGAAATCAAACAGGCTCTTATTGCCGCTGATCGAAGTTATATATCCTTCGGCGTCATCCTGGTTCTGCCGACCATAGTGCCAGGAGCCTTTGCGTTCCCAGAGCATGCTCGGCATGTTATTGCGGTATTTGGATCCGAATAATCCGAGGCCCGCAATCGGGTCTCCGGTGTACTGTTTATCCGCCGGCGGAGCAGGCGCCGTTTGGGGAGCCGATGTTTGCGAGATCGTCATGAGCATGAACCGCCGGTCCATTCTGATTGCGGTTGCCGGCATGTGAGGGAGCCCCTTTGGAATGAAAACAGCCTTTGAAACGCTAATCATGTGTCTTTCGCGTTCGGGCCCGATGCAAAATTCAACTTGCGCCCCCAGATCGCCGATATTCCTTGGGTCGGCGCCCATAAAAACCACAACCTGGTTATAATCATGCACCTCGGCGGCATCCGGCCCGAATCTTCCGGCAGCCGCGGGCGTCCCATACTCAATATGCAGGTCCGCAAACTCGCTGGTATGGCGGGTCACACATTTGTACGGACCATCCCATTCCTTAAATGAAAGAGGTTTGATCCATTTGCCGTAGCGCCCCGTCACGGTCTGCGCGCTGGAAGCGCGAGCAACTTCCCTGGCCGGCGCCGCGGCGGCCAGCCCGGTAATGCCGATGGCCGCTCTACTGAAAAATTCCCGCCGCGTCGTACCGCTGCCTGTTCTATCGAAGATACTCATAGCATTTCTCCCTATTGCGAAATTCCCGCCCAAAGGCTGGATTTTTGTTTAATTAGTTTCTGTCGCGAAATGAATCTTAAATCTTAACCATGCCATCTATTAAGCGAAGCCCACGGAGTGCGTGAGCTTGCTGGCGCCTTTTGCAATATGAAGATCATCAAGCACTTGAAGGTGGCAGCAAGCTGCTTCACTCCAAAGCGCTGCGCAGGTTCCTACCATTTATCTGCACCGGATAAATGAATTTCGCGACGGAAACCAATTATAAATCCGCGGGTGTCATTTCCTTTTTACAATAATTTACTTTAATTTAACGATTTGGGGCCCTCCTGCCGATATCATTAAAAAGAGGGAAATGCAATCGAAATGCATGCGGCGGGAGGTCGACCTCATGACCCAGCTTCAGGTTTTGCTGAAGGGCGAAAACCGAAAGCTGCACATTTTGATTTGCGTTGTATTGCTTGCCGTCGTCCTCATCCTATTGGAAACCTGGCAGCCTGGAACCATTGCGTCGATTCCCTCCGCAATAAAAAACGGCCTGGTCCGGATTTATGACTATGGCGCCGAAGTCATTGAATCTTTGAAAATGTTCATAAGCGAAACCGCCGCGTGAAAATGCCGGCCCGCATTTTTAAAAGGTTCCCCAGTATACTGGCGCAGAGCTCCCGGGAATTCAACCCGTTGCCCGCAAATCGCAAACCCTCATTGGGAGCAGAGCTTGCGGCCTTTTCGATGATTTCCTCGATTTCAAAATACTCCGCCGTGGATGTCTTGAAATCTGCACTTCATAAGGTAACAATTTACTTCCCTGTGTCGATAATGTATGAATTTCGCGGGCGGGGTAACGTATGAGCCCGCGACACCAACCCCGAGGATAAAGCCTGCATCCATGGCTGGAAGAAACCATGGACCTTAGGAACAGCAATAGCATTTATCGTGCGGGTTAATCGGCGCGGCGGCATTTCGCGCGGAATTTTAATGAGGAACAGTTTGACTTTGCGGAGAATCTTCACGAATGAAAATGAACCCAGTGCTCCAGTTCACTCGAATCATCCGTCTGTTGTTGGTCGCCATTTCATGGAACGCCTTTTTTGTTCCCGCCCTTTCGGCCGCCGATGACCCTTCGGCAGTGCTGACCGAAATTTCCGGCAAAATACAGATTGACGGAATTCTGAATGATCCCGCATGGAAAAACAGCCCCGTTATCGCCAATTTCACCCAGGTAGAACCCCATCCCGGCCAGGCTCCGACGGAACCTACGAAAGTATGGCTGGCCTATGATAAGGATTCGCTGTACATCGCAGTGCGCTGCGAGGATCGCAGCCCTCAGCATATTGTGGCCACCGAGATGAAACGGGATGCCTCGCTGAGGGATAACGATAACCTTGAGATTGTGCTCGACACCTACCATGACCACCGCAACGCATACTACTTTTCCACCAATGCCGCAGGGGCGCTGGTGGACGGGCGCGTAACGGAAAACCAGCAGGCCGCGCTGGAATGGGACGGGATTTGGAACGTACGGACACGCACCGATGACAACGGTTGGACGGCTGAATTTGAAATCCCATTCAAAACCATTGGATTCCGTCCTGGAATTTCGGAATGGGGATTCAACATTTCCCGATACCTGGCCCGCGGGCGTGAGACTTCAAGGTGGGCCTCGCCGTCGCTGGATGTTCGCATCAACCACGTGGTGCGGGCAGGACGCATCACCGGCATCCAAGACATTTCCCAGGGCGCCGGACTTGATATTAAGCCCCACGGGATTGCCGGATTCAACCGGGATATAGGGCGCAAGGATAAAGTGCAAGCCGACCCCCATGCGGGATTAGATATATTCTACCGGGTCACAACAAATCTGATTTCCAGCACAACCATCAACACTGATTTCGCTGAAACGGAAGTCGATACCCGCCAGGTCAACCTGACACGCTTTCTACTGTTCTATCCGGAGAAACGATCCTTTTTCCTCGAAGACGCGGGGATTTTTGAATTTGCCAAAATAGAAAGGCAGGGACCACCCGGATTCAACATGGGCGGCGATCTTCTCCCTTTTTTCTCCAGGCGGATCGGCCTTGTGGGGAACCATGAGATTCCTCTTCGCATCGGCCAGAAGCTGACCGGGAAAATCGGAAGGTTTGACGTGGGATTGCTGGATGTTCAAACCGGCCGCCTAAATGAATCCGATGATTCCAAGAACCCCGCTCCCAAACCGGCAAGCAGAAACCTATTTGTCGGACGTGTGAAGGCCAGCTTTCTGAATCAGTCCTATGTCGGCGCGATGTTCACCAACGGGGATCCGACCGGCCGGACCAGCAATCAGATGGCCGGCGTGGATCTAAAACTTGCCACATCCAATTTCCTGGACCGACAAAAGAATTTGAGTCTAATGCTGTTCGGGACCAAAACCCGCACCTCGGGCCTGAGCAAACGGGATTCCTCCTACGGCGGCGTTATTTCCTACCCCAACGACCTTCTGGACTTCCAGTATAAATGGCTGAAAATAGAAGAAAATTATTACCCTGCGCTCGGATTCATCCCCCGCGAAGGAGTCCGGATATCATCGGTGAACGCCCAAGTCAGTCCCAGGCCCAAGTTCTGGAATATCCGCCAGATAGCCCTCGAGTTTGGATACGAAGATTATTACAAGCTGAGCCGGGGGGAATGGGAAACAAAAGCAATGACCATCAATCCGCTGCGAATCAGGTTCAACAGCGGAGATTTCGTTGGATATAGGTGGGAATGGAACCGCGAACAGCTATTCGAACCATGGTTTATTAATATCCATAAGGGAATCGTCGTCCCGGCGGGAAGGTACAGCTACAACATCCATAATCTTATGGCGCTGACTTCGGAAAGCAGACCTTTCTCTATTAGAAACCATTTCAAGGCCGGCTCATTTTATTCGGGGACCCTGCGAGGCTACGAATTCGAGTTCACCTGGAGGAAGGACCGCCACCTGACTACGTCCATGACCTGGGAACAAAATTGGATCCGGCTGAAGGAGGGAAATTTCAACACCGTCCTGCTTGTATATCGTCTGGATTATTCTTTCACCCCGTTTATCACTCTGGCCAATTTTGTGCAATATGACACTGATTCGCGGAACCTCGGCCTTCAGAGCAGGTTGCGTTGGATATTGAAACCCGGCAACGAGTTCTTTGTGGTTCTCAATCACAGCTGGCAGGAAAACGCTTTGGACCGCTTCGAGTCCGCTCAGACGCGTTTCCGGGTCAAACTGAATTATATCTTCCGCTTTTGATTCTGATCGGCTTTGATTTGGAAAATCAAGGGCCTGCCTGCATTTCTCGGCATGCCGAATGCCGACATGCCGTGGCCCGGCTAATTTGTTTCTCTGCATCCCTCAACATGAAAATATCTTCCTTCAAGCGACTATGCTTTCGAGCGGTTCCGGCATATTAACCGGCCGGATGTCGGCCGCAGCGGCACCCAGGATTGTGCTTGAACCGGAGCCCGGCATTGATCTACGGTTGACTCACCACATCAAATCCAAAAGGAGAAAAATCATGCACACAGGTCAAAGAGAAAGGGAGATCGCATCAAGGAGAGTATTTTTCAGGGATGCAGCGGTTGGAATAACAGGCGTCGCTGTCTTGGGTTCGCTATCCTGCACTCAAACCAAGCCGCCGGAAACCCAAGCTCCAAAAGCTGAGCCGAAAAGCCGCGCCATGACCAGAGAGCAATTTCTGGAATACATTGGTTATTTCAATAAGAAAGACTTTGAAACCGTCGCCGGTTACTTCACTCCGGACGTCACTGTTGAGTATTACGACAATGCCACCGGCCCGAAGGTCCCCGCCAGGACGCTCCATGGTCCTCAGGAATTCATCGAAAATTATAAGGCGCTCACATCCACGGTGAAGGAGGTCTTGGAACTGCGCGACTATATGTCGACCGAAGACCGGGTATTCGCGGAGCTTTACACAGAATTCCACCCTTTCAAAGACACCGCGGCGAGCGCGGGCCGGCAGGCGTGGAAAAAGGGCGAACCGGTTCTCTCTACAAACTGGGTTTTGTATGACATGGTTGACGGAAAAATGAAGCGCATACGGATCGCGCACTGGAGATTGCATGATCCGGAGAGCGCGAAATACAAAGACTGATATTAACCGCCATTGCCGGATCTGCCCGTGAAGGGACAGTTTTTCGGAGGCTGTCTGCTCACATGTTATCAGCCTGAATGCGGGAGCTGTGTTTCAAGATTGCCGCAAATAATTGCTCCACCAGCTCCTGGGGCAGATTCAATGATTCTGCCCATTCTTTCCGCCGGCGCATCATGCGTTTTTCGCGATCCGGATCCACGATTGGTGTCGCCTGGCTCTTTTTGAGCTTGCCGATCTTGCGCGCAATTTCGACTCGATGCCCCAAGGCTGTCAGGAGCTGCTTGTCATGGCGGTCGATCAGGCTGCGCAAATCGTGCCTTCGCGGCCTCGGCAGACTGTCGGGACTCATTTTGCGCCGCCGGCGTCCCGCCTGCTCCCATACAGGCACCTTATCCCCATCAGGCATGCCGCCGCTTAATAAGACCAGACTTTCATTAAACCGTCCGATCGCCTGCCTGATCGCTTCCGCATTTGTTTCCAGGATTCCTTTCCAAATTCCGTATTCCGACGCCGAAAGCCGGGTCATGTCCAGAAATCCGCGCCCGGCGAGTTTATCCAGCATGCCGTGTTCGGCATCGGCCGCCTGCGCGGCATGCATTAGCGCCACGGAAATGAGCTGCGGTACATGGCTGACCAGCGCCAGGATCACGATGGAGTTTCCGGGGACATGCGCTTCCGAATCATCCAGGGTCCCGATTGGGTCGCAAACCGCCGCCTCCCGGATGGCAGGCAGCGCTCGCCGATAACCCCGATCACGGTGTGCTCGACGCCGTCCGACCGGTGCGCAACCAGGCCCGCCTCACGGATCTTCTGCTGCACAGCGTTAATCTGAGCTTCCGTTGCTCTGGTTTCACAAATAATGATCATAGAGTTCCCCAAAAATTAAAACGGCCCGCTTGGTTTCCCCGGCGGGCCGTTGTTTTCTCTCTATTTGTCAGCAAAGAAAGGAAAGACGCAGCCCTCAGGGGTTAGCCTTATTGGAGCTGCGGTAATAATATCGGCTAAGGTGAGGGGTGGCCATTTTCTTTCGTTCCCGGCCCAATCTTAGCCAAAAATGCAAAAACCTGCATTTTTGTATCGCAGATGTTGTATCCTTTTGCGCTTGCGCTGTGGTGCCGGTTTATTGATCAAGCGACGGGAGAAACGAGCGTGATCGTCCGACAATTTGAGGTAGGAAATTTCAGTATCTTTAGTTATTTGATTGCAGACGAAAAAGCCGGCGAAGGGCTTTTCATCGATCCCGCCGATGATGCGGACCTGCTCCTGAGAGAGGCTGCCTCGCATGGGCTTACCATCACATACATCATAAACACGCACTCCCACATCGACCATGTCATGGGGAATAAGGAAATGGTCCGAAGAACAGGGGCCAAGATCATCCTCCATGAGGCTGACGCGCCGGGGCTCCGGAACACACCCCGCGACATAATGCAGATGTTCGGCGCCGAGGAACCGCCTCCGGCGGACATGCTGGTTAAGGACGGTCAGGTGATACAGGTGGGCGGCAGCGCGCTGCAGGTAATTCATACACCCGGCCATACTCCCGGAGGGATGTGTCTCCATATCGATGGCATGGTTTTTACCGGAGACACGCTGTTTGTCGGTTCGGTGGGAAGAACGGATTTTCCGGGCAGCTCTTTCGCCGAACTGGAGCGATCAATCCGGACTAAATTGTATTCTCTCACCGGCGATACCATCGTTTTTCCCGGCCATAATTACGGGCTGCGCCCGACCTCGACCATCGAGCAGGAACGCCGCACCAACGCTGTTATCCGCGGCTAGCCGCATTTTTAGCCCGCGGTTCCACTGCGGCGCAGACCGGCATGGATATAAGGCGCGCGACACGTGAGGGGCTCCAGACCCGCCCACAAATCATTCGCATCGCTGAAATCCGCACGAGTATTGGGGCGCGCTTTGCCTTAAGCCCGGTAGATGCGGCGCATCAACTCGGCAAATTCAAAGAAGCGCAGCGCTTGAGGTCCGTCGCTCAAGGCCTTTTCCGGTTCCGGGTGGATTTCAATCATCAATCCGTGCGGCCCGACGGCATGGGCGGCCAGCGCCAGAGGAATAACCAGGTCCCGACGGCCTGCCGCGTGCGACGGATCCACCAGGATCGGCAGGTGTGTCAAACGCTTCATAATCGGGATCGAACCAAGATCCAGCGTATTGCGGGTCGATGTTTCGAAAGTTCGTATGCCGCGTTCGCACAGGATAACCTGGTGGTTGCCGCGGTCCAGGATATATTCCGCAGCGTTCAGGAACTCATCCATGGTTGACATCATGCCCCGCTTGAGCAGAACCGGCCTGCTGGCGCGGCCCGCTTCACTTAGCAGACTGAAATTCTGCATATTGCGCGCTCCGATCTGCAGGATGTCCGCGTAGCGCGCTACCGGCTCTACATCCGCAGGCGACAGAACCTCCGTAACCACAGGCAGGTCGTATTCTCTGCCCGCCTCGGCCAGCATCTTCAGTCCATCAAATCCCAGCCCCTGGAAGCTATAAGGCGAAGTGCGCGGCTTGAAACACCCTCCGCGCAGCAATTGGCCGCCGCATTCTTTCACATGACGGGCGCATTTGTGGATCTGTTCCCTGGTCTCGACCGCGCATGGGCCCGCAATGACGACAAAGCCGAGGCCTCCAATCTTGACTCCGCGCACGGAAATAATTGTGTCGTCGGTTTTTCGTTCGCGGCTGACAAGCTGGTAACTGGCCGATTCCTTTGGCTGCGCAACCGGCTCCTTTGATTCCCCTGCGGATTCCGGAGCGCCGCCGGCAAGGATTTCGATTTTGGGAAAAGTCTTGGAACGCTGTTGTGCCGGGTAAGATCCCAATACTTTGAGCGATGTCGTGGCCGAACGCAGTTTTTCAAGCGCCTGCGCCACCCTTTCCTCGGCGGTGTTGCCCTCGAAATCAATATAGAAGATGTACTGAAAAGGCATGCCGGGTATGGGGCGGCTCTCGAGTTTGGACAGATTGATTTTATACTCGTGCAGCATGCTTAGAGCTTTCAATAAAGCTCCCTCTTCATGGGGCGTGGCCATGATCAGCGACGTTTTGCACGGGATGCGCAGATCGATTTTTGACGGCCGCTTGGCCAGGATGAGAAATCGCGTGTAATTGTTTTGCTGGTCATCAATATTGCGCCGCAACACCTTCAATCCATAAAGCCGGCCGGCTTCTTCGCTTCCTATGGCCGCGAGGGCGGGGTCCTTTTCCTCCTTTACCTTTTTTGCCGCCAGGGCCGAATCGCCGTGAGGCAAGGATTGGCAATTCGGAAGCTTGGAGACGAATTTCATGCACTCCGCCAGCGCCTGCGGATGGGAATAAATCCGGCGGATATTGGCCAGCGGCACCTCCTCCACGGCAAGCAGGCAATGCTCGATCCGCAGAACTTCCTCCCCCACGATGGATAGCTGCGCGCACGACAAGAGATCGTAGACTTCGTTGATGCTCCCCGCAGTCGTGTTTTCAACCGGCACTAAGCCGTAATCAGCCTCTTCGTATTCGACCGCGTTCACCACCTGTTCCAGATTCTCGACCCCGACAAAAAGAATATGATCAACGTACGGGGCGAAGTATTTGCGCGCGGCCAGTTCGCTGTAAGCCCCTTCGATTCCCTGGAATGCGACCCGCCTCAGATTGGATTTGTCATAATCCAGGAGGTGGAGCTGTTGGGATCGGATTGAATCATCGATGATCTCGTGAAAAATCCGCGTTACCAGGTGGGCATCCAATCCGCGGCTGCGGCCTTTGGCGATAAGGTTGGTAAGCAGTTGTTCTTCTCTCAGTGCGTCCCTTATGGGCCTGCCCGCGTGGTCCTTAGCCGCAATGATCTGCTCCACAAGCCTGCGCCTGTCTGACAGCGCTTCGAGAATGCGCTCATCCACGGTATTGATTTCATTCCGGATTTTTTCAAGCTCTTCCATCCTGTTTTCCCCTGGAGATGCAAAGCGCTTCTTGCAAACCTCAATTGTCCCACAGCCGGCCCCAGTCCAAAATTGGTAATTTCAGTAACGGGCACCCTAATCCCACCACCACAGTCGCCGGCTCAAACATCGGAGAGTGGAGCGCCCGCAAATTTCACAATCATTTTGGGGATAATCACGGCGGTCGCAGGATTATTCTGGCTGGCAGAACACATAATGCGGAAGTCAGGTTATTTCAATCGGCTTGCCTTGGTGCGCCCCCACTTTTCAGGGCGGCATCAACCGCCGAGTTAAAATATCCGCCATGCGCTGAGGGCAGCGGCCGGATGCCGCCCTGGCGGTCAACAATAAAAACGCTCGGCACCCGAGTGACTTGGAAAAGCCGGGCCAACCGTCCCTCGAAACCTCCCGCTTCCTGTATTTGAGGCCAGTCAATCCTGTGAACGGCCAGGAACCGGCTGAGTGCCGGACGAGCGATCCCTTCCAGATTGACGCCGATGATTTCCAGCCCTCGGTGCCGGTGAGCGCGATGCATGCGCCTGAGGTTTTCCATCTCCTTGCGGCATGAAGGGCAATACGTCGTCCAGAAATGGATAATGGTCACCTGGTTGTTTACCCGGCGGGAGCTCCAGATCCGGCCCGACAGGTCCCTGGCGGAAAATTCCCGCCAGGCCTTCTCCAATGAGCTCCGCTCATACGGTTCCGTTGCCGCTCGCGCATCCAATAGCGGATTACCAATAGGAACAAACCAGAGCAATGCTGGTATCCATGCGAATTTCCGGCAGATAATCGCCGCACCACCGATGAAGAATTTGCGGATCTTGATTGGGTGCATCAGCTCGCGTCTCATGATTAGAACGATGCCTTCAGGCTCATGATGAAGGTTCTGGGAAAGCGCGGACCCCAAATATAGCCGGCATCGCGCAGTGCTCCCCGGTCCAGATCGTCCTGATAGCTATTGGTTAGATTTTTCACTCCTATGGTAAAGGCAAGCCTGCAATCTCTGATCGTCGGCAGTTCCCGTGTTATGTTGGCGTCGAGAACCGTGTAGGGTTTGGTATTTTCCAGACGGTCCCCGGGGATATAGCCCGCATAATGAGGCAGCAACATGGAACCGGTGCGGCGCATGCCGAAAAACACCTCCCCCAACTCAGGCAGCTTCCAATAGACGCTCAGATTGCCTTCTACCGTGGGAGTTCGAAAAAAGCCGTAACTGCCGAAATCAGGTTCCGGTTGAGCATAACGCCCCTTGAAAAACAAGTCCCCCTTCAATCTTGAAGCGATTGCCTCTGGCATAGCCCAAATTTAATTCAATGCCATAGACGCTGCCTTTGCCGAAATTGACGCGGGTAAACTCACGGTCGTCGGTGGCCGGGTCGTCTTCTTTGATCAGGTTGAACAGATCGCGCAGATGGGTGGAAAAGGCGTTGATCTCGAAGAGTCCGGTATTTCGGCCGTATGACGGGCGCCACTCTGCACCCAGCATGAAAGAGGTTGCGGATTCCGGCTTCAGGTTTTTCTGATTGCGGATTACAGTCCCTTCTCCCCCGACTTGCGTGACATGCAGGTCTTCGTCGAACACCTGCGGAGCGCGGAAGCCGCGCGCCATTGTTGACCTGAAATCAAGATCGTGTCGCGGCGACCACTTGACCCCAATTCGGGGCGAAAATCTGGCACTGCGGACCGCACTGTGTTTGTCCATTCTGAGGCCGTAAAGAGCTTCCCAACCTTTGGCGAAGGACCAACTGTGCTGCGCAAATGTGCCGATATTTCGATAAACATCATCGGTAATGCGGTCATAGGCGGGTTGGGCGTCCTTGAGGTAGTCGGAGGAATGCTGGGCTCCCAAGGTAAGCACATGGTTACCTCGGTAATGGTTAATCTGAGAATCGAATACCATCAACGGGTTGGTGGTCTCGCCGTAGGCATTGGGGTCCATGCCCGAGCCGTAATAGGTCTCTCGCTGCATATAGGCAAACGACCAAGCCAAACAATAATCAAGGTCGGGGCGGATGTAATGCCTCCATCCCACCGAAGTCGTGTGGCGCTGGCTTGAAACCGATTCCGCGATGTCCGCCATGTACTCTGGGAGATGCAGGTTGTTGCCGCCGCGCCGTTTTTCCCGGATCCGACCGAAGTCGAAGGTAAGCTCGCCTTTATCGCCAAGCAAATGACGATGGACTCGGGCTCCAACCGCCTCCAGCCGGCGCCTGCCGACTTCGGTAAAACCATCGCCATCAAAATCGAGCGGTTTGATCCTGTCGGCTTGGCCGAAGGCGGTGAAGACGGTTTTTCCGTCTTTGGATACGTAATCAACCAGGGCATTGTGCGCATGGTTGGGCCGACCGTACATGCTTTCGAAGCGGTTTTCCACCACTCCGCCTGTCCGGTCGGGACGACGGGAAATAATGTTGATCGCTCCCGCAACCGAACCCGCTCCATAGACCACGGAACCCCCTCCCTTGATCACTTCGATCCGCTCGATCATGCGGGCGGGGATCTGGTCTATGCCGTAGACTTGGGCCAGCGAAGAGATTAATGGAAGCCCATCCACCAGTATCTGAGAGTAGGCCCCATCGAGCCCGAGCAGCCGGACCTGGGCAAAGTTGCAGTTCTGACAATTTGATTCAACTCTTACACCGGCAAAAGACTCAAGGGCGTCCCCTATAGTTTTGGAGAGCGTTAAATCGATGGTCCGCCTTCCGAGGATTTCAACTCGGACTGGAGTTTCCATCAGCCGGTGATCTTCACTGGTGGCATATACAATCACATCCTGTTGCTTGAATGTCGGGCGTATCGTTATCCGGATGTCTTTCCACGGTTCGATGGAATCATTAAGCTCGACCGACTTGTGTTCGAATCCCGGCATGGAAATCAGCAGG
>JBBISO010000053.1:0-13208 GCA_037441325.1 Acidobacteriota bacterium | reverse complement strand
CCCCTTCCAATACCGGAGTCACCCTCAGCCGGGCAAAACGGCTAAACACTTACCTCGAAGAAGGTTTGCAGGATCGGATCATGACCTATTCCATTTTTTCTTCGGAAGTGGTCAGGCAGGCGGCGAATGAAGGCCGTGCGTTCTATCTCCCTTGCACTGTTGCCAATGTCGCGGCTTTGATAGGGAAATACCGGGAATATGAGCCGGATGTCGCCATAATTAAAGTCCGCCAAAATGAATCTACGGGAGAGTATAGCCTGGGCTTGTCAGTGGAAGCTTTGCATACGGCGATAGACCACGCCCGGCTGGTCTTTGCCGAGCTGGATAACAGTATGCCTTTCACTCAAGGACAGAGCACTGTTGACGCGAATAGCATTGATTATATTGTTAAGGAAAATGTTAAACCTGTTTATGTGTCTCCCGCGCCTGACTTCGAAAATTTGCCCCCCGAGCAAAAGAGGGTAGGAGAACTCATTACCGAGCATTTTATTAAAGACGCGGTGACATTGCAGGTCGGCATAGGCGAGATTCCCGATGCCGTGGTGGGGATCATCAGAGAATCGGGCTGCAAGGATCTTGGTGTTCAGACGGAGCTATATGGTGATGGCTTGATGGCGCTGCAAAAACTGGGCATCGTGACCAACCGCAAGAAGAATGCGGACATGGGGTATAGTACGGCGACGCTCATCATGGGTTCTGGGGAACTGTACGATTTTGTTCATATGCGGACAGGTGTCCAGATGCGTTCATGTTCCTACACGAATGCAGCTGAGGTTATTCGGACAAACAGCCCTTTCATTTCCGTCAACTCGGCAATGGGAGTGGATATTTACGGCAATGTTTGGGCGGATTTCATCGCCGAGCGGCTATACTACAGCGGCGTGGGAGGGCAGCCTGATTTCATTCGCGCCTTAAATGACCCGGCCTACGGGGCTCCCATTATCGCATTTAAAAGCACCACCGATTCCGGGGAATCAAAAATTGTTAAGGCTCATCCGCGTGGCGTCAGTTTGACTGCCTCATCTTATGACGGGGTGGTGATCGTAACCGAATATGGCGTTGCCGACCTGCGCGGATTAACTGTCGGTGAAAAGGCGCTGGCTGTCGCCAGCATTGCTCATCCCCGCTACCGCGATGATTTTCTCAGATCCATATTCGAGGACCGCTTATTTACCAAACCCCTTGGTTACTCCCTTGGCAAAACCCCGCGGGGAGTCATCATGTATCGCGGCAATACGAAGCTTGATTCCTGAAATTCAGATGCCGGCCCAGGGGCGTTGATAAATTTAATGTCTCGGAAATTACACAACCAGCCCCCGCTTCTGACAAGGTTTCTACTGCTGCCGGACTTCCCGGCATGTTTACTGCGCTTCGCTCCTTGCAAGGGCGGGTCTGGAGAGGCCGTCTCAAAACTGCAATTTCCTAGGAATTGCGAATCCGGTTTCCTTCTTGGAGTCGACCGGTCGTTACGTGCCCACGGGCTCTGCCTTCGATATCCGGCACAGGGCGGTGCGGAGCGGGTATGAACCGATCTCAGGATTGCAGTGGTCCGGGTCATCGCTCATGCACACGTTGATGTTGGATTCGAAGGCTCCGTGAAGAGATGGCTCCGTTGCCGGCATTTCCGGGTACCACCAGCCGTGCTCTGCATCGATGATTTTAGGTTCCATTTTGTCGAAGAATTGCACCTTCTGACGCACCCGACCGCGCTTGGTTTCGATCCAGATCCAGTCGCCTTCAGCGATCCCCTCCGCGCGAGCCGTTTCAGGGTGGACTCTGACAATGGGGTCAGGATAGTGCTTGCGGACCGACTCAACCTGGCGCCATTCCGCATGGTAGTAAAACAAGATCCTCCGGCCGCTGATCAGAGTATAAGGATAGTCTCGAACAAGCCCAGGGTCACCCTGCGGGCTTTCGGGTGGAACAATATATTTAGGCAGCGGGTCATAGCCTAGGGCTTCGAGTACGGTGGAACGCAGCTCCACTTTTCCTGTGGTGGTAGCGAACCCCTGCTGCTCGTACTTCTTCTCTATCACGGAACGAAGGATGACCCGGGGAAAAGTCTTGAGGGTGTAACCCAGCGGGGCTAGCCTGTAATCGATTACTTCCTCCAGTGTCTTCCAGGGCCAGTCTGCTTCCTGACCGAGCCTGATCCCGAGTTCCCGCCAGATGTCATAGTCCCGAAAGTGCTCATATTGGCCGGGCACGATATGCGGCACAACAGCTTCACGTGCCCAGATATAGCTACCATAGTCGCTGAACGCCCACACATCAGGCCGCTCCAACCACGTGGCTGACGGCAGCACGTAGTCCGCCAATTCGGCGCTTGGGGTCATGAAGAACTCATTGACAACGTAGAGTTGGAGATTGGGGCTCTTGAGTGCCTTATAGACTGACTTGGTTGCAATCTCGGTGACCATGGGATTGCTGTGGCTGGTAAAGAGTGCCGTGAGGGGGTAGGGGTCGCCCGTGATGATCGTCTGGTAGGCGCTTGGGGTGTGGCTCTGACACTGGTGGAACATCTCGTTGACGGGCGCACCCCAGACCCGCGTGATGTTCTGCATGAGCATGATCTGCGCGTCGTAGCTGGAAACGCGGAATCTGTTCGCCCCGATCATCTTCTTCCACTGGGACTCGGGTAGCCTGTCCCATAGCTCCATGTCACGCGTGGGCACAAAACCCGGAGGCCCCATTTGTATCTCGCCGCCCTTGACGTCGATATTCCCGCAGATGGCCGCGAGGATCCAGCGCGCGTGGATGGCCTGAATCGAAGAGTAGGAATGCTCGAGTCCCTCGCCCTCCATACAGCACGCAGGTCTGTTCCCGGCATACATACGCGCCGCATCCCGAATCAGCTCTGACGACAGACCCGTGGTTTCGGACACACGCGACAGCGGGTACTCTTTCAGACGCTCCAGCACATCCTCGAACCCATAGCACCATTTCTCCACGAATTCCTTATCGTAGAGTTCTTCATCCACTACAACGCCGATCATGCCCAGGAGCAGAGCTGAGTCCGTTCCAGGGCGCACAGGCAGCCACAAGTCAGCCATGGAAGCCGACTTGGTTTGGCAAGGGTCGACGACGATCAGTTTCGCACCATGCTTTTTTGCCTCCAGGACAGCTTTGGCGACCATCGGTCTGGCTGTCATCGGCTCAGCGCCCAATAGCAGTAGACATTTGGAGTCCTTGCTCAACGCGTAGTTGGGGAACATCCCGACGATGGCATCGGCCATAATCGAGCGCGGACCAAAGCAAATCCGTTCCTGCCCAAGCAGGTTTGGAGAGCCAAACAGGTTGAAGAAGCGGGCGCGGTACTCGTCATGTGTGCGAGCTGTTCCGCCCGAGGCCCCTAGCGTCTCACCGCCATAGCGGTCTCTGAGTCTATCTAACTTATCGGCGATTTCGTCCAGGGCGTCTGACCACTGGATCCTCTGCCACCTTCCCTCGCCCCGCGCACCGACCCTCTTCATGGGGTAGTCGACGCGCCCGGGATGGTAGAGGTACTCTGCGGCCGCCTTACGCCGCACACAACCTGCCGGGGGAGGATAGCACTTGATCGGCCACTCCGCATCTTCTTCCAGTTTTAGAAGCCTGCCGTCTTTCACGTGCGCAAGTAGTCCGCACTCTGCCTTACACCAGAAGCAGACCGTCGGCTTCACTTCGGTCGTTGCACTGGATGCGCTGTTATGTCGAGTTTCTTGCCTTTGAGCTGTCATTCTTATCTCCTTCGAAGGCGCAGCTACAATGCGCCGATAGAAAGAATAGACCCGGATTCCGAAATGGTCAGCGCCCGAAGTGAGCCTCTATCCTTGGTTGCCAATGGATTGAACTATGAAAATCCAATTTCGCCGAAGTTGGATTTTGGGCCGTACCTTCGGCGCTCGATTCATCCCATAACCGCAACCCCGGCCTCAGTTCGCTTCAGCGATCAATTCCCGGAAACCTGATGCGCCGCGCCGCGAGCGGCATATAAAAGGAAGTCGCCAGGCCCGAAAGGATCGAGCAGGCGGAAAACACCAGCAGGATAGCAACCAGAAACGGCTTGCGCACGCCGGCGGCGTCGGACCACCGGCCGATGACAAGACCCGACAGCGCCCAGCTGAGCGCCAGAACGGAGCCGAGCAGTCCAACCTGCGTGTTGTTGATCCCGAGGTCCCCGACGATGAACGGTGCAAGATAGCTGACGGCATTACGGTCGAAGAATGCAAATCCAAAGCTCAAGGCGAGGATGAGAAGGAGTTTATTCTCGTAAGTCCAGAAACCCTTTTGCGACATGCGGCGCTCCCGTGGCATTTGGCAGATGGAGTCTTCGCCCCATAGCTTTCTTTCTGCACGCGAATTCAGGAAGCAGCATTCTCACGGAGGGGTTCAGAAAAAGCAACAATTCTTGGGGACAGTTGTCGCGGTCGTCGTTCAAGGCACCCCAGATGGCAAATGAACTCTCCACCCGCAAAGCGGGAGGTTTCAGGAAGCCTCATGATGGGGGCAGTGCCGCAACGGGACGCCATCACAAAGCCCAGGGTAGGCCGCAAAAGGCCTACCCTGGGAACAGATGCAATAATTCGTTTGGGTGGAGGGCAGGCATATTGGGTCTGGGCGCGGAGGACGTTGGAGGACTGCGCGTAATATCGGATGAGCTGTTGGCCCGGGTCAGGGATGTGGGTGCACAGGGCGGCGAGGGAATCAAGTGCGGCCCAGGTGGCTGGGGCAGGAGCACCAGATTTAATCGACAATATATAAAAGACTGAGAGGAGCTGCTTTAGTTTTGCGGATACGGCTTCTTGCTTCTGGATCCCGGCTTTTAATTCTTGAGGGTTTCCTCGGAAGCCCAGCCGGTCGAGGGGGCGGCTGCCCCGATGACTGCCTGAATGAGCTCGACTTTCCCGTTTCTCATTTTAAACATGTGGAAATCGGGAAGGCTATTCGCGAAATGAACAAATGCAACGACAATCCCGGCTTCCAAGTCAACGACGGGAACACGTCTCGGTGGGTGCTTCATTATCAGACCCAGGCCTTTTGGGGTGCAGCTGTGGGGAGGATACTCCTTCCCTTGAAACAGTCCTCCCTTTGTCGTCTGCATTCCGTTCTCCCACCGATGGATACTTTGCTGTCGACCGCAGAGCCAGCCCCAAACGATAGATATAGATGTCGAAACTAGGCGTATAATAGTGAGTTTTAAGCATTTGTATCCTGTAGGGCAAGAGCAAAGCGGGGAAATTGGAAACGAAATCGTAAAAATCACAGTCCAATCGCCGTTTGCTTTTTATCCCGCTGCGATCTGTCCGGTTTCCAGTTTTTCGCGCTCGGTTCGCATGGCGTCGAGCCGGTTCTCCCGGCTGTTGACCGATAAGGAGAAGATGATCCTGACGCCGACCTATTATGTCTTCAAGCCGGACCTATTCTTGGATTCACGCCGTAGATGCAGGAGGGAGCCGGCTGCCAAGATACTCCTTCATCTTTATCAAAAAATTGCGCGCTATCTCACGCGCTTCTGCAAAATTCTTCTGCTCGTAAGCAGCAAGAATTTTATCTTGATGGTCAGTGCAATCAATCGTCGTCTGAAGGATTCCCTCAAGGTTGTATGACTGCCGGATAACATACAGCGCATAAAGCGGGACGACGACCCGTTCGAGGATCTGCTGAAGATATCGGTTTCCCGATAGTGCCCAGACCTTCCTTCGGAAGGCCAGATGGTTTTCAAAAAAGGCGTCGAGATTTCCCGCCTTGGATGCGGACTTGGCCTTCTCGGCCATTTCCCTCAACTCGGAGATGTATTGCGCTTGCGCATTCTGTCCGGCCAGAAAAAAAGCAAGCGGCTCCAATTCGATTCGGACATCGTATATTTGCTGGGCATCCTGGAGCGTCAACTCTGTCACTTGCGTGCCGGTGAAGGGTGTGCGCTGGACGAAGCCTTGATGCTCCAGCTCGATCAGCGCTTCGCGTATGATACCCTGCCCGACCCCAAGTTGTTGGGCAATCTTCCCTTCGACGATTTGCTCCCCGCTCCTGATCGAGCCTGAAACGATGGCCTCTCGAAATGAGGCTACAATGCGGGCTTTCTTCGATATGGGTTCAATCTTTTGCAGTGTTAGAGGCATATATCCATTCTCACATTCCAATTCGCAGAACATCCATCGGGCTATACTCTACTTCAATAGATTAAAGGAACACAATCGTCGATTTATATGCAAAAGCCGCATATTATGACAATCATTTATCATATAATCTTTTAAAACTTGACTTGACCTTGCGGGACGTATTATACCCGTCCATGATTGTACCTCATTCAGATCAACAACCGCAGACGGCAATGGAGGACGATGATGATCCAGGCAAGCCGAACGTTGTTTTTGACCTCACTTGCGACGCTAGGGGCCACAATTCACGGACAAGATCAAGGAGGCGGACCTAGTGGACCGCAGGGCAAATCCGCGGCTTATATATAAAGGCATCCGCAATGGAAATATCTTACTTCGATCGAACAATTGAAACGGCTGGCCGTGAGGATCTGGCTGCGCACCAGCTGTCGCGCATGCGGGCGCTTCTGAAAGAACTGCTTGCCTCTAATCCGTTTTACGCTTCGAGGTTGCGCGCCGCTGGTTTCACGGATACGCGGCTATTGCATTCTCTCGAGGATCTCAAGTTCCTTCCTTTCACGCGCAAAAGCCAATTGGTAGAGGATCAGGAAGCCCATCCTCCTTTTGGCACAGACCTAACCTTTCCGCTCGACCGATACATACACCTGCACCAGACTTCGGGCACAACGGGGAAACCTCTCCGCTGGCTCGACACACGCGAGAGTTGGGACTGGTGGGCACGCTGTTGGGCAGCCGTTTATTGCGCCGCCGGCGTGACCTCAGCGGACCGCGTCTTCTTCGCCTTCTCGTTCGGCCCTTTCATCGGATTCTGGGCCGCCTGGGCCGGTTCTGAAAAGATCGGGGCTCTCGCCATCTCCGGCGGCGCTCAGGATTCCTATCAGCGCCTGAGAAATCTCATCGAACTCCGGGCAAGCGTGCTCTGCTGCACCCCTTCCTATGCACTTCATCTCGCGGAAGTAGCCCGGAAAGAGAACATCGATCTGGAGAAATCTGCCGTCCGCAAAATCATTGTCGCCGGCGAGCCCGGCGGGAGCATTCCCGGAACGAAGGCACGGATCGAGGAGGCATGGGGTGCCAGGGTCTTTGATCATACGGGTGCTACGGAACTCGGCGCACATGGAATGACCTGCCTGGGACAGTGCGGCGTCCATCTGAATGAGGGTGAGTTCCTGATCGAAGTGGTAGATCCTTTGACCTTAAAACCGGCCGATGAGGGTGAGCTCGTTATTACGAATCTGGACAGGATCGGATCGCCGGTCCTGCGATACGGCACAGGGGACCATGTACGGATCAACCGGGATGTATGTGAATGCGGCCGTACTTTTGTACGCATGGATGGTGGAATCATCGGCCGGTTAGATCAGATGTTGATCGTAAGAGGTGTAAACATATTTCCCAGTTCTCTGGAATCCATCGTCCGCTCATTCCCGCGCGTTCAGGAATTTAGAGTGATCGTCGACGACGTCAATGCGATGGATGAACTCCTGGTCGTTGTCGAAGTGGCCGGCGACAATCCCGAAGATGTCGCGAAGGCCATTGGACGTGAAGCTGCCCACCGGCTTGGACTGCGGATTGGAGTCGAGCTTGCGGCTCAGCCGCTGCCGAGGTTTGAAATGAAAGCCTCACGTGTCATCGACAAGCGGGTGAGGCAAGCGTAGCTTAATTTCACACAAGGAGCATGGACTCAGAAAAAATGAGGTGCTTTTTAAGGAGAATTCACAATGACATACAGGAATTTCAGAATCTTCGTTGTTATTCCGGCTTTGCTGATTTGCGCTGTAGTTCCGGCATTGGCCCAGATTTCGACTGCGAAGGTTACCGGAGGCACGGTCGAAGGCGTAGCACAGGATGGCATCGCTTCATTCAAGGGAATTCCCTTCGCCGCGCCGCCTGTGGGCGATCTGCGCTGGCGGTCTCCGCAACCGGTGAAACCATGGAACGGCGTGAAAAAGGCGGACAGTTACGCGCCCGCTCCAATGCAGGACACGGGATTGATCACCAAGCTGGGCGGCCCACCCAAAATCAGTGAAGACTGTCTTTATCTGAATGTCTGGACAGGCGCAAAGAAGGCAAACGAAAAGCGTCCCGTAATGGTCTGGATTTACGGCGGCGCTTTCGTGGGAGGCACGACCAGCTTTCCGACCTTCGACGGCGCTAACCTGGCCCGAAGAGGTGTGGTTCTGGTCAGCGTAGCTTATCGCGTTGGGCCCATGGGATTCCTGGCGCATCCTGAACTCAGCAAGGAGAGCGGCAAAGGGTCCGGCGCTTATGGCATCCAGGATCAGATTGCGGGTTTGAAGTGGGTGAAGGAGAACATCGCGCATTTCGGCGGCGATCCGTCAAATGTGACTATATTCGGCGAATCCGCCGGAGGAATGTCCGTCGGCATGCTCGTAGCGTCTCCTATGGCCAGAGGCCTCTTTCACCGCGCAATCTCTGAAAGCGGCGGCGCCGTGGCGCCTTCCCGCGGATCGCTTAAGATGGCCGAAGAACAGGGGAAGTCTTTCCTGAGCAAGCTGGGGGCCAACGATATCAAGGCTGCCCGCGCACTCAGCGCGGAAACAATCCAGCAGGGACTCAAAGGCGGAATGGGAAGCTTCTGGCCCGTGGCCGACGGCACAACTGTCATGGAAAATCCCTACGAGCTTTTTGCAGCCGGCAAGTTCAACGATACGCCGATTCTGGTCGGCACGAATTCCCATGAAGGCAGATTGTTTGCGACTCAAAAGACCACAAGCGCCGGATTCGAACAGATGATTCACAAGAGATTTGCTGCGGCTGCGGACGCTTTTTTAAAGGCCTATCCGCATTCAACCGATGCCGAAGCAACCAGGTCCAACCAGGACATTTTCCGTGATTCTACTTTCGCCTGGCCGACCTGGGCCTGGGCTAAACTACAATCCAGAAATGGCAAGAACAAAGCATTCGTGTACTACTTTGATCACCGCACACCCGCGTCGCCCGACGGGGCCGATCACGCCGCCGAAATTCCCTATGTGTTCGGCAATCTGGGCGGATTCGGCGGATCCACTGGACCTGAGGATAAAGCTCTTTCCGAGCTGATCAGTTCGTATTGGGTGAACTTCGCGAAAAATGGCGATCCCAACGGCCCGGGTCTGCCGGTTTGGCCGGCCTTCGACGAAAAAGAGCAAAAGACAATGTTCTTCGATAAGACACCGAGCGCCAGGCCACATCCGAATCTCGACCAGCTCAAGGCGTTTGATGCTTATTATGCAAGACTCAGGGAAGAAGCACAGGCCGCAAAATAGCGGCTGGTCTCGCACCGCGCCGTCGCCGTATTGCTCGGGCAAGGGCACGAGGGGAAAGTCTATGAATTCGGCGGTGATTATGCATGGGATTATGACGAACTTGCGAAAGCAATTGGGGAGATCATTCAGAAACCTGTAGTCTAGCGACCAGTGGATACCCAAACGCTTGTCGGGAACGCCCGGGATGGGTTTTATCGAAATCCTTTGCCCACATTGCGGCGCATGCCTGGATGTCTGCACACCCAGCGCGATCAGCGGTACGGAGGGCGAACACCTGGCACAACCCAAATTCGGGAATTATACGGACGAGGTGGATCTGCTTGCCAAGGAGCCTCCGGTCTTACCTGGTACGCTACATCCGGCGATTGGATGCTGAGCCACTCTGAAGGCAATCAGTCTACGCCTAAATCAGCCTTAAGAGCCATGACCGCTTCACTGGCCGTGCATGTATTCTTGAACACCCGGTTGAAACCGATCTCCCGGAAACGTCTTTCGACGTCCGGCCAGTTCCTCTCAAGCTCCAGGGGCGCCGCGACGGTGCCGCCGACGTAAAGAATGATATCGTTCAGCCCGGCTTCAATGCACTTTTCGCGGAATCCTTCGCAGTCGAGAAGTCCCATGCCGTACATGGAGGATACAAGAATGGCATCTGCGTCGACTTCACTGGCAGCATTGATAAAATCCTTCTGAGGTACTACCGCGCCGAGAAAAGCTACCTTGAATCCTGCATCCTCGAATGCTTTTGCAAGAATCCAGCCTCCGATCATATGCGCATCCGCTCCGATCGTGCCAATAACGATACTTTTATTTACCTCTCTTTTGTTCACCTTCTTCTCCTAGCCGGTGGCTCTTTTAGAGCGCTGAAAGCGCGATGCGGCCGGGCCCAGGGTGAAGGAGCACCCGGAGCATGCGCCGGAACTCTTGGTAGAGAATGAGCTTCGGCAGAGCCCTGAAAGGGCGAAACCTACGGTCTGCTTCGCACTTTCAGGGCTGGTATCAATTCCATCTCAATCCAGAGCTCCGGCCGCTCCACGCTTTCAGCGCCGGATCGTGGCCGCCGCCTAAGGCCAAACCTTCCTTTGCAGGCTGCCAGAGTCACAGATCATTCAATCCGGCGTCGCTGAAGGCGATACTGTCTGCCTAATTGGAGCCGGCAATCTGGAAGCGAACTGGAGATCATGGACTACCGTAGCAAAAGTTAATTTTATCTTCTGCTTTTCTTCTCTTTCTCTCAGTTTCGCGTCGTTATATTCCTTTGCCTCTTTTGGGATGGGGATATTCCCCGGGTCAAAGTACCGTACGGCGTTTTCCGCGTCGCGGATATACCGGACTTTCCCTTTGACATGTTTCCATGGCGAAACCATGGTATCAAACCAGCCGCATTCCACCGCCGTGCATAAGCCGACCAGAATGTCCCCATCTCCCGCTTCAAGGCTTTTCTCCAGGATGGCCCGCACTTCCATTTCGATCATCTTTTCTTCGCGTTTCATCTCTTCGCATTCGGGGAGTTTCTGCGCTCCCAGCAATGTGATCAGATGCCTGACCAGTCTGACGGAATTTGCCATGCCTTCTTTGGTGGGTGTTGCGAAAGCCTCGTCTTCGCATTTTAAAACGACATTGGTAAATCCGCCCATGATATCGACGATCGCGTTCCAGGCAATCATGGCATGGGCTTCTTCCACTCTGGGAGGCCAGGCGCCTAAAAAGGGATATCCTCCGGTAATAAAAGTCATGCCCCGATAGCCAAAACGCTCGCAATATTCATGGCATGGCTTTTCAGTCACTCGGACCATAGCCGCATCCTGCAATATATTCATGCCGAGTCCATGCATGACATGCTGATATCTAATTCCTTGTTCTGCGCCGAAAAGAGCCTGTACGACATTGGCATATACTTTCATGCCCGGAGTATCGTATCCGGTAAGATTGCTGGTATTATGAGGGCAGATCGGGACGCCGTTTTCAGTATAGATGCCTCCAAGCCTGGCGTCATACTGTTTGATCTGCAGCAATTTATCCATCCGTATGTCTTGGCTGTGAGCGACGCATGTCATGATCGGATTGTTGTTGCCGCCGTTCCATCCGGCGGCAAATGCGATTTCGGTCTGAAGAGCAGCATCTTCATCGGCTGAATTCAGGTTCAACGGGCACTTTGCCGCTTTGAGGATTTTCCTGGCCTCTTCCACTCCGCAGCAGACGATAGGCCATCCGTTGAGCATGTTCATCCCTTCTTTTTTGCTGCGCTCCATACCCGCGGCGGCCCTGACAAAATCACCCTTCCGGGTATACGTATCGCTGAAAACAGTCCATACTCCATGAGGATAAAGGTCTGAATTGGCCTCCACATAGACGATTCCTTAGCTTAAATATCAAATATTTTTGCTCAGAGCATCCTTTGTTTTGATGGATTTGTTTGTCCGGCAAAAGAACGGTCAAAACGCCCGGCCTAGAGCTTACCTTTTAAGTTAAGCTTTTCTCTCCGCCCGAAATGTATTTGTTAATCGAAAGCGCAAACCCAGCGGCCGCGGATCTGCCTCCGCCAACCGCCCCACGGATTTTTCGAGCGGAACTCACAAGCTCGGCATTCGGGAATCGCAATGCTTCTATCCTATTGCAATCTCAGACCTGTTCCCCGGCACATCGAATTCGATCGTATGCATGTTCCATTCGCGTGTCCCCCTTAGCGAAGGTTCGGATTTTTTGGTAAAAAGCACTTCAGGGCTTTTGCCGGTTATGCGGGCAAATATGCTCGCTGCCGATTCGACATCTTTGGATTTCAACATGGCTGAAAGCTGTATGTGCTGGCCAATGCAAGATCCGGCATCCAGGGACTGCCTCACTTCCGCAGATCCTTGGATCTTTGGGCGCCGGCTCCGGATGCCGATTTTCAATGCCGTCCACATTATGGCTGGTCAAGCCCAAGCCTGACCCGGAGTCTCTTCACGTATTCCATCCCGTCCGGCTGATAGGGACGGGGGACCCAAGGCATTTCCCTCAAGATTTGCAGCATTGATGGAACCTGGTCAAACGGGATCGAGACAAAATGCCGTCCTTCAGGAAACAATTTGCGGCGTCTCATGCCGAACCCAAGACCGGTGGCGACAAAGTTGATCTCACCGCTCAAGTACGGATAGGCGAAGAGCCAGGCGCAGCCGACAGCGCTCGAATAGAAGCTCCGCCACATTTTGCCCGTCTTATAGCTCATGGCCCGGAGCAATATCTCGGCCTGGCCTGTGTCCGCAAGAATTATTAAAACATCAGGGTCGAACTCCAGTTGATCGAGAGGGGACAAGGCAACGTACTTCACCACTCCCTTCGCTATCCTGGGAATATAGTGATAGAGTCTGCCGGCGGCGCGCTCATCCTGGAAGACTTCCAGTCCTGCACCGAATTGTCCGTTGATATATGGCTCCTTAAGTTCCGTCTGCCCCAATATGTATAATCCGGCGTCACAGGCATGATTCTTGGCACCAGCGTAAAACGAATTCCCCTCAAATGCAGTCCGGAGCATTTCACAGAGGCAGAGTTTCCTGCTTAATTTGACTGTTTCCCGGGGAGGTTTTGTCAGCAGCTGGATTCCCACCGGCTGCGCTTCAAATTTGAATTTGTTTAAGATATCCCGATCGCTTTTTGTGAGAGTCATATTCCGCACCTGATTTCCCGGCTTGGAGACTTTCCCCAGCTTGTATTGCCGATCCAAACCGGCTGGTTCTGCTGCTTATCGCGTTTTGCCGGATCCTTTATCTGCGACTTCCTGCCGCATTGGCAAAAAAATCATCATCCGATCGCTTCAAAGGCCTGCGGGCTGAAAATCCGCGCGTGCTTTTTGCGCGCGGAT
>JBBISO010000052.1:0-13209 GCA_037441325.1 Acidobacteriota bacterium | reverse complement strand
TGCCCGCATTGACTCGCCGGTAAACCTCTCAAATTCGGGGAAAACGCTGGTGGTGTAATTTTTCACCGGCAGCCAGCCGATCTTCGCCGCCATCGTCACGAGGCTGGCGGTGCCGTATTGGAAAAGCGGACTTTGTATCTTGTGGAAATTCTTGACAAACTCTCTGAGCGCTTCCGCATGCCGCGCGGGGTCGGCAATTTTGATAGACTGATGCCCGCGTTCCGCAGCGATTGCCTTCAGCTTTTTGCGCCCCATTACCGCGCCGAGGCCGTTATGGGCGGCCACATGGCCGTGGTCGCCGAAAATCGCCGCGAAACGGACCTGATTCTCGCCCGCCGGGCCGATTCCATAAACGCTGCACAATTTGCCTAATTGGCTGCGCACCGCATCTTCCGTCTGCACCGTGTCCTTGCCGGCCAGATCACGGGCGTCGCGCAACTCAGCCTTCCCATCCTGGATATGAAGATATCTCCAATCCTTGGCGGCGCCCTGGACGATCACGCCGTCAAATCCGCAGAATTTAAGATAAGTACCGAAAAAGCCGTTTGCCTGCGAGGATCCGGCCATGTTGGTCATCGGTCCTTTACCGATGACGGCGATCATCCCCGAACCCGCATACCTGGTGCCGCCGAAAGGACCTGAAAAAAACATCAGCCTGTTTTCGGGATCCGACCACCCCACCCCGGGAGGCACCTCATCATAAAGATATTTGGCTCCCAGCCCGGCTCCACCGATGAATTGCCGGAGGATCCCGCCGTCCAATTCTTCTTCGGTAATCCGCTCCCGGTTTAAATCCACCCGCAGGATCCGTCCTGCATAACCACCGATTTCCTTAACCATTATTATTGCTCCCTACCCCATATCCGTTTGTGCGGACGGATTGCCAGATCCATCCGGCGCTGGGGTGAACCCTGCACAACACGGTTCCGGAGAGTCGTCCTCACATAAAACTCTAAGTTGCCAAACGGTCCTGCCATGGCGTGGCGGGAGTCCCCACCAGATCAACCCATACGTGCTTCATCATGCTGTATTCATCTAAGGCCATTATCGAGTTTTCCTTGCTCCAGCCGGATTCCTTGCATCCGCCCCAAGGGATCTCAAAAACAATCGCCAAATGCTGGTTAAGCCACACGGTGCCCACTTTCAGTTGTCCGGTCATTGCCAGTCCCGTGCGCAGGTCTTTTGTCCAAATGGAAGCGCATAGACCAAATCGGGTGCCGTTGGCAATTGCCACCGCTTCCTCCGGAGTCTTGAATTTTGCCAGGGCTACCACCGGGCCGAATACTTCCTCCTGCATTATCTCCATTTGGGGATCGCAATCACCGAAAATCGTGGGGACGACGAAATATCCGTCCTTGGTTTCCGGGGTGTTTGGGCGTTCGCCGCCGAGGAGAAGCTTAGCGCCCGATTTTTTCGCACGCTCGATGAACCTCTCAATGCTGTCCCTGTGCCCCTTGTATGCCACGGGCCCGATCATCGTTTCCTCTTTCAACGGATCCCCCACCCGCAAGGTTTTGGCGGCCTGCACGAAACGTTCGGCGAATTCTCCATAGACGGCTTCGTGGACAAGATATCTGCTTGCCGCGCCGCAGTTCTGCCCCGAATTAAAAAAAGCCCCCCAGATCGCTCCTTCAATGGTGGCCTTCATGTCGGCGTCCGGGAGAACGATGAAGGCATTCTTGCCGCCCAATTCGCATGCCACCGGCTTCACAGCGGCGCTGGCCAGAGCCAAGATGCGTTTCCCTGTTTCCGAATCACCCGTGAAGTTGATTTTGGCGATGTAAGGATGTTGAACTATTGCCTCTCCCACGGAATTTCCGGGACCAGTGATTATGTTCAGAACTCCGGCGGGCACTCCGGCTTCAGCTGCAATTTCCCCGAACTTCAGGGCCGTGAGCGGAGCACAGGAAGGAGGCTTGACCACGCATGTGTTCCCCATGATCAAAGCCGGAGTCACCTTAGCCATAACGGTAACCAGAGGAAAATTCCAGGGCGTAATCAAACCCACCGCGCCCAGAGGCTGGCGGATGGTCATCGAGGTGCAGCCGGGGCCAACCGGCAATGTCGCTCCCGTAACCGCTCGCCCGATGCCGGCCATGAATTCAAACATGTCGGCACTGTAAGGGATATCGAAATTCATGGTTTTAAAAATTGGTCCGCCATATTGCATAGTTTCGAGTGTTGCCCACTCTTCGTGATGAGTCCGTATAAGCTGCGCCAGTTTGAAAAAGATTTTCGCCCGCTCCGCCGTGGATTTGGCTGCCCAGGCGGGAGCAGCCTTCCAGGCCGCCTCGGCCGCACGGTTGACTTCCTGGGGACCGCATTTGGGAACAATGCCGACGACTTTGCCGTTGGCGGGATTGATTACTTCCATGGTTTCCTTGGTGGACGCCGCGCAGAGTTCTCCCGCGATCAACACTCTATATTCTGAATTCATTGACGGACCTCCTTGTCGCCATTGACTATTCTTGGTTGTGCTTCCCGCCTTCAGGATCCTTGTTACCCCTTCTCAGCTCCCCTGTCCAACTTTTCAATCCTTGAGCCCGGAATGCGAGGCTCTAATCCGCAACAATTCCTCCATCCACCGGCAGCGCATGACCCGTTATGTATGATGCCTCGTCCGAGCAGAGCCAGATTGCGGCTGCGGCCACCTCTTCCGGTTCGCCGATCCTCCCCATGGGGACTTTGTTATGCATTGCCTGAACGATATCCGGACTCGCCGCCACCAAGCTTTCATGCATGCCCGTGCGGATGGGTCCCGGGCAGACACAGTTGACCCGGATGCCTTTTCTGGCGAACTCGAGTGCCGTGGACTTCGTCAGCCCCACAACCCCGTGCTTGCTGGCCGGATAAGCAGGATTGCTCGGCGCTCCGAC
Source organism: Acidobacteriota bacterium (assembly GCA_037441325.1). Taxonomy (GTDB): domain Bacteria; phylum Acidobacteriota; class UBA6911; order UBA6911; family UBA6911; genus UBA6911. The sequence continues at coordinate 10,333 of JBBISO010000052.1, read as the reverse complement.
TAATCCGGCCGCTGAAGACGTATTGACAATCGCTCCCTTGCCCTGTTTAAGCATATGAGGAATTTCATGCTTCATGCACAGCCATACGCTCTTCAGGTTCACATTGATCATTTCATCCCATTCCGAAGAGGGAAAGTCGACGGTGGAAACAAATTGCTTGTGAATTCCCGCGTTGTTGAATGCGTAGTCAAGCTTGCCGTAAGTGTCGACCGCTTTTTGGATAAAAGCCCTGACATCCTCTTCCGAGGATACATCCGCTCTTACGAATATCGCCTCTCCCCCCTCCTCATTGATCCGCCGCAGCGTTTCTTCACCGTTCCTGACATCAATGTCGGCAAAGGCCACTTTCGCTCCTTTGCGCGCAAAGCCTATCGCTGCTGCCCGGCCGATGCCGTAAGCACCGCCCGTTACTGCCACGACTTTACCCTGAAATTCGCTGGTCATTTTGCTTTGCTCCTTGCCTTCGGACTGCTAAGGTGAAAATTTGTGACTGCTTGGAAAGGATTTTTCACCGCAGAGGCTCAGCAGTGAACGCTGAGCACGCAGAGCAAAACCACAAATCTAATAATCTCTGTATTCTTTGCGCACTTTACGTCTCTGCCGTGAGCGGTTAATTTTTGGATGCGAACATGCCCCGCCAGGATCGCACGTCTCCCTTTCTCCCGCCTGGCTGTCGGCGAAAAATAAAACCACCGGAAGCTCTAAACCTTTCCCAGAAACTTAAGCACGTTTTTGCCGGCGATTCGTCCCGCAATGACCGCGAATCCCGCTGAAGACCCGGAAGCCACCGTCACGTGATAGCTGTCCCCGTACATTCCACCGGCATCGAATCCGACAGCATAAAGACCCGGAATGACGTTTTCTTTCTTATCCAGGACTTCCGTGTTGTGATTAATTTTGATGCCGCCCATCGTGCCCAGGAAAATGGTATGCGCCTTGATAGCGTAATACCTGGGACCCGTAAGGGGCCATAGATATTTCGCATCCTTGGCAAAGTGATCGTCATGGCCCTTTGCGCAGAACTGATTGTATTCCTCGATCGTCGCCCGCAAGACCGATGGATTCACGCCTATTTTCCCCGCTAGTTCCTCGATGCTGTCCGCGGCAAATACATCCGTGTTCCCTTTTTGAAAGAGCAGGCTGAGTTCCTCATCGAAGTTGAAAGGCCGGCTGCCTGAGGGGCTGCGCACGCCGACATTTTTGTCAATGCCTCGCTCCAGCAGGCGCCGCTTAATCGATTCGTCAAATAGGCTGAAAGTATACCCTTCCTTATGCCTGGCGTTCGCATTGCCGACCGAAGAATCATAAAATGCAATGCTCTCGTCGCAGAAGCGTTCCCCGCGCGGATTAATCCAGAGGTCGGGCTGGACCGCGGCGAACTCAACCTGTCCCCCGATGTCCGTGGTGATCGGGCCGACCCGGTACAGTTCCAGCACGCTGATGCCCTCCGCCGCCGCGCCGGCTTCCCACGCCATGCGAATCCCGTCTCCCATTTTGTCCACATTGCCAATCGGAATCAGATTAACGCCCAAATCAAATCCGGTGTATTTCTTGATCCATTCCTTGTTGTTGGCGTACCCGCCGCTGGCAATGACGGCCGCTCTTGCGCGAACCCGGCTTTCGCCCGATTCTTCTTCCGCGATCACGCCGGCAATCTGTCCGCTTTCTTTCAAAATTCTTTTCACCGGCGCTCCAAGCTTAAGTTCAACGCCCTTAGATTTGGCCTTCGTAACGAGCGCCTTTATCACGGCCGACCCGGTTCCCTTCACAATGTGATAGGTCCGAGGCGCGTCCGGCATGTTGATCGTGACGTCAGAAAATTCCACTCCCTGCTGCTGAAGCCAGGCGATAGCAGCTGCGGATTCATTGACCACCGCCCTCACCAGGCGGGGATTCGCCCGCCAGTGGCTGTATTTCATGATATTTTGAAAAGCTTCATCACGGCTATAAGTAATATAGCGCTCGCGCTGCATATCGCTTTCAACCGCAAACAAGCCCTCGAAAAAGTTGGAAGTCCCTCCCGGATTGCGTTGCTTTTCGAATACGATTACTCTTGCTCCCCCTTCCGCCGCCGTCAGCGCCGCTGCCAATCCGGACGCGCCGGCGCCGACCACCGCCACATCCGCCTCCGTGACCTTGGTATCCATGCTCATCGCTTTCTCTCCGCGCAATGCTTTCCGTTCCTTAATCTTCTTTTCGCGTTTAAAATCCGCGGTTTCATTTTCGGAACGCGAAACGGCCGATAGTCAATAATTTCCCCAAATCCTTACGGTCGAGATCCCCAGTCTTAAATCACATTGCAGGCAACGGCTGGATTCCCGGTTCGCCGCATCTTCGTCCATGTCCTTCAGCACGGGACTGAAATTGGACCATCTCAGTGGAGGCGGCACACACGCCTCGCCGCAACGGCTCATCGACGCGAAACCATCGCCGGGTCCAAGGTAACCGTCCGGCTCAACAATCGGCGCCAGCTGTTCTTCGATATTCCCATCGCCTTCAAGAAAAAGGTCGATGGCGACGGCAGCCTTTCTGCCCGAAGCAATCGCTTCGATCAGCGACCCCGCCCCGCTGGCCGCGTCTCCCGCGGCAAATACCCCTTCCTTGCTTGTGCGCAGCGAATAATCATCTGTCTCAATACGACTGTTCGCGGCCACAGCGACGCCGAAGCCCTCAGGTATTTCCGGTTCCTGCCCAATTGCAAAAATGACGGCGTCCGCTTCCACACTTTGATATGAATTTTCCACGACTTCAAGCTGAAGATTCTTGTCTTCGTCAAAGCTGAACGATTGGACATCTAAAAATTCGACGCCCGCGCATTTTTTATTCCGCTCCAATACCCGCGTGAAGGATTTCGAAAAATCGATTCCCACCCCTTCTGCTTCCGCCTGCTCCAATTGCTCGCGGTCGGCAGGCACTTCCGCTCGGCTTTCAATGCAAGCGATACGCACCTGCCTCGCGCCCAGCCGCCTGGCAACCCGGGCGCAGTCGAGAGCGACATTGCCGCCACCCAATACCACGACTTTCTCACCGATGTGGGCCCGGATGCCCGTATTGACGTTCTTCAAGAAATCAACACCCGTAAACACACCCCCACATTCCGCTCCAGAGATGCGCGGCCTCTTGCCCTTATGCGCTCCCACCGCGACAAGAACGGCGCCATATCCTTTTCTAAAAAGCCAATCCGTCGATTCGATACAGGTGTGGGTGCAGATAAGGACGCCCGCGGCTTCCAAATCGGCAATCTCGCCGTCCAGAACAGACCTTGGCAGGCGATATTCCGGAATTCCATACCGCATCATGCCCCCGGCGCATGGCATGGATTCAAACACCGTCACCGCGTGGCCCCGGTTCGTAAGGTAGTATGCCGCAGTAAGCCCTGCCGGCCCGGCACCAATGACTGCAATTTTTTTCCCCGTCAGGGGGTGCCTGCGCCGGCCGGCTTCCCATAACCGGCGCTTAGCATAGCGCTTGAGATTTCGGATGGATACCGGCTGATTTACCTGGCCGCGGCGGCACGCCGCTTCACACGGATATCGGCAAACATAGCCAAGCACCGCAGGGAAAGGCACCTTTTCCCTTATGGCCGCCGCCGCGGCAGAGTAGTCCTTCAGCCGGATGAAACGGACGTACCTCGGAACATCGATTTCCGCGGGACACGAGTATGTGCAGGGGACCAGAGCGCTCTTCCGGCTCTTGCCTTCCCTGAGCTCTTGTTTGTCCATGATCGCGCCTGTGGGACAAACATCCGCGCATGCTCCGCAAAATCTGCACCCGGACTCGGCCAGGGGCAGATCGCCGCACGTTCCGATATAGCCTTCCCTTTTACTTTTTTTATAGAAGAGCACCCCAACCCCGCGCAATTCCTGACAAGCTCTTACACAGCGGCCGCAGCCGACGCACCGGCTGAAATCATGCACAAAAAGCGGGTTGTCCTTAACCAGCGGGAAGGGTTTGGTCCGTCTCCTGAATCGTATTCCCTCGCACGCCAGATACTGCTTGAGAGACTGAAGCTCGCAATTGAGGTATTTGTTGCAGGTGCCGCACTCCGCAGGGTGCCCCGCCAGCATCAGTTCCATGGCCAGTTTGCGCGCGCGCCCGATTCTTTCGGCCCGGGTAACGACCTTCATGCCGTCTTCCGCCTGCGCTGTGCAGGAAGCAACCAAATCTTTCATGCCGTCCACTTCTACCACGCACAGCCGGCACGCGCCGAGTGAAGATAAATCGGGATGATGGCAGAGATGCGGAATATAAATGCCGGCGCTCAGCGCCGCATCGAGAATGCTCCTGCCCTCTTGTGTTTCGATCTGCCGTCCGTCTATATTGAGGTTGACCATTCCCCGCTCTGTTTGTCTCCCGTTCGAAATATCTCCGATCCCCGTGTGACGTCACGGCTTTGCGTTTCGGAGCTGAGACCGGCGAGGGCGATCAGGAATCCACCCCGCCCAGCTTGCTTTCATAATCGCCGCGGAACAGCCGGATTGAGCTCAGCACCGGATTGGACGCATTCTTGCCGAAAGAGCACAGGCATGCAACCCTCATTTCTTCGCCCAATTCCATCAACAAGTCCAAGTCCCCGGGCTTCCCTCTGCGGTCGGAAATGTCTTCCAAAATATTGCAGATCTGGCGACTTCCCTCACGGCAAAAAAAGCACTTCCCGCATGACTGGGCTGTTATATAAGACATGGCGTCTTTTGTCGCTTCAACCATGCATGCGCCGTTGTCGAAGACTGTGATGAAGCCCGAAGCGGCGTTGGACCCAATGGCTTCGTCCGCAATATAGCTGATCGGCAAATCCAGTGAGTCCGCAGAAAGGAATACCCCTGCCGGGCCGCCGATCAGAACCGCTCTGATGTATTGGTCGCCGGCCTCACCTATGCCGATTCCTTCCAGCAGGCTTCGTATGCTCGTGTCCGGCGGAACTTCTACCCTATATGGATGGGCAATGCTCCCCTGGAGGGTCACAACCTTCGAGGCCCTGCCTTTTGGAAACCAAGCCGACACGCCGGACATCGTTTCCGCATTGGTGATCGCAACCGCTTTCCCGCGGAATTCACCGATGCCCGGGTAGGTAGGAGACAAATATGGCGCAATTTGGTTTTCGTGCAGGGTATGGAAAATGGCTCTCCCGTCGCCGGCCGTAACGGATTCCGGAACCTCGCGGACCTCAATCTCACATCTGAAGCTGGAGTCCAGAATGTGATCTCCAAGGAGATTGTATTTTCGCATCTGTTCGAGCGCGCGGCCAATCTTGGCGGCGCGGCCGAAACCTTCCTTGACGTACAGAACGCCGCGGGAAGCTCCCACCGCATAAGCGCTGATGAGCATCCCCTCCAAAACCGAATGCGGATCGCTCCCGAGAAGCAGTTGCGCCGTCGAAGCTCCCGCGTCCTCATCCGCGGCGTGACAAATCAGATATTTGTCTATGGCTTCCGTCTCCCGGCACTTTGTCCAATTCTCCGGAGAATATGGTCCTGATCCGCTCCGGCAGCGTGGAGTGGAACGTATCAGCTCGCCGGCCAGTTTGCCCGGATTCAACCCCAAAGCTTGCGCAAACCCGCCATATCCATGTCCTCGCAATATGTAATGATTTATATTTTCGGGATCCACCCAACCGCAATTGCGCAACGCGATCCGGTTTTGGAAGCGGAACAAAGGCAGTTCGGAGACATGCGGAACGCCGCCGATATTTTCGCCGCCCAAACAGCAAAAGGCTCCGCTGCTTGCCGGACTTTCTCTTATGAGATTGATCGCTTGGTCCGGAGTCACATTCCGGTACATGAAAGCGGGGCGGTCCGGCCTTTCAATGACCACAATGGGTTCAAGGCCGTAATAACCGTAAGATCCGGCTCTGATAACCCTTGCCGATGCGCCTTGTCTTTCTATTTCCCGCTGAAAAGCACTGCAGAGATGGTTCGCGGCATCATTGCCTGCGGATGATGCAAGGTAGATCTTGATGATGGATTCATCATTCAAATAGCCCGATTCCGCTTCCGCAATCGCGCAAAGTTGCTCATAATTCATCCGTTTTTTCCCGCTGCTGTTTCCAGATCCCTTCGTTTTTGATATTACCTCATCAGCAGGTCTGGAAGGTAGGTCACAAGGCCCGGAAAAAGGAAGAGCAACACCAGGCATAAAAACAGGCTGAGCAGGAAAGGCAGCACGCCCTTATACACCACGCCCATTGATTCCCGGGTGATGTTCTTGACGATGAAAGCGGCGACGGCAACCGGCGGCGTGACTACCCCGATCATCATTGTCACCCCGATAACAATGGAAAACCACATGGGATCAAATCCCAACTTCATCGCCACCGGGAAAAAGATGGGCGTGGCAAGAATCATGAAGGCCATATCATCGATAAAAGATCCGCCCAAAAGGTAGATCAAAACCATCACGGCAACGACCGCATAAGGATGCACATGCAAATTGAGCGTCCATCCGGCAGCGGCGCTTGGAATTTGTGATATGACCATAAAATGGCCAAGTACCGTTGACCCTCCGACCAGCATGAGGACCATACAACCCAGGCGCAAGGATTCACCGACCGATTTCACAAAATTCGTGAAATTCAGATCGCGTTTCAGCACCGTCAGGGCCAGGACCGCGATGGCGCCGACGCTGCCTGCCTCCGTGGGGGTGAAGAATCCCGCCAGAAGGCCTCCGACGGTGACGGCAAAAACCAGCAAAGGCCAGAAAATATGAGGGACCGATCTCAGGCGCTCTTTCCATTCAACCGCCGGCCTTCTGGGCGCCAGCGACGGGCTGATTCCGCACCAAACCAGAATGGTCATAAAAAACAGAAAAGCGATCAACAAACCGGGAGCAATTCCGGCCAGAAACAGCCTTCCGACGGACTGGTCCGTAATCATGGCCAGGATAATCAGCGTTCCGCTCGGCGGAAGCAGAATTCCCAGAGTCCCTACGCTCGCGACAACACCGGTCGACAGTTTCCTGCTATAGCCGTATTTGTCCATCTCGGGAACCGCGATGCTGGAGAAGGTCGCGGCGGTTGCCAAGGTTGAGCCTGAGACCGCCTTGAAAACAGTGGCGCCGGCCACCGTCGCCAATGCAAGCCCGCCGGGCACGTGGCCGGTGAACTTCCTGGCCGTTTTGTACATCTGTTCTGCCATTCCCGAATTAAATGCGATTTGCCCCATCAGCACGAAAAGCGGAATAACGACAAACGCATAGGAGGCAAAGGTGTCAAAAAAATCTTTCGCCAGCAGATCCACGGCGGCCGGCAAAGACCTGAGGCAGGCAAATCCCACGAATCCGACGAATGTCATGGCAAAGGCGAGCTCGATTCCCGCGAGGAAAAACAACAGCAGCGCGCAAAGGCCGATACATCCGATCAGAGCTTCATTCATGCCGGCTCCTTTTAACCTCAGCGGCTTCATAAATAAGGATCAGGACCTGGACAAAAAAAGCGCCGCCCAGAGCGTAGGCGACATAGTAAAAAGGGAGCGACAGCACTGCGGTTACTTCTCCGGACGCTTGCAGACGAATTCCCATCATGATCATGCCGTATCCGGCAAGGGAAAATATGGAAATTCCTATGAATCTTGTCATCACCGCCAGAACATACTTCGCTCTGCCGGAAAGCCGGGCCAGCAAAATGTCCGTGAAAACGTGTCCCTTGGCCCGTGTCGTGCCCGGCAAAGCCAGCCCGATCACCAATCCGCCTGCAAAGGAGACAATCTCATAAGTTCCCGGAATCGGGCTGCCCAGAACTCTTCCCACAATATCCGCGCCCGTGAGCAGCATGATCGCGATCAGCGCCGCTCCAGCGCAAATTTCCATCGTGCCGCTTAATCGATAGGATAATGAACTTAGAAGTCTTCCCATCATTCGCTTCCGTAATTAAAGTCATAAGTTGCTGGCCGATGACATTCCAGGACTACCCTGCGCTTTCCGCAAGCAGGCCATGGCGGCCCAACTGGGGGAGAGCAGACGGTACTCCATAACCTGTTTTCCCATCAAGCTTACTGTTTACCGGTTTGTTCTTACCATGGAACCCGATTATATGGCAGAGAAGAATATCATATTTTAACGTTGAACAAGCCTTTGGAGCAACCGGAGGCCAAGCAAAACAATTGGGGAAAATGGTCCGCGGCCATTATGGCAAACTGGCGGCTTAAAGGCGCGCTGATTCTGATGCTGCTGATCGCCGGCATGTACGGATGGAAAAACCTCGCAGTTAGAAAAGTGGAGAAGGAAGCACAGAAACAGGCCGAGAAACTGACCCAAGCCACCGATCAGGCTCTTCTGGAGAAAAACCGAGCGCTTCTGCGCCTGACCTCCATCCCGTTGTCCTGGGTGGTGCGCATGGAAATGCCCAAAGGCAATTACGACAACATCGATGAGTATTTCAAACAGATCATCAAAGAAGACCAGTTCAAAGTCATTCTCTTGGCGGGAAGGGATGGGAAAATACTCGTCTCGACAGACCGGAGAATGGAAGGCGCCCATCTATCCCAGTATTATCCCGCATCACTCCTGGAGCATTATGAAACCGAAGTCCGCGAGCTTAACACCGAGGAATTGCTCGTGGTGACACCGGTTATCGGCTTAACCGCCAACTGGGAGTGTTGATCATGGTTTATCCCCTACAGAGTCCGGGAGAACCAAAGGAAAAGCCGCCATTATCCTGACTCCACCATGTTTGCCCGATAGGCGATTGTTTGCGCGAGGAGCGCCATGATTCTGGTTCTCGCCTTAGTGGTGTTAGCAGTTTACCTCTTCTGCACCGAAAAGCTCCCCGTTGACTTTGTGGCCTTGCTCATCATGGCGACCTTGCTTCTTGCGGGTATCCTGACATTAGGCACCGCCTTGGAAAAAACGGGAGCGGCCCAAGCCGTCGCCTCAATAACGGTTTCCTCTGTGGGACTATTGGGACCGACAGCCCTCGTATCGGTTTTTTACCTGATTACGACTCTCCTCACCGTAACCATGTCCAACAATGCTACCGCGGGGTTGCTGACGCCGGTTGCCATAGTTGCGGCAGGATCCTTGAATGTTGATCCACGCCCGTTTATCATGGCCGTGGCGTACGCCGCTTCCGCCAGCTTCATGACTCCGGTAGGTTACCAGACGAATACTCAGATATACGGTCCCGGCCGTTACAAGTTCAGCGATTACCTCAAGGTCGGTGCGCCGCTGAACCTTTTGTTCTGGATCCTCGCAACGATCTTTATACCAGTGTTCTGGCCATTCTAGAGCAGGGATGTTTATGAATAACTTTCAGGGAATTTTGGATTCGGCGATGTCTTTCCTTTCCACGCCCTTGGTAAAATTCGGCAGCCTGCAGCTGTCACTTTGGTCTCTCTTTTACCTGATTATCTTTGGCGTCCTGCTCATCTACTTCGCGCGAAAACTGACGGGGCTGCTGGCGGACCGGGTTCTGGCAAGGAAAAACATTGATATCGGCGTGCGCCAGGCAACGGCCACTATCCTGCGCTACCTCATCATTGCCGCGGGATTCATCATCCTCTTCCAAACGGCCGGCATCGATCTGACCGCACTGAACGTGGTGGCTGGAGCGGTGGGAATTGGAGTCGGTTTCGGCCTGCAGAATATCGCGAACAACTTCATCAGCGGTCTGATCATTTTGTTCGAACGTCCGATCAAAATCGGCGACCGGATTGAGGGGGGAGAGGTCGAAGGAGATGTGGTTCGTATCAAGGCGCGCAGCACCACGGTGGTGACAAACGACAATATTGCCATCATCATTCCTAATTCAAGTTTCATTACTCAGAACGTAGTCAATTGGAGCCACACGGGAAAAGACGTGCGTTTCAAGGTGCCGGTCTCAGTATCGTACGCTAGCGACGTGCATCTGGTGGAAAAACTGCTGCTGGAAGTTGTGGCGGAAAATCCGTATGTGGTCAAAACTCCTCCGCCCGGAGTGCGTTTCCTCGAATTCGGAGATAGCGGCCTGATGTTTGAGCTGCGCGTTTGGAGTTCATCACTCGTGCATCGCAAGGGCCTGCTGATCAGTACCTTGAATTTCGGCATCCTCGACAAATTCAGACGGATCTTCCCCCGCCATGGCGGGGGAAGATCAGCCGGAACTTCTGATAACGCTCCGTTAGAACCTGTAAGTCTTTCAAATGCCCGGATGGAATCGTCAGGAGTTTTGTACGACCGTTCTCACTGCGACTCAGCATCATCGAACGATGAGGCTCTCCGCTGGCACAGGAGCAGTTCGGTTTGCCGCATTTACGACGCTGTTCGTACACGGTCCCCTTGACCATAGGGCGGCGATCCATAAGGTCGGGCATCAATGCCTGGATCTCGTCGGCAAGCTGGCGGAGAGATTGCCGTATGCGGCTGA
>JBBISO010000051.1:0-13232 GCA_037441325.1 Acidobacteriota bacterium | reverse complement strand
GGGGATTGAGCTATCTCTTTATTGCCCACGATCTTTCCCTGGTGAAGCATGTCAGTGATCGCGTGGGGGTGATGTATCTGGGGCGTATTGTTGAGATCACAAGGGCGCAAGCGCTTTATGAGAATCCCCTGCACCCGTATACCCGGGCTTTGCTGTCCGCGGTTCCCATTGCGGATCCCTTCGTGGAGGAAAAGCGCGAAAGCGTCATCCTGAAAGGAGAAGTGCCCAGCCCCCTGAATCCGCCGGCCGGCTGTTCGTTTCATCCCCGCTGCTTCTTGGCTGTGCCGGAGTGCCGCCTGGCCGAACCGCCGCTGCGCGACATCAATGAAGATCACAGGGTGGCCTGTATTCGGGTGTGATCAAATCCGCAATTCGCCCTAGCGCGGGTGCATCCAGTCTTCATAGGATTTCCATAAAACTTCATGAATCTTCAGGATGCCGCTCCGGACATAAGGCTGCATGACCGCGGCGAGCGCCGTGATGTAAAGCGGAACCACCATGGCATCATCGGCCGCCTGCTGCACTATCTGCTTGAGTAGATTCCGGTATTCCGCGTCGTCATAGGTATGCAAGGCGTCGTGGCAAAGGTCCAGATACTTCTTCGATTTGGCGATATTTGACGCGAAAGGTCATGGGCGTTGGGCCGTAATGCACGAATATATCCGTCGCGTCGGGATTAATTCCGGATGCGGCCAGCGCCAATCCTTTCCAGCCATCGTTGAAGACGGAAGCGAAATACCGGGCTGTATCGGCGATGTCCAAATCCGCCACAATACCTACTTTAGCCAAATAACTCTGCAGAGCAGCCGCAAGGTCCCTGTTCTGCTCTCCGGTGATTATTTTCGTCCGGAAGCCTCTTGGGTAGCCAGCTTCGGCAAGGAGCTGCCTGGCCTTGTCGGGATTATACGGACGGGGAGCAAAGCCCGGCACATGGCCTGGGAAGCCAGTTGGGTCAGGGGTTCATATTTGCCATATCCTATCATTTGCGCCAGGGCCGGACGATTGACCGCAAATTCTACGGCTTCACGCACCCTTTTGTCGGCGAAAGGCGAATCCGGATCGGCGGAATTAGGCAAGAGCGCCATCAACAAGCCGGTTCCCCAATTTACTTTGAAACCCAAAGCCTCCAAATCAAGCGCGGTGCGCACATCGGCATTGGTCAGCATGTCGGCTTCATTTGCCTGCATCATGGCCGACGCGATCATGAGATCGGGGATCAGGCGATATTCGATGCCGTCGAAATAAGGCAGATTGTCCCGCCAGTAGTTATCGTTCCTCCTGCATCTAATAAACACATCGCGCTGAAAATCGACGATCTTGAAGGGGCCGGTGCCGACCGGGTTCAGCCTTGCCCACGCCTTGCTTTTTTCCAGGTCCCCGCCGCCGGCTTTTTCGAAGGCCGCCGGGGAGATCATCACCGACCAGCCATAATTGTGGATCATCATCCGGTCGTAACTCTTTAAGTGCATGCGGAGCGTGTGACCGTCGATAACTTCGAGGGATCTTACTGCTTGGCCGTTGGTCAGCCGGCCCGCGCGCAGCCTTGATTCGTAATTCCATTTGAGCGCTTCGGCATTCCACTCCGTTCCATCTGTAAACTGAACTCCTTTCCTGAGATGCCAGGTGATGGTCCTATTTTTCGGATCTCCTTCCCATGCCGCGGCGAGCTCAGGAGATAGATTCCCCTTTTCGTCCCAACCCACCAATCTCTCCAGCGCCACCGAGGCAAAGCCCGCGTCAATCGGAGCGAACTCCTCCGGGTACCCCAGAATCCTTGGAAACGCAATGGCCAGCCGCCTAAGAGTGCCTCCGTGCTGCGGTTTATCGGTGGATGAGGGGTTGGATTTCATGGCGCGATTTGAAGCGGATGAGGATGATGTTTGGGAAGCACAGGCACCGACAAGGTGCGCAAGAGCAAGCAGGATCGCCAGGGACAAATAAAAACGATGCATTTGTTTTGTGGCCTCGGCATGCGGCCGGCTTTCTCCCTGCGTATCGCCGCTGCGGACAACCGAAGATGTTCTGGTCTTTACAGGCACTCGCATAAACGCCATAGTAAAGCTAATGCTTGATCGCCGCCAGCAAAAAAGGGAAGAGCGGGTGAATGGAATCCATAAGCTGTCAGGGCTCGGGTTCATTCCCCAAAATATAGCCGGCCTTGATCGGACTCCAATAATCCGGGAGCGCAGTCGGTTATATCCTGCGCCGGACCCGAGGGAGGCCAATGCCTTTTGAACACAGCTTGTCTCCACCTTTCTGCTCGACGCTGCGGATGGTGGAGATTGATTATATGGCCCGGTTGGGGGGCATTAGGCGCGACTGAAGGCCGGAACAAAATCATTTCGGCTTATGCATAACAAAAATTGAAACTTGCCGGACTTGCGGGTACCTTGTAGCAATGATTTATGGTGCCGCAGTTTTTGCCGCCGCAATCCTGCGCTGGCCGAAAAGGTCTGATTAAAAAAGGGGCGCACGGTGGCGCCGACTGTAGTTCGAGAAGATTTGCCGGAAATCACTTCCGCCGCCGAGCTGTGCTAGGCCTGGGCTCAACTCTTGCCGGATGAGCGCCATGAGATATTCGACAGCTTGCCCCGCACCGAACGCGAAGATTTTTTCCTTGCCTTCTCCGCGCGGGAGCAAGCGCGTATGCTCTTGAGCTTTAAAAGCAAACCGCAAAGACCGTCTGATTTTCCCGGCCAGGAGACGATAGAGAGAAGCTGCCATAAACGTGATCTGCAAATCAAAGTCGATTTTCAATCCAACCATGGACGGAAGCGCCTGAAGCGCCTCCCCATCCTGCACAAGGCCGGCGGAGGCGAGAGCCTCAGTCTCTGGTCACTTTCAGGATCCGCAGGGCGATTCGCTTAAAGATGCGCCGATTGCCGCTCTCCAGGAACATCCAGCGAAGCAGCTGAACCGGCCGCGGCGGTCGCAAGGATGCGCCCCGGTCCTGAAGCGATGACACGATCTGCGCCAATGCTTCCCGAGGCCTTTCGCGAAAACCGTCAAGTAGCGAGGTCTGATGCACGCAGGATACGGTGCAGTACGCTGCACAGGGCTTCACGGTTCCGTACTCGCGGTCGAGATCCGCCGGCGTGTATTGCTCGAGCGGAATACCCGGGTGTCCGCGCTGCTGCGAGCACCAGTGAACCAATCCGTCCTCGCAGACGTAAAGATACCGGCCGCCTGCGTGGCACTGCCAATCGTTGGGAAGCCCGCGCACGATGTTGTCTTGGAACCGATCGTAATGCGCGAACGAGAAAACCGATTTCCCCAATGCTAGGATTTCTTCGTACACGCGACGCTGATCGTCGCTGAGCGGCTTCAACTGGCCGGAGTGGTCGTGGATCACACCGACAGTGCTGGTGAAGCCGAACTGGCGGGCGCGGCGGGTGACAGCCAGCGCATCCTCCGGCTGGCGCATACCGGCGCCGAGCACCGAATTGACGGTGACGGCGAATTCCGCGTGGCACGCCAGCCACTGCAGTTTCTGATCCAGGACCTTGAGGCTTTTCTTGGAAACATCGTCGGGCATCAGGTTGTCAACGCTGATCTGGAGGTAGTCAAGGCCCGCCCGGTTCAACGCGCGGATTCTGTCGGGGCTTAGCAGGTAACCATTGGTGATGACGGTGGCCATGATCCCATGCCGGCGGATGCGGCCGACGATCTGGTCGAGTTGCGGATGCAGCAGCGGCTCGCCTCCGCTGATGGTGATGATGGTCGTACCGAGCCGGGCCAGTAAGTCGATTCGCCGCAACATTGCCGCCACCGGCACAGGCGGCGAGTAGTCGTTGTACTCATTGCAGTAAGCGCAGGAGAGGTTGCAGCGCCGGGTGGGGATGATGTGCGCAACGATGGGATGGCGCGGCGACACCATCGCACGGGCGAACATCCGCGCCTCGCGGTAACGCCGGTCAATCGCGCGAAACTTCCGGCGAAAACCGGCCAGCCATGCCGTCTGGACCTTGTTCAACTTGCTCCCAGTTCCCCCACGGAGTATTGTAACGGGCAGGCTGCATGAATGGGAAGTCCCGCTTCCGGATCTGCACCTGCGGCTGGAACTATGGCGACTGAGGGTTCATTGCATATTAGGGCGCGTCAGCGGCGGTTGAGACCATTAGGTTTCTTCACCAGGAGGCGTTTCTTCGGATTTGGTCCATATCCGTAACGTGCCAGCTCTTTGGCGATTTTTTTGCGCGCCCGGTACAGATAGTTGATCACGTTTTGATAGCGCTCCGGATAGAGCTGTTCCGCGATTTCGCCGGCGTTATGTCCCGCGATCAAGAGTTCCAGGGGCTCTCGTTGAGCAACAGGCAGCCGGATCAGCGTCTTCTCGACCAGCTTCTGCAATTCCTCATAAGCGAACTGCTTTTCGGGACAGGCGGCGCGCATGGCCTGCCCGTCCCGCGGCCAGCCGTTCGCCCGCTGCTTTTCGATCCAGACTGCTCGTTGCGCTTTGCGATAATAATTGCCCACCTTTTTGCGCAGGATACCCATGCTCCATATCAAAGGACCCTTTTCCAATTCGCTTTCCGGATATTTGGTAATCATGGTGAGAAGCGTATCCTGTACCAGGTCCTCGGCATCCATGGAATTTCTGACGCGCAAGGCCGTAAGCCTCTGCAGCACGGCTCGGATGGCCGCAATCTCATCGTCCGACCATTCGGCCGGGCTCGGTTCGGGTTCATATTCCTCAAGCGGGGAGCTTTCCGAAATAAAAAAGTGCTCGTGTTCACAGCGGGAGTAAGCGGGAGTGCGCACCTGAAACCCTCCAATTCAAATGCATTCGGTTGTATTTGAATTCGAGGGTGCGGCTGGGGTTACTGAGAAAGTTATGATCGGCGGCAGTTATCTGTCAAGCTGTTTTTGAGCTTTTCAAATATCCGGCTTAGCCCTGGGTCCGCGTTTTGTGAGGACCGCATTCGAGGCTTATTTTTCGGGCGCATAATATCCGGGCCGGGCCGAGACGGCTGCGGCTGCGCCCCGCGTATCCACCCGGACCTCTAACCGCCGGTACGATCCATCCTTCGCGCTGTTGGTGGAGATATATCCGATCGTGTACTGGTTGCGCAATTCTTCGTCAACTTCCGAATAGATATTGTCCAATTGGCCAAAGTTGTTCGGGTACAGCACGCGGCCGCCGGTTTCATAAGCCAGTTTGCGGAGAGCCAGATCCGCTTGGACAAAAGCTTCATGGGGAATGCCGTCATAGATTCCCTGAAGGGAACTTTCAAACATCATCTTTTGGCGGACCGCCTCCGTCTTGCTTACAATATAGACGGCTGCTTCGGAGCGAATGGCCGCCTGCATAGCTTCTCTATAGGAAACCGTGCTCTCATTATCCAGCCCATCGCTCATGATGATCATGGCCTTCTTTTCCGGGATTTCTTTGAAAACTTCCTTGGAGACGATCCAAATTGCATCCCACAGCTTGGTATTGCCTTTGCAGTAAATCGAAGTCATCACGGGATCGAGCCGGTCGGTTTTGCGCCCCCAATCCATTTTCAGACGGATTTCGCTGCTGAAACTGATCAGCGCGAATTCGTCTTCCGGCTTCAGGTTTTCGACAAATTTTTTCGTCGCATGTTTAATGGTGCCCCATTCGGTGCGGACGCTGCCGCTGCTGTCCAGAACAATGGCGATGCGCATCGGCAGGACTTCCTGCGCGAAGAAAAATATTTCCTGAGGTTCCCCGTCTTCGTATACAAGGAAGGAATCTTTGGGAAGCCCTTTAAGGAAACCGCCTTGAGGTTTGCGCACGGTGACCGGCACCGTGACCATATTTACCTCGACCCCGATCTTGTAGCCTTCCTGCTCTTGGCCGGAGGAATCGGAAGGTTTCGGCTGCTGCCGGGCGCAGAGGCAAACGGCTGCGAGCATAAGCAAGCAAAAAAGTACTAGGCGCCGGTACACCATTTTGCCGGTTTCCTTTTAGAAAGTAGAAAGCGGAGGTGATTTAAGAACTATATGTGCTTTAAAGGCAAACCGCAAAGACTTCCAAGAAAAAGAGATTCTTTGAGTTCTGGGAGGTCTTCGCGGTTGCAGGGAGAGTCCCCCAAAATGGGTTGGAAAAACCCTCTGGACCGGCGTATCTGAAAGCATAAGCATTAGAAGTAGTTCTTAAATCACCTAAAAGCGGCGTCGAGGAGCCGCCTCAAGGCTTCATCTATTCTTAAGCGCCGCGGGAAGCTTCTCGTAAATGCCGCCGAATCCCCCGTTGGACATGATAACGATCAAGTCTCCTGCGCGGGCCTCTTCGCATACCTTTGCAATTATACCTTCCACCGTTTCCAGGTTCCAGGCGGAGCGGCCCATGCGGCGCAAATCCTCAATCACCTGATTGCAATCGAGACGCTCGCTCTCCGGTATCTTCTCCGGCTTGAAAAGAGCGGGGATCGCAATGCAATCGGCCATATTCAGCGCTTCGGCGATTTCGCGCTGGAAGACCCGGCGCCGGCTGGTTGCCGAGCGGGGCTCGTAGATGGCCCATACGCGCTCCGGGCGATAAGCGTTGCGGACGGCGCGCAGCGTTTCGCGCACGGCGGTGGGATGATGCGCGAAATCTTCATAAACGCGGATTCCCCGGACCTCGCTCCGCAGTTGCAGGCGCCGCCGGATTCCTTGAAACGTCTCGAGCCCTTCCCGGATGTCGTCTTCGGAAATTTCCAGCCGGTGCAGGATTGCCGCCGCGGCCAAGGCATTGCGAATATTGTAGTCGCCGTAAACTTTCAGACGCAGGCGGCGGAAGAGTTTTTTTTGGTAGATAACATCGAAGCCAAGCCGGTCTCCGTTCATCTCGGCGGCGCGCGCGCTCCAATCATTGTCAGGATGCATGCCGAAAGTTTCCTTGCGGCACAGGCTGTTTCGGCTGACCTCCAGCGCAGGTGGGCTGTCGGCGCCCACGGCCAGAAAGCCGCGTTGCGGGATGAGATTTACAAAGCGGCGGAATTGAAGTTTGATCGCTTCGAGGTTTTCATAGATGTCGGCATGGTCGAATTCGACGTTCCCGATAACGGCGAGAAAAGGGAGATAGTGGAGGAACTTCGGGCCTTTGTCGAAAAAAGCGGAATCGTATTCGTCCCCTTCGACCACGCAGTGAGGGCCGCCTTCCAATCCATAACTGGATTGGAAATTTTCGCTGATCCCGCCCGCAAAAAAACTCGGCCGATGCCCGGCAAAGTGAAGCACCCAGGCGATCATTGAAGTGGTGGTTGTTTTGCCATGGGTACCAGTGACAACGACCGGAATCTTATCGCGAAGGAAGAAGGTTTTTAGCGCTTCCGGGAAGGATAGAAACGGCATGCGCTGATTCAAGAGATATTCGATTTCCGGATTGCCGCGGGACAAAGCATTGCCTACGACGACAAGATCCGGCTCCGGTAGCAGATTCTTGGCGTCATAGCCCTGGGCGACCGGGATGCTCTTTTGGGCCAGGAAGTCGCTCATGGGCGGATAGATCCCCTCATCTGAGCCGGAGATCGCATAGCCGCTTTCCTGAAGCATGGCGGCAAGCGAGGCCATGCCTGTTCCGCATATTCCGATCAAATGAATTTTGCGTATTCCGGTCAGGCGCATGGCGGCAATGTATCAGAAACCCGGAGATCGGCCAACAGAACTGTTTTAGAATCCGCCCGCGTGGACGGTTCTGGAGAACTGTGCTCACGAAGACAAATCAGGATAGCTTTGGAGAACCGTCCTCTCGCGTACAAGTGAGGAATTGGATTGAGTCCGGTAAAAATAAGTGGCAACATGATCAGGCCGAATGCAATGCTCCTGAGGAGTTGCGCGGATTTGGAACCTGTGGAATTTAAAGTTCCTGTGACTCGAATGAATGGATCGGAAAATTGCCGGATAACGCGTCGGGAGCTTCTAATGCTGACTGCGGCAGCGCTGGCCGTCTCCCGGCCGGCGGCTATTTCTCTTTACGCGCGCGAAAACTCGATTTTAATTAAAAACCGCTTCAGCCCCCTTAACCCAAAACGCCCGCTTCGCAGGATGACGCACTATATCATTCTGCATACCACTGAAGGCGAAGACGGGGGGTCGCTGGACAAAATCATCCGTTACGGAGAAGCCCACTATTTTGTCTCGGGATCCGGCATTGTTTACCGCATCATCGATAAGGCCAAGATCGCAAAACATGCAGGCCGGAGCATGTGGGACGGACAGCGCGCGATTGATGGCATTTCGATCGGTATCGAGGTCGCGGGCTACCATAACCGGGATATCAAGGAGGCCCAGTATTCCGCGCTTCGGGAGTTGTTGAGGCAGTTGAAGAATCTTTATGGCGTTTCCGATGATCGCATCCTTACCCATTCCATGGTCGCTTATGGCCGGCCGAACCGTTTCCAGGACGACAATCACCGCGGGCGGAAACGCTGCGGCATGATTTTCGCGCGGCCCGAAGTGCGCGCTCGTCTCGGCCTGCAACCCGGCCCTGACCATGATCCGGACGTTCAGGCGGGCCGGTTGAAGGTTGCGGACCGCGAGCTTTTCAGCTTTCTCTTTGAAGGCCGGCCGAAGCCGGTGCTGGTTGCGCAGGCCGGAAAGATTCCGTCTTCATCGCCGGCCGCGATTGCGGTCCCGTACGAATCCACCCGTATCGATGCTTATTGGACGGCGTGGAGAATTGCGCGTGAAAGGTACAATCATCCTTCCACGGTTTATGTTTTTCCCGACGGGAAACGCTTTGCAGGCAGCCAGATTCGCGACTGGAGCCAGATCCCCGCCGGGACGCGCGTGCTTTTAAACGAGGCGGAAGATACCCAGCCTTTCGAGGGCTTCCTCGAGATCGGGAAAGACGGCAACACGGCCAAAGAGCTCGCCGGAGCGGCCAGCGCCAGCGCCACTACCATCTACTTTTTCCCGGACGGCCTCATCCGCACCGGAGCCGATTAGCAGAAACAGCGCTCATTGCAGGAGCGTCTCAAGCGGCCTCCACAAGGAACTAGAGTGCTGGTCGGATATGTATACGGCGGTTATGTTAAGGTGCAGCGCCCTCCTTCCAGGATTGCAGGAGAGAAGTGGAACTATCCGTCGACGTATTACCGCATTCCTGACGGAACCATTCGGAGCGGCGACGATGTTAATCCCAAGGCCATCCCCGCGGGCACTCTGGTGTTCTTCCAGCGTTAGAACCATGCATACGTGGCGCGGCCTGGTCGCTGCCGAAATCACAGGCTCACAACAAAGACACAGCGCGGCGGGCCATTATGCCGGTTTTCGCACTTCCACGTTTGACATATCTTCGATAAAAGTCGCGATTGCCGTATGATCTAAATCGCCGCGCCCGCTATTCATCAAGGCCATTAAAGCCTGTTGCGCCAGGCTGGTAAACGGCAGGGAGACCATCAGGGACTCAGCTGCCTGAAGCGCATTTCGCAGGTCTTTCTGATGCAGGCGGATGCGGAATCCCGCCTTGAAATTGCGGGCGATCAACATCGGCGCTTTGGCATTCAGCACGGCGCTCCCCGCCAGTCCTCCTTTTACGGCGTTGAAGACCGCTTCCGGATCGAGTCCGGATTTGGTTGCCAGAACCAGGGCTTCTCCCATGGCTGCGATATTAACCGCGACCATGATCTGGTTGGCGAGTTTGGTCACGTTTCCGGCTCCGACCGGACCGGTCAGTATGGCGCTGGACCCCATCACCTGAAACAGCGGCAGGACTCTGTCGAAAACCCCCTGTTTGCCTCCGGCCATGATGGCCAGGGTTCCGTCGATCGCCTTGGGTTCACCGCCGCTTACCGGCGCGTCCAGGAAGTCGATTCCTCTGGCGGCGCAGGCAGCTCCCACTTTTTGAGCGACCAGCGGGCTGATCGAGCTCATGTCAACAATGACCGAGCCTGGTTTCGCGCCTTCCAATGCGCCTGCAGGACCAAGCACGGCGGCTTCAACCTCCGGCCCGTCAGGCACCATTGTGATCGTCACTTCCGAGCGTGCTGCGACATCCCTGGCCGACGCGCCTGGAAAAGCGCCGCCGGACGCCAATTCCGCCATCGCCTCCGGCTTCAGATCATAAACCGCCAGTTGATGGCCTGCCTTGATCAAATTGCGGGCCATGGGCTTGCCCATGATCCCCAAACCGATGAAACCGACTCTCATTCCCCGCTCCTTTTCGGATCTGTTTTGCCACAGTGCTCGATCATGTCGAATGGCTCCTTGCTTGCTTGGGACGCCCTAAAGCGGAGCGCAAACGCCGTTACCGTTCCGACCATTTTCGGAGTTACTTGTATGGTTGGAGGGATTCCTCCCGGCTTCGGGAAATTTTGCGCGCCGGCCGCAGTCTTTAGCGCCGCCCAGGCGGGTGCCGCGCCGGCGATTGCCAGAAGCTGTCTCCATGAGATCATACCGTTTTCCTTTTCTGCGATGAAGTTGGGGAAATCTGAGAACCAATATACATGATCTGCGAACGGACGGTAAAGCGATGATTAATCCCGGAGTTGGTGAGGTCATCGGCGAGAGGGAGGCCGCGGCCATGTGCGCCAAAGAGTATCGCGCTCGCTGTAAGAAATGCGGGCTGACAATATTGCCGCAAAAAGACTCGCAAAGCAGCGTGTGAGCGGCTAAACTTGCATTAACCTGTTTGCAATTGGAAATTGGAATCCTTTAGGAGGCAAAATGAAAGTTTTACCATCCGGTCCTAAATGTTTTCTCCTGGCCGCCACGATTCTTTGCGGAACGGTTTGCGCTTCAGCTCAGGATACCAGCACCGAAATCCAGGGCTTCTACCAGACGTACAGAGATTTCCGCTTCAAAACCGGGATCGATTCCCTTGACATACCGAATACCAGTCTCAGCGGCGGAGGTTTTACTCTTGCTCAGAATCTCGCCTCATGGTTCGCATTCTGGAGTCAGACTACCTTTTACGGGTCGGCAGAGCAAACATATATTAAGGCTCGCGTCATTAACAACCTGCAGGGCATTCGATACCAGACCAAGCTGTATGGGCCTTTGCAATTTTATGCAAAAGCCGGCGTAGGTTTTTCGCATATCAGCTTTAAATACGTCTCCGGCGGCGATATAGGCGGCGAATACAAATTTAGTGCCTCCTACGGGGCGGGAGCCCAGATCTGGATGAGCGATAATTTCGGGATAGTATTGGATGCATCGCATCTCATGATGGGTATGCCCAATCTAACAGGTATGCCGGGTCGTGATAAATGGGATTCCGGGTTGACTCTGACAACCGGTTTTGCATTGCGATTCTGATGCCCTGACACAGTCACCGGTGTCTCTGTAAGGAACAATGGCGGCCGGCCCTTCGGAGCCTTTTGGCCGGATTTTGAATTTCGCAACAGAAACTGGTTATATGGGGCGGATGGCAAAGATATTGACAGGGTCAACCACAAAAAGCCCCCCGCAGAGACGCAGAGGGCGGCAAAGATTTTCACTGTCTTATCCTGCGTTTTTTGCGTGCGCTGGGAGACGTGGCCGGAAAGGGGTATCCGCCGCTCTCCTGGCTTCGTTGATTCAGGGGCTCTTTCCCGCGCAAACCGCTTTTTATGGTCCTCGGATTCCGTGAATCCCGAAATTGGAGCGCTGCAATAGGCCATTTTTCGCGGACGGCAATAAGCAAGGCATCCGTGCTTGTCTTCCGCTTCGAGTTTATGGACAATAGTAAGGGAAAAAAAGGAGACCATGCCAATGTATCCATAGGAGCGCTTATCCGCCATGGCTAAAACCAAAAAAGAAACAGTCAAAAGGGCCGGCGCGGCGCGCGCGCCTGGGATCACAAAGATCCAGGCACGGAAATTTTTGGCTCCGGTGCCGGAACAATATGCCTTCTGGTGCATCGACGGCAACAAATTCCGGGATCTGAGGGAACTCGGAGGCGCTCTGGCCGGGATGTCGGATCAGACCTTTGCCTATCATTGCAACGATATAAAAAATGATTTCAGCAATTGGGTCCGGGATGTCGTCGGGGATAAGAACCTGGCTCAAGACCTGGAATCCGCAACTGGCCGCGAGCAGGCGGCCAGGATCGTGC
Source organism: Acidobacteriota bacterium (assembly GCA_037441325.1). Classification (GTDB taxonomy): domain Bacteria; phylum Acidobacteriota; class UBA6911; order UBA6911; family UBA6911; genus UBA6911. Next base: position 1,246 of record JBBISO010000051.1, on the reverse strand, counting down.
AGGAGCGGTGCTATCTGCTCGTCAGCAAAGCCGGCTAGTCGGTCTCGGTCGCGAAATTCAGGAACCGGCCCATTGGGGAAATATTCCTCTCGATAGGCGGAAACCTATCCTGGAACTGTTGCACCGGGCCGGCGTGCGTCATGTTTTCGCCGGGCACGTTCACAGGAATTTCATCGCACAGGATGGGGAACTGGAAGCGGTCGCGACTGGGCCAGTTTCGATGCCGTTCGGGGAAGACGGCTCGGGAATTCGCGTGGTCACGATTACCGGCCCGGCGGTTCAGCACCGCTATTATGATTTCGGCAAACTGCCCAATAAACTGGGCATGAAATAGCGGGCTTGCGGCCGCGCGTGCTCCGGCTTCCGGTCATGGAGGCTGCCGCCAGCTGGAATAAGGTTCTGCGCGATAAGGGCTTGCCCATAAATTTTCTCCTTTAATGAAACGCTTGCACTTTGGGGCACGCTTACCTTCGGGCCCGACATCCTGTCAATAAAACCGGGCATGCTTCCCGCCAGGTCGGAATCGATATCGAGATCGGTTTTCCTGCACTGCAATTAAGGGATGCTTCTTTTTCGGTCGCCTGGCTAATCCTGGAAATATTCAAGTGCAATTCAATACGAAACTTGCATTTGGTAGTACAATACCTGTCATAATCGGAGACAAGATTCCAATAATGAGGCGACAATATGGCAGACCTTGATGGCAGCAATGGACTGAGAACGGAATTCAACGCTGTCGGGCGCGCAAATGTACCGGGCAGGCTGTCGTACACCATAGCCACCGGTGGAGCCAAATTCGGCAGCGATTTTGTCGTGCCCGACATGCTCCACGCCAAATTCCTCAGAAATCCCCATGGCCGCGTGAAAATAAAGAGTATGGATATCAGCAAAGCGAAGGCACTGGAGGGCGTGGTGGATATTGTTACCTGGGACGCCCCGGACATCCTAAAGATGACTGGGACGCGGGAACCTCTCATCCCTGATGAATCTGATACGGAAGGCGAAGAGATAGGCGCGCTTGTTGTCGCCGTGACCCCCGAAATTTGCGACGAGGCACTGAGACTGATCAAAGTAGAATGGGAAGTGCTGCCGACATTGGTGGATCCCCGGGATGGCCTAAAACCCGGGGCGCCGGTCGTTCGCATCGACCCAAAGAAGCTGGCGGGAACTTACGCTACAGGGGATGTTGAGGCCGGTTTCAGAGAGGCGGACCATATCGTCGATTTCGGCTGGGCGCACTCTCTTA
>JBBISO010000050.1:0-13439 GCA_037441325.1 Acidobacteriota bacterium | reverse complement strand
TCCCCACCGCTGATTCCATTCCACCCGTGAGCCGACTCTGGCGAGCCATGCTCACCTGAAGAATCTTGGTCATCATAAGGGAAAAGGGTGGCAGGCAACAATCTATCAGTATATAAAATGACTCTCGTCATCATTTTTCAGGACGCGCCCATGGACTTATTACCTTCCAGCGAAGCCAAAAACAGGTTGCGGCAGATGCAGGCGTGGATGCAGGAAACCTGCGTTGATGCCGTATTCATCCTGCAGAACGCCGACTTATATTATTTTTCCGGAACCATACAGCGTGGCTTGCTCTGCCTTCCCTCACATGGACAACCCGTTTATCTTGTCAATAAAAGCCTTAGCCGGGCGAGGTCGGAAGCGGCCTGGGACGCCGTTGTTGCCATGCCCAAGCTGGAAGATTCGCGAAACATTCTGGAAGCCGAAGGAATGGGGCGGTTGCGGAGAGTGGGCCTCGAAATTGATGTCCTGCCCGCAGCGCTTTATTTCAGATTCGCGAGGATGTTCCCGGAAGCGCAATTTGTTGACGCATCCGGGGCCATCCGGAAAATTCGAATGATCAAGTCGTCCTATGAAGCCGGCCAAATAAAGAATGCCGCTCAGATGATCCTCGAGGCCTGGCGGCAGTTGCCCAACTGGATTCGTCCCGGGAGCACCGAACTTGAGGCCCTGGCTCACATGGAGCACTATCTCCGGCTTCACGGCCACCAGGGCATCCAGCGTATGCGCGGCTTCAATTACGAAGTCAGCTACGGCGCTTTTTCCGCCGGCGCCAATGCCTGCTTTCCAACTTCCTTCCCCGGTTCCACAGGATTCCTTGGGCTTTATCCGGCAATTTCCAACACCGGCAGCGAACGAAGCCTCATGCCCGGCGAACCGCTTCTGGTTGATATATGCGGCGGCTACGGAGGATATCTCGCCGACGCCGCCCGTACCTTCGCCCTGGGCGGCCTTGCGCCCGATTTGCTGAAAGCTCACGAACAGGTGCTGGCGTTGAATCGCGAGATTGAATCGATGCTGAAACCGGGTGTCGCATGCAACGCAATTTGCGAGCATGCTTTCCACTATATCGAGGGGGTCGATTGCCCGGGCTCTTTCATGGGAGCGGGGGACAACTATCTGCGATATGTTGGACACGGCGTAGGATTAGAATTGGACGAGCTGCCGGTGCTGGCGCCTGGAACCGACATGAAGCTTGAACCGGGCATGACCCTCGCCATGGAACCCAAAATCTTTTTTCCGGAGCGCGGCGGCGTCGGCATCGAAAATATGTACCTGATCACGGAATCAGGATTCGAAAAACTCACCCCTTACCGCGAAGAGATAATTTTTGTATAGGGTGGAACTCTGCGATTGAAGAGCTCGTACCGGTTTTAATTTAACGTTGCCTTTTTTCCGCCTCATCCAGCCAGCCACGGCGGATCTTCTCGATGGGCACGCTGGAAGTATAGGGCTTTATATCAAGAGCCGGCGTTCCGTCCAGCATATCGACACCCTTCAGGTAAAGCAAATTTCCTTCACGGCGCACAAGTTCAACGGTGGTCAATCCGATAGGATTGGGCCGGCGCGGCGACCGCGTGGAAAAAACCCCGTGGGGGCGGTCATCCGCGGGTGTCTTTCCCACCAGTTCCATTCCCTTTGCCTTGTGAAAGACCCAGATGATCATCAGATGAGAGAATCCCTCAATATCCTGCAGGCCCGGTTCCAATTCAGGCAGCACCTCCAGAATCCCTTCCATCGTATGAGTCGCGCCAAGTCCTTTCGGAATTTGCTGAGTATCCGTATAAGCGCTTCGAATATACCCGACCGGCCGCATCTTCCATTCATTCATTAGACGCCCCCGCCAATGCCGTTTTACTGAATCACCGGCTGAATTATAGACCTGACCGCATTGACTTGATGTACCTATTTCATTCCGCATTCGGCACGGTTGCAATGGCCCGCCGGATTTCCTATGATTTGACCTTTTAAGAGGCCCGGAGTGCCGACGCTAATGCCACCCTTATCCAAAGCGGTGCGAAATCCGGCCGCAGAAAAAATCAAAATCCGCCAGACGGCCGAAAGCATGGCTGCGCGCCAGCGCGAGATTTCCGTTTCTGAATTTTTCAGCAAAAACCGCCATCTTCTCGGATTCGACAATCCTCAGAAAGCGCTGCTGACGGCGGTCAAGGAAGCTGTGGACAATTCCCTGGACGCTTGCGAGGAAGCAGGCGTACTTCCCGTTCTAAAAGTGGATATAAAACAGCTGGCGGAAGACCGTTTTCGGATCTCAGTGGAAGACAACGGCCCCGGGATCATCAAAGCGCAGATTCCCAAGATTTTCGGCAAGCTGCTGTATGGGTCAAAATTCCACACTTTGAAACAGGCAAGGGGGCAGCAAGGCATCGGCATCTCGGCGGCGGGCATGTACGGCCTGCTGACCACGGGCAAATCGATCTCCGTGACCTCTCGCACCGCTCCGGACAAGCCCCCTCATTATTATGAGATCCAGATCGATACCCGCAAGAACGCGCCGCAGATCATCATGGACCGGGTGGTGGATTGGGAATCGCCGCATGGGACCAAGGTTGAAATTGAACTCATCGGAACCTATAAAAAAGGAAGGCACTCCGTAGATGATTACATCCGCCAGACTGCAATTGCCAATCCGCATTGCGAGATTTTTTATACGGCCCCCGATTCCGGAGGAATCCTGCACCTGGTGCGGGGCTCGAATTCGCTTCCGCCGGAACCGAAGGAAATCAAGCCCCATCCTTATGGTGTCGAGCTGGGCGTGCTCATAAGGATGATGAAAGAAACTCCTTCGCGGCAGCTCAGCTCCGCCCTGCAAAAAGATTTTTCGCGAGTGAGCGACCGGGTGGCGCTGGAGATCTGCAAGGCGGCCGATTTGAAACCCAACGCCAATCCGCATGCTATCGTCGTCCATGAGGCGGAAAGGCTCTTCAAGGCAATCAACAGCGTCAAAATCATGAGCCCGGCGACCAATTGTCTGTCGCCGATCGGCCAGGAACAGATTCTTTCCGGACTTCGAAAGGAAATCGGCGCGGATTTCTATGCCACCGCCACTCGGCCGCCGGCGGTATATCGGGGCAATCCGTTCCAGATAGAAGCCGGCCTGGCCTACGGAGGAAGCCTGCGCGGCGACGATCTGGTCGACCTGTTGCGTTTCGCCAACCGCGTCCCGCTCCAGTATCAGCAATCGGCATGCGCCATCACCAAAGCCGTCCTGGGGATCGACTGGCGCAACTACGGGCTTTCGCAGGCCAAGGGGGCTCTGCCAGCGGGCCCCATGGCTTTATTTGTTCATATGGCCTCCGCATGGGTGCCCTTTACCTCGGAAAGCAAGGAGGCGATCGCGGCATATCCCGAAATTATGCGCGAGCTGAGACTGGCGCTGCAGGAGTGCGGGCGCAAGCTGGTGACGCACATCCGCGCGCACCGCAGAGCGGCGGATGAAGAGAAGAAAAAGTCGTACATCGAAAGATACATTCCTCATATCGGAATAGCCTTGCGCGAGATCCTGGAGCTTTCTGAAAAAGCGGAAAGCGACTTGGTTGCGACTCTCAAACTTGTGCTTGAGCGCAGCCGGTCCGGATAACAGTCGGAGGGTGAGAAGGGTCCGCAGCCGCGGGGCTCATTCCCTTGGGAGGGTCCCCATGCCGAAAAAGAGCAGCACCGTTTCCATTCCCAAACAGGCGCGAGAGAAAAACGTGTTGAACGCGATTCGGGCCTCGGCGGAAGACATTCACAACAAGATCATAGCCCGCAAGAAACCGACAATGAAATTGCCGGTCCGCTCCCTGTCGAATGTCCGCTATCACCCCCAGCGCGGCTTTTTCGAAATCGCGGGCCAGAAGAAAGAGCGCACGCTCACAGTCAGTACTGTGAAAACTTTTGCCCAAACTCTCCGGATGGTTGCGCTCTCCAAAGAACTCCTGGAGAGCGACGATATCGCGACCAAAAGAGAAGCTTATTATGTTTCCAAAAACTGGGAGGAAGCCCGGTTCAGCGAGCAGCCGGAATCCGACACGGTCATGGACGATGTGGAGGCATACTTCGGCGTTAATCGAGAACAATTGGGTTTTATCCCCGAGGAAAAAGGGGGGGATGTAGCCGGACGACTGTTCGTGGTCGACCACGACCGCGACACCGGCAAAATGCTGCGCATCGATTGCACCAAGTTCGGGTCGGGCGCTTACAGCATTCCCATTTCCGTCGAACAACTCCAATTCGAAACCAACGCCGGTTTTATTCTGGTGATTGAAACGGCCGGGATGTTTCAAAGGCTCGTCAAACACAATTATTGGAAAAAGGCCAACTGCATTTTGATCAGCATGGGAGGCGTCCCGACCCGGGCCTGCCGCCGCTTCATCAGGCGGCTGGCGGATTTCAAAAAGCTCCCCGTTTACGTTTTTGTTGACGGAGATCCTTACGGCATCACGAATATCTACCGGACACTCAAGGTAGGTTCCGGGAACGCGGCGCATTTGAATGAGTTCTTTTGCGTACCCCAGGCCAGGTTCCTTGGGATTACCCCGCAGGATATTATCGACTATAAGCTGCCGACGCATCCTCTGAAGGAGGTGGATGTAAAAAGGGCCCGAGACGCCATTAAAAACGACCCTTTCATCCGGCACTACCGGGACTGGGTGGGAGCGATCGAACAGCTGCTCGAGATGGGAGTCCGCGCCGAACAACAGGCTCTGGCAAAGCATGGTTTGAACTACGTCATCGATACCTACCTTCCGGAAAAGCTCGCTCATCCGGAGCGCTTTCTGCCGTAGGCTGTATTTGCGGCGCTTTCCGGACTCGCGGATTTGTTCACGTAGTGGTTCTCGGCCGGCGGGTATACGCGCAAAAGCATGGGCGCAAACTGCTCTTTTCTGCTGTCCTGCAACAAAAAATGCACATCGAGAAACTCGGTTTCGCAGTAAGACCAACCCGACGGATTCGTGCTCAGGTAAACCGGGATCCCATCTTCCCACGCGCGGCGAATCGCCTTTTTGGCCGCTTGGGCATCCCAGTTCCAGCCCGACCATAGAATCCGCCATGCGGGACGCACGCCAATTCCTCGATAGTAATCCAGAATCGGGCTGAGGTTTCCGGCAATCAGCAGCCCTTCACCCGGTATGGAATCGCGCATTACGCGGGCGAACTCCATTTTGCGGATCTGGCTCTGCCGGTAGGGCGAAAGCGCGGCAAGCGCCGCTCCGAAAACCAGGACCTGAATGACGGCCCAGATCACCGGCCCCCTCTTCGACGGAATCCAGCGACTGAATAACAGTGCGCAAATGATTAGGGAAGCGGGCAAAAAGACCAGCGTATAACGCGGATGCATCTGCACGTCCGCATCGAACCAGAGAATTGCCATTGGCAATATCAGGCAAGTAATTAATCCCAAAACCGCATTCGGCATTGAATCCGGCCGCCTGGGAACGGCGCGGCTTCCTTCCGCTTTTCGGCCGCGCGCGGTTCTTATGTTTAAAAGGCAGTAGAGCCCGGCGCCGGCGGCCGCTAGCCAGGCGCCGGGGCACATGGCCAGCGTATATACCGAGCCGGCTTGCACGTTGTTCCAAAACTGAGTGCGCGCTGTCGGGAGGGCATGAAGCCAGGTACGCGTCCGCGCCAGAAACCCGGCTTGATCCTGAAGATAGAAAAGCAATACCGGCGTCAGGATGATTGCCGCCGCTGAGGCACCAAACACAGCGATGGAACGAAGGCGGGAGCTCCCCTTGCCGCGCCTGCTCCAGAGAATCCATATAAAGGCCCCGCCCAGCGTCAGGGCTTGTTCTCTTATTCCCACCGCAAGGCCAAAAAATATGCCGCCCAGAACATCACGTAAAAGCGGGTGCCGGACTCCGGATTTCCATAGAATCAGGGCCGAAGCCAGAAGGGCCGCAAGCATGGGTACTTCCGTCATTACATATCCGGAGTAAGCGGCATAAAGGGGTGAAATGGCGAAAGCCAAGGCGGCCATTTGGGCGGCCGGCGAGCGCAGCAATTGGCTGGATAATCGCTGGAAGAGAATTACCCCCAGAACGCCCATCAAAACCATCCCGCCCATGGCGACCGTCTCTACCTGAAGAGGCTCGAGCCGGAAAATCCTTCGCATGGATTCCCACAATAGGATGTTGTATCCGACAAAGACCGGCCGCCCGATGCCGAGAGCAGAAGGTTGATGGCAAACAATTTTTTGCAAATAGTCATAGCTGTCCCATTGTCCGAGAAATGGCGCGCTTCCGGCGAGATAGAGGTAGAAAGCCGCGACCGGCAAAGCGATGGTGAAACCCGGCGTCTTTCGCAGCAGGTTCCCCTCGCCAGCCGTGAAACTTTTTCCGCTCTCTTCAGAAGCCATATTGATCGGCGATTCTCTCTTGCGCGCCATGGATGTAATCTTTTGCTGCCGGATAGGGCCCCCAGGATTCAGCTGCGAGGACGCCACGGATAATCGCCGTGGCCAGGACGTCCGCGGCCAGCGCTCCTATCAACCCGACATCCGCTTCCTTCCCCCCGGCCCACGTTCCCAGGCTGACTGCAAATACCACATCTCCATCCCAAGGCAAATGAGACGGCGATATGCATCGAGCCAATCCGTCATTTGCCATCGCGGCCACTTTGGCACACTGCGTTTTCGAAAGGGTTGCGTTAGTGGCAACGATTCCGAGCACAGTGTTGCCATAAAAAGGAGAGGCTGCTCTGAAACCTCTTCTGATCTCCGCCATGCAATCCGCAAAACCCTTGTTTTCGGCTTTTCGGGCGCCGGCGATGATTCTGCCGGTCGCCGGATCCATGACATCTCCGATCGAATTGACCACGGCCAAAGCCCCGACTTTCAGTCCGTCCGGATAGGATAGCGCCCACGAGCCGAGACCGCCCTTCATCGCACGCTCTAATCCCAGCATTTTGCCGACGGTTGCGCCGGCTCCTGCGCCGATATTTCCCTCCGCAACCGGTTCGCTGCTTGCCGCCCTGATCGCCTCATATCCTGCGGCCGCATCAGGCCTGATCTTGGGGTCTCCGAGGAAAAGATCAAATAGAATAGCTCCGCAGACAATCGGAACTTTTGCCACCTTGGCATCGAAACCTCGCCCTTGTTCTTCCAGAAAACGCGAGATGCCTGCTCCGCACTCGAGCCCGAAAGCGCTCCCTCCGGAAAGGAAAATAGCATCCACTTGATCCACGCTGTTCTCGGGTCTTAAGAGCTCGGTTTCTCGAGTGCCCGGCGCTCCTCCGCGCACGTCAATGCCGGCAACGAATGTCTTTGGCGCGGTAATAACCGTGCATCCGGTTGGGCGCTCCCTTAGGGTATAATGGCCCACTAAGATTTGATCGACATCGGTTAGTGATGGATTTCGAGACATGATTGATCCTGTGCTGATCGAATTTTAGCGGCTATATGGCTATATAATGCATTAAAAGGATTGAATTTTGGATTTTTCAGGATTTTGGGGTCTCGGCAACTGCTTATTCGCGCCGCCTCCAAGTTATTTCTGCATTTGCGTGAAAGGGGACCGGACAGTTCCATGGAATTTCACGAGCCCGGCTTTTGGATGGCTTTGGTAATCGGACTGTTTTGCCTGGCCGTTTTTATTTTATGGCTATGGAAAGGCGAATAGGGGACAGTATAACCAGGTACCAACCTTTTTTAAAAATAAACCAAGCCCACTATGCCCGCCAGAATGATTGACAGAGACGCTCTTTCGAACCATATCAGCATCAATTGCCATGGCTTTAGTTTAATTGATGTGGCATAAAGGCAGGGTATATATCCCGCGAAAAATACGATCGTTGACACGGAAACAACCGCCACGACGTATCTTGAGACATCGGACAGCGAGACAGCAACCACATTGGCGATAAACACCTCTCCCAATACCACCGCACTTGCCTTCGCCACCATCGCCGGTTCCGGCAGCCCAAATACGCTCAATAAATAAGCAACGGGATAAAAAAGGTAGCCCAGAATGTCAAAAACGACGGTCTTTTTAGCCAGAGCCAAAGCCAGCGTGCCTAGGGATATTATGGCGGGCGTCAGCACAAGGCACATCCGAATGCCGCCTTTCAGGCTTCCCCACAATCCTCTCAGCAAAGAAGGGAATGCGGCGGCGGTCTTTACGCCTGCGCTATAGGCATTTATGAATATATTTCCTTCCGCGGACACTTCGGGTTTGCCGACGCCGTCAAAATAGCTTTCGCTGCATTTTCTGAGGGGGAAAAGCCTGACGGTGATGGCTGTGACGGTCAAAGTGATAGCAAACGCGCTCCAGAAGAAAAAATTCCACACTTCCATAAACCGCGCGGTTTTTGCCACGACAATCATAAATGCGGCAGAAATAGTTGAAAAGCCGGTCATGATAATAGCCGCTTCCCTATAGGTGTATTTCGATTCCCTATAAAGTTTATCGGTTAAAAACATGGCAACTGAGAAACTGCCTACAAACGAGGCCACCGCATCCACGGCCGCCTTCCCCGGCACATGGAAAATCGGCCTCATGACCGGCCTTACCAGCACACCGGTGAATTCAAGGAGCCCATATCCTATTAAGAATGTCAGCAACACCGCCCCGAGGGGCACAATCAAGGTTACCGGCACGGCAATACTTTTCCATACAAACGGCAACATACTGGGTTCCCTCAGCAATGCCGGACCAAAATTAAAAAAGGCCATGTAACACAAGGGAACGGCGAGTATTCTGAAAATCGATAATATCAGGCTCAGGAAGTCCTTGCGAAAGCTCTGGTTTACCCACGGCAATATCCCGCCTACGGTAGTGACGGTGAGCGCCGCGCATTCCGCGAACTTGGGGGCTGCCTGACTTATGAATGAAACCAAATGGTCCAGGGTGATCGATCGCACTCCGTTAACCGAAATGGGGACAAAAAATAAGGTTGCCCCCAAAATGCTGAAAAATAAAAACTTAAAATGGTTTATCATGCCCACGCCGCTTTCCTTGGAACCTCTCCATCTTCAGGATCTATTCGCCGTCAATATAAGGCAGGATTTCCAGACGGTGGTTTTAGCCTTATTTGTTTCGGCTGCCAGATGAAATCTCTATCTGTGACTGTGTTGCATTTTGAAAAGAAGTCTTGCCTTGCCAATTAGCTGCAATCAAACGCAGAAGCTGAGCGCTGCAAACTGCAGTCTGATCGCGCGGCCTCCGCCAACTTCGAATACTTGGGGCCCTGGCCGCGCTAGGCGGAACGAGCCGTCAATTCTCTCGATCACCCGGCAGCTAGGCTCTGCTCAAGGCCTCAGCAAATTCCACGCAATAATCATGGGCGGGGAAAATGCTCTCCAATAACCGCGGCACAATGCGCATGGTCTGCTCCAAAGTCAGACAATATTCCATTGTAGTGAAGCAACGGCGAAATTCAGCGGCTTCCCGTCCCACATTCTTCTTGCGCAGGATTACGTCAGCGATAAGAGAGGCAAGCGCATCAAAATCAGCTTCCTTCATTCCGAACCGGGTCATTTCCTGCACTCCCATTCGGATGCCGCTCGGACGGTAAAAGGTTTCATCGCACGGCAAAGCCTGGTAGTTGGTAATAATATTGTTGGCTTCCAGCCGCGAGGCGATTTCTTTTGCATCTCCAAACGAAGCCACCCGGATGACCACCTGGTGAGTGCGGGTAAATCCTTCAGCTTCGCCGCCCTCCACTGGAATTCCCTTAGATGCGCATGCTCGGGCGAATGCGCGGGCATTCGAAATTACCTGTGCCTGATAGGCGCTTTTAAAAGCGTTCATCTCAACCGTAGCAGCGAGCATGGCCAATTGCGTCCCCGGGTGGTGATTGCTGGTGGAACCGGGGAAAGTCCGGGCTACGATCTCGATCCAAAGCTTGCGGAACGGTGAGCCTTCGGACATTCTGGAGGCGATGATCCCCCTTTGAGGGCCAAAGAAGGTCTTGTGGGTTGATCCGGTTACCACGTCCGCTCCTTCCGCCAGCGGATCCTGAAACTGAGGTCCCAGAATCCCCAATACATGCGCTCCGTCGTACAGGACAAGCGGACCATAATCGGAAATGGAATTGATGAAATCACGCGCTTCTCTTACCGGCTCCGGATGGAGAAACATGCTTTTGCCGAATATGATCAGCGCCGGGCGGTGCCCGTGAATCAAGGCGATCATCTTCTCCGGATCTATCTGGTAAGGATTATTTGCATCGGCCGGGAAGTGGATGATTTGGTTTTCGGCAAAATTGAACAGCGCGCCATAGGGCTGTGCGGAGAGGTGGCCGCCGTAATTGAGACCGTTGTTCATGACGCATGCCAAGCGTCCCGTCGAACTTAAAGCCGGAAATCCCCGGGGATTGGACGAAAGGAATTTCACCAGGCCTTCGAAGACAATTTCGTTGGCCATCTGGCCGCTCACCGGCCTGGTTTCCACCTCGCTCCCGCCGATGAACTCCGCAAATTCGGATTTCAGGCGCTGCTCCATCCGATATATGAAATCCGCGCCCTGATAATAGTACACTTGGTCTCCCTTGAGAGCGCCGGTTCCGGCCAGCGATTTGATCTCTCTTTTCAACACCGTCTTATGCTCGGCGTAACGTCCGGACGGATCGCTTATTTCGCAAATCTTCACAAATAATGAAGGCGTGTTTTCGGAAGGTATGAGATTCACGCATTGTCTCTGGCGCCACCGATTGTTCTCCGCCACCCTCTCTGCAAGTTCACTCAGCTCCTGCTCCAATGAATTCATACGCGTTCTCCCTATTCCATGGCCGCAAGTTACGGATTGGGGTTTATAGCACGAAGCCGGCCGGCAACGGCAGCGATATCTGAACGGCTGGATAAATCAAGCACGGGACTTCGGAAGATGAGCGCACGGTAGTGCTCGCCCAGCGCATCCATTGAATACTGTATCGCATCCGTCAGCTCCAATTCTCCGCGCGCCGACGGTTGAACGGCTCGGCAGGCCTCAAAAATAGCCGGGGAGAAAATCCAGCTGTTCATACTGACTAGAATGGGAAGGCTCAGATGCCGGATTGTTTCTTCATCCGGCTTTTCGTAGATACGCTCGAGATACCCTTTCTCATCCACCTTTGCCGCGGCGAATTTCCGCACTCGCTCGGCCGGGATGTTGCTTTCGGCGACCAGCCGGTCGCGATCAAAAAGCGCGACGCCGGCCTGATCCAATGCTCGTAAATGCCGCAGGGCGTCGGAGGGATAATAGTTGTCGGAGTTAATTGCCAGAAAAAGCTCTTTCCCGGCAAATTGCTCGGCCGCCAAAACGGCGTCGGCCGTTCCCCGCGGCTTCTCCTGGATAGCAAAATCGATCCGAACGCGCTGCGGCGGAGCTTGATCGAGGTAATAATCCCTCATTAATTGATGCTCCGGGCCGATAACCAGGCATACTTGGGAATAGCCCGCATCAGCAAGCGCGCTTAAAACATAGTCTAAGAATGGCCGCCCTACCGCCGGTATCATGGCTTTCATGCCCATGCCGGCGGCTGCCTGCTGATCCTGACTCAAAATGGCCGATTCATCGGCTTTTCGCATCCGCGTCCCAAGTCCTCGAGCCATAATGACCGCTTTGGCAATCTCATGCATATTCCGTTTGTCCCCGCAAAATCATACAACGGAAACTCCGGATGGTTCTCGAATTCTCTGCGAAAAACTTGTAACCCGCCCGTTATACGGGGAAGCACTGAGATGGAGAGGGATTAGCAACCCATTTGGCCGCAGCCGTCCGCGGCTAATATGTTTTTGCCTTGTTTACCCGCATAACTGAGCCATTACAAAAACTTAGCAAAAGACGTAGAATAATTGAGCTCATATATCCCTAGTATGCTGAAAGGTACCCTCCATGCGCTTGGCAGGAACGTCGTGGCGGCCGAGGCCTGAGGGGGGGGCCGGTTGTCTCAGATTTCCTGATTCCATGCTCTGGAATATCCTTGAATTCAGGATTTCGCGAAAATCGAAGCCATGAACAATGCCGTGAAAACAACCGAAGCCGCGGGCTTGGACTTCTGGATGGAAAACGCGATTCGGGAATGGGAACGCGCCCGCGTCAATCTGAAAGCCGACTCGGTTCACGATCTCCGCGTCGCATTAAGACGTTGCCGATCCATGGCCGATGGATTCATGGCGTTTGATCCGCACCCGGCATGGAAACAGATGAGGAATGAAGGGCGCAGACTTTTCCGGCAACTGGGAACGCTGCGCGACACTCAAATTATGATGGACTGGGTCCAGCGCCTCGCGCCGTCCGCCGATAAGGCTTATTTTGCCCTCATCCATCATCTTGCGGCCGAAGAGCACCGGTTTAAAGAAAGCGCCTCCGAGGCCATGGGGAATTTCAGCCCCAAAAAGTGGGTTTCGTGGGCACGAGTATTATCACAACGCGCGCACCGCATTATGCCGGAAAGCCTGGTGTTTCAGCACCTGGCGCTGGAGCGTTGGTTGGAAGCGCGCGAAATGCACCATCGCGCCCTGCGCGACCGAAGCCGTATCGCCTATCACCGGCTGAGAATCGGGCTGAAAAGGCTGCGCTATACCGTCGAGAATTTCCTTCCCTCCTTGCACCAGCTTTGGGGTCAGGACCTGAAAGAGTTGCAGGATCTTCTCGGCGAAATTCATGATCTGGATGTCTTGTGGCATACCGCGCTTTCCATCAAAGCTCTGTCCGATGAGAAAACCCGCCTCGAGTGGCGGCAAAAAATCGCGGGCGAACGCTCACGCCGGCTTGAACGTTACCGCTCCAAAATGCTGGGGAAAGCATCCCTATGGTTCGCCTGGAGAGCGCAACTCCCGGCCGGCGATCAAATCAAGGATGCGGCCATGGCTTGGATTCGGGCCTGGGCAAGGTTCCGGGACCCCGATTTCGCGCATTCCGAGCACGTTGCGAATCTCGCGACGCAGCTCTATGAAAATCTGCGGGCCCTTGGCCTGATTCCGGCGGATATCCGGGGCGACGCCCCTGTGGTGCTTGAAGTCGCCGCCCTGGCGCATGATGTAGGAATCAGCAGCGGCCGGAAGAAGCATGAACGAAATTCTTATCGCCTGATCCGCAAGCTTCGCCCACCCCTGGGCCTGAACGCCGATAGCCTTCGCCGGGCGGCGCTGATTGCGCGCTTCCACCGGGGGCCCCTTCCCCGCCCCAATCAGAAAGCCTTCGCGGGGATGCCCGGAAACATGATCAAGGACATCATGCTGCTGGGCGGCATTCTCAGGCTGGCAAATGCCTTTGATTCGTCCCACCAGAGGCAAATTCGCCGGCTCGAACTGAAACGAGACGGGAATGTGCTGGTTCTCATGGCTCCGGGATATTCTGAATTGGACCCGGCAGCGGAAAAGCTCGCGGCCGCCCGGCATTTACTCGAGATTGCATGCGGGATCCCGATTTTGATCCGGCAGATTTTGAGCCAAAAAGGAAGTTAACCCGCATTTCTCACATGATTTCGTAGCGAAGCGGCGCAGACCTGCGTGGATACAA
>JBBISO010000049.1:0-13578 GCA_037441325.1 Acidobacteriota bacterium | reverse complement strand
GATTCAACAGGCGCTGAGACATTTCCTCTTTGAGCAGGCGCAAGATTTCATGTCTCGTTCTTTCCCGGCGCCGTTTGTTCATACGGCCGTTCTTCTTGAGAAAAAGGCGGTGAGAATCAAGTGAATCGGCCAGTTCGACAATCCCTTGGTTATGTATGGCGGCGGTGCGGATTATCGGTGTTTTCCAGTCATCCTTTCGAAGGCCGAGATCCTGGGCAACCCGCGTCTTCACATCAATAACAAGCCCGTCGGCTCCCTCGCGGTCCGACATATTGATCACATAGATGTCGGCGATTTCCATGATTCCCGCCTTCATGCTCTGGATTTCGTCACCCAGGCCTGGAACGAGCACAAGGATGGTCGTATCCGCAGTTCCGGCGATATCCACTTCATCCTGTCCGACTCCGACAGTTTCCACGATGATAACGTCTTTGCCGAAAGCATCCAGGATTTTGACGGCATCGCCCGCAGCTCGAGCCAGGCCGCCCCGATAGCCCCGAGTTGCCATGGATCTGATGAAGACTCCCTCATCGAGGCATAAACGTTGCATACGAATCCGGTCGCCCAGGAAAGCGCCGCCGGCAAACGGGCTGGAGGGATCGATGGCGATGATGCCTACGGTAAACCTTCGCTCGCGCAATAGCGCGGTGAGAGCATCTGTCAGCGTGCTCTTTCCGGTCCCCGACGCGCCCGTGATCCCAATCACGTGCGCTTTTCCGGTTCGGGGATAAATGGCCCTCATGATTTCGAAAAACCTCGGATCTTCATTCTCTGCCAGGGTAATTATGCGCGCGGCGGCCTGCGCTGAGCCGCTCAGCAATGCCGTGACTAAATCACCCGTGACCGAGAATTCGCTCGGCGCGGTTCCGGAACTATGCCCGGAGGTTTCTTCGGGTTTTTCAATATTTTTGGACATTCTCTTTTATGAAGCTTACGATTGCACCGGTAGGCGAGCCGGGGCCGAAGACGGCGGCAATGCCCGCTTTCTTCAAATCGGCTACATCCTCCTCCGGAATGATGCCGCCGCCAACCACGAGTATCTTGTTCAATTTCCTCTCTTTGAGAAGCTGCATGACGCGCGGGAAAAAATAAGTGTGTGCTCCGCTCAGACTGCTCAGGCCGATGACATCGGCGTCTTCCTGGAGAGCGGTCTCCACGACCATTTCCGGCGTCTGCCGGAGGCCGGTATAAACGACCTCCAGGCCCGCCTCTGCAAGAACACGGCACAAAAGCTTTGCGCCGCGATCGTGTCCGTCCAGCCCCAGCTTGGCAATGATTACCTTGATTCTTTTTTCGGCCGGCACGTCCACCTCCACCGCCTTAATGTAGTCCAGATTCGAAAGCAAAAACAGCGTCTCGCCGGCCGCTTTGCTGTAAGTAAGTCCTACGACTCTAACATCTTCATGCCCCGTAGCGCGCGGTAAAGCGCATGAGCTGCTTTCATCCTATTACTTCCATCTCTCGGCATCTGTCGATGCCGGCATCAGATGAATTCCTTTGGCCGGTATTCTCCGAAGATCCTGCGCCATACATCGCAGATCTCGCCGACGGTGGCGCGCGCCTTTACCGCTTTAAGAACGGCCGGGAGGACATTTTCGCCGGCTTTTGACGCTCTTGCGAGATCATCCAAAGCGCTTTCCCAGCGCGCCTGATCGCGCTGCGCCCTGAGCATTTTCAGTTTGTTCGCTTCAATTTCCGCCTGCCCCGGATCCACTTTGAGGATGGGAATCGGACTTTGCTCCTCCGCCACGCACTTATTGATGCCCACATAGATTCGCTCGCCGGATTCGATCTCTTTCTGGAACAAGTACGCGCTATTTTGAATCTCCTTCTGAATGTAGCCTTGGTCAATGGCTTTCAGCGTCCCTCCCATCGCGTCGATGGTTTTTACGTAGCCGTCGATTTCCGCTTCAATTTTATCGGTCAAGGCTTCCACACAATAGCTGCCGGCCAGCGGATCGATCGTGTCGGCGGCGCCGCTCTCTTCGGCAATGATTTGCTGCGTCCTGAGCGCGAGAATTGCGGCTTCCTGAGTTGGAAGGCATAGCGCCTCATCGAAGGAATTCGTGTGCAGAGACTGTGTCCCGCCATATGCAGCGGCGAGCGCCTGCAGGGCAACCCGGACGATGTTGTTTTGGGGTTGTTGGGCTGTCAAGGTTACGCCGCCGGTCTGTACGTGGAAGCGAAGCATCATGGAGCGGGGATCTTTTGCCTGGAAACGCTCCTTCATGAGCCGGGCCCAGTAGCGCCGGCCGGCTCGGAATTTGGCGACTTCTTCAAGGACATTTGTAAAGGCATTGAAAAAAAAGGATAGCCGCGGAGCGAAAGCATCCACCTCCAGGCCTCTTGCGGTAGCGGCTTGAACGTAGGCGATGCCGTCGGCAAATGCAAAAGCCATTTCCTGGGCGGCGGTCGCGCCCGCTTCACGGATATGATATCCGCTGACGCTGATCGTGTTCCAGTTGGGGACGTGCTTCCGGCAGAATTCCACAAGATCCATAGTGAGACGCAGGGAAGGCTGCGGCGGGTAGACATACTGGCCGCGGCAAATGAACTCCTTGAGTATATCGTTTTGCACTGTGCCGCGCAGGCTAGTCCATGGAACCCCTTGATCGTCCGCGAGGGCCAGGTACATGGCAAGCAGGACGTTTGCTGAGGCGTTGATCGTCATGGAGGTAGTGACTCTGTCGAGCGGAATCCCGTCAAAGAGCGTTCTCATGTCATCCACAGAATCGACGGCCACTCCGGCCTTGCCCACTTCGCCGGCCGAGAGAGGATGATCGGAATCATACCCCGCCTGAGTAGGCAGATGGAAGGCGACGCTCAGGCCTGTTTGGCCTTGCTGAAGCAAGTATCGATAGCGCCGATTTGTCTCCTTGGCAGTGCCGAAACCCGCATACTGGCGCATGGTCCAGAAGCGGCTGCGATACATCGCTGGCTGAACGCCTCGGGTGAAAGGATATTCTCCCGGGAAGCCGAGTGCACAGGAATAATCGAAGTTCTCTCCCACATCGGCCGGCGTATATAGCCGGGATAATTCCATCCTCGAGACTGAAGTAAAAGCGGCCCTGCGTTCCGGTGACTGGGCAAGCGCCTCTGCCAATAGCGCCCTCTCCCACTGACGAACCGATTTCTTCAAGGACTTAATCTTCGCTTTGTTGAACATAGCCTCCATTCTTATCGGCTGGCGATCTGGAAAAACCGCTGCCACGCCGCCATTGAACCCGCAGCGCCGCGTGCAACCACCTGAAACGCCTGCTATTGCTGATGAGGGGAAAAATTTCTCCTCTATTTCCCGCGCAGCTTTATGTTCATTTGCAAATAAGGCCGGTGGAATTTGGTGAAACCGGCGATACCGTGTTCCACGCTCCTCGGAATAAAAACCGCCGACGTTTTGTTCAGGGTGTGTTTTTCATCCGCCAGGAATCCGGTTATTTCGGCGCCGAGCTCTTCGGGATTGTTTGGATCCGAGCCGATGTTGAGGATCATCTCATCATAGTCATGCGCATGGCTGAGCGGCCTGTCGAATTTCATTTCGGGAATCTTCATTACCCAGTTGAAAGTGACGTCAACATTGGAACCGGGAACAAGCTCATTGCTCATTAATGTCAGAAACGGAAAAGGCGCATCCGGCGCGCTTTTCTTGGGAACATAGACCACGTATTTATCATACCTGGATTCACCCATATGATTTCCCCTATATATTTTATATTTTACATATATACCGCCAACACGCGGCCCATCAAAAAGGTCAAGGCTGCTGAAGGTTATCATTCAATGAAGGGCCGACAGCAGCCTTGATTTTCAGGTTCGGTTGGAACCGCCGGACAAAAAAGTCACCTGCGGCTGGCGACAGGCTTCGCTCCGATAATGCCTTCCGTAATACCCTGTCTAAGTTTGGCGATTTCATCCGGCTCATAGGGATGGCGGTCCGAATGCTTGGGGTGTCCCGACATGTCATCGCCGGCCTTCATTTGGTATTTACCCTGGAACAATACATGCATCCACTGAACGGGTTTGTCCACTCTCAAGGTGGTTATTGGGCAATGCACGACTCCCTTGGGGATGTAAATAATCGTGGTTTTGTCGACAATGTGCCTCTCCTGCTCCTCGCCCATCATGATTTCAATTACGGCGCCGAATTCAAAGTAATTCTGCGGATTGCCGCCGAATATGAAAAAGAGCTCGTCCACATCGTGAGCGTGGGGTTTTTGAATCATGACACCCGGCTTGCTGAGGCAAAGCAGTTGGACTTCAACCGGGAAACCAGGAAATTGGGCGCCGATGCAGCCTTCCTCCCCGCATATGTGAAGCATTGGGCCGATTTCAATCGGTTCCGTCAAAAAGTATTTTCCATATTTTGATTCCGCCATGGCCGGATACCTCCCTTAAATCGATGAGCGCCTAATTGTCATGCAGCTTAACGAGATCTTGCTGTTATGCGTTTTTTGTGGGCCGCAGTATATTGAAAGCCGCTCTGAGCGTCAAGTTGAGTATTGCTTTCGCTGCGACTGGATTTCGAAATCGAATCCGAATAAATGCCGCATGGCGTTACGCTAGGTTCCGGGAGCCGGTTCTGGTATAAAATCCCTGCCGGCGGCAGGAATCAGGGATTCCGGCCGGCGCAGCAAGTTTCCATAAGATCCGATAGAGAGAGAATAGCGGGCTTTCCCCAAATAAACTGTCAAGGCAACCGCAGTTTCGGGCCGGCGGAAAAGAAAAAGGTGTTTGCGAAACATTCGGAGGGAAATATGGCAGGATTGCTCACAGGACAGGTGGCATTGATAACCGGCGGCGGCCGCGGATTCGGGAAAGCGATCGCTTTGAGATTCGCCGCCGAAGGGGCCGCGGTCGCCATCATGGCACGCACCGGATGCGATCTCGACCAAACGGTCGCGGAAATCGCTGCCGCGGGCGGCCGGGGGCTTGCCGTCAGGGGCGATGTGGCCCGCCCGGCGGATGTGGCACGGGTTGTGAGCGCGGCCGGGGATCATTTCGGCCCAATCACGCTTCTGGTTAATAATGCGGGAATTCCGGGACCATTTGCTCCGGTCTGGGAGGCAGACCCCGCGGAATGGTGGTTCGCCCAGGAGGTACACATTCGCGCGCCGTTTTTGTTCCTGAGGGCAATGCTGCCGTCCATGATCGAACGCCGGTCCGGGCGCATTATAATGATTTCCGCCATGGGATCGCACCGGCTTGATTATGCGATGTCTCCTTATTGTCTGGGAAAGTGCGCCCAGAATCGATTGGTTCAGCTGGTTGCCGCGGAGACCAGGGAGTACGGCATCTGCGTATTTGCCGTCGATCCGGGTTTTGCAATTACGGAGATGGCGGAAATAACCATGCGGGATCCCGGGGCGCAGCGCTGGAAGCCCGACATGATTCAGCGCCTGAAGGAACGCAAGGCTGAACCGGACGCTTTATCGGATCTGGAGCGGTGCGCGCAAAGATGCCTGGATCTCGCTTCCGGGCGATACGACGAGCTGACCGGGTCCTATTCGGAATTGAAGGACAATTTGGAAGAAATGTTAATCCAGGCGCGGGCGGGAAGGTGGGCCGCAACGGTTTTGCCGGTATAACCTGTTTATGGAAAAAGGAGCCCTGAATGACAAAAAAAGACGAAATTGCCGCCTTAAAAGCCCAGGTCGCGGAGCTTTCGCACCGGATCGGAGTGCTCGAAGACATACAAGCCATCCGGACCCTGCATTTCAAATACGGCTACTACATGGATAGGTGGCTCTTCAAGGAGATCGTGGACCTCTTCGCCGACGACTGCGTGCTTTACTTTTTAAACGGAATCTTCAAAGGAAAAGAGGGAGCGCAGCGGATGTACGGAGCCGAGATGGGGGTTGAAGGGCCGACCCGCGGCGTCCTGACCGATCATCTGCAGGTGCAGGATATCGTGGATGTCGCTCCCGATCGCATGACCGCCAAAGGACGGTTCCGTTGCTTCCTCATGGGGGGAGTTCATGAAAGCGGGCGGGACCCTACTCCTATCCCGAGCCAGTTCTGGGAAGGAGGAGTTTATGAAAACACTTACGTGAAAGAGAACGGCATCTGGAAGATCGAGGTTTTTAATTACAACCTGGTCTGGCAGGCCGAATATGAAAAAGGTTGGGCTCACGCCGGCGGCAAGTTGCTTATGGTATCGCCATACACCAAGACCTATCCTGAGGATCCGCACGGGCCCGATGAACTGAAGCCTTGGCCGTTTCAATTTTGGCCCGACATCTTTGTGATTCCTTTCCATTACCCGCATCCGGTAACCGGGAAGTGACGACGGCCGAAGTGCGCTTCGGAATCCAGATCCAATTGCTTCCCCTGCAAAATCCGCGCGGTTTGCGCCCGGACGGGAGAATCTCTTCCCGGGCAAGATCCAAAATTTTCGCGTGCGGCCCTCTTCAGGAACTCATTTTGAGGCGTCTGGAATTCCCGGCGTCACAGCCGGGTCCTGTTGTTGTCGTCGCTTCACGCATCACCGGGACATCGTGCGGCGGCATAACAACGGCCAGTTGCACAAGAGATCCGGCTTGGAATAGGCCGCAACCGAATATTTTATTGACACCAAAAACTCGGTAAACATAATATTGCCACATTGTGCAAAAAAAACCGGTGCCATAAAGTTGCGCTCACATAGCCGCCGGACAGGGATTCTTACGGCGGATGGATTTTAGGCGCATGGTAAGGCAGCAATATGCAAGCCACGAAATTGGGGGATATTCCCGCCCGAAGCACATCAGTCGAGCAGGCAGCTCCCGGCTGGTTACTGTTTGTGAAGTTGTCCGTCTGTTGGGAACCGAGCCTCGCCTATTGAGTCATAAATCTCCAGCCCGCGGACGGGCTGTATTAGTCCATTTAGCTATAGGAGGATACGTCTCACGCGTTCGATCCTGGTTGTATTCACTAGCATATTATTGATAAGCGGGATTGCGTTGGCTCAAAGCGACCGGGGCACAATTACGGGCACAATTGCCGATCCCGCGGGCGCTGTTGTACCGGGCGCCTCAATCGAAGCGAAAAATGCCGAAACCGGAGCCCTGTACAAAGCGGCCAGCACTTCGACGGGCAACTACACGCTCAGCCAACTGCCTGCCGGCGTATACCAGCTGTCGGTCTCGGTACCCGGATTCAAACAGTACGTCCGGACCGGCATTACGGTGCAGGTAGCGCAGACTCTGCGCATTGATATTCCTCTCGAAGTCGGGAACATCACCGAGACGGTCACCGTCAATGCGGATGCGCCTTTGTTGAGAACGGAAGGGGGCGATTTGAGCCACAATGTTTCGGCTCAGCGTTTAAGCGACCTCCCAATTTTTTCTGCAGCCGGAGGAATTCGCAATCCGTACCGGGTCACGGAATTGATCCCCGGCGCGAGTTCCGGATGAGGAAATACCATCCGCATCCAGGGCGCTCCGGCCGGCACGCAAAATCTCCGGGTTGAAGGGCAGGACGCGACCATTGGTTTGAGTACCGCCTTTCCGGACGTCTCCTTGCCAAGCGTCGATGCCATCGAGGAGTTTGCGGTCCAGACCAGCAATTTTGCCGCCGAATACGGGCAGTCCGGCAGCGCCATGTTCAACGTAACGATGAAATCAGGCAGCAATGCGATCCGCGGATCTGCCTATGAGTACCTTGTGAACGAAGCGCTCAATGCGGACCGGGCTTTCAGAAACGACCGCCCGCGGTCCCGGCGGCACAATTATGGATTCAACTTGGGAGGCCCCATATATATTCCCCGCCTTTACGACGGCCGCGACCGAACCTTTTTTTACTTTAACTTCGAGCAGAACCGGACCCAGAGCCTCATGAACACTTACCAAACGGTCCCCACGCTGGCTTTTCGTGACGGAGATTTCAGTGCCGCCCTGACCGGACGCCAGCTTGGCCTCGATCCTCTCGGCCGCCCCATTATGGAAAATACGATCTATGATCCCGCCACGGAACGAAGCGTCGGCGGGAAAAGGGTTTGGGATCCGTTTCCCAACAATAAAATCCCATCCTCCCGGTTTGATTCGGTTGCGGCGAAGATTCAAGCTTTGATTCCGAAGCCGACCAACACGTCGCTGACCCAAAATTATTTGCCCAATTTCATCAACCCCAACATTAAATCCATACCGTCCCTTAAGATCGATCACTCCCTCAGCCCGGCGATCAAATTGTCCGGCTATTGGTCGTTAACCAAGCAGAGCTCGTTTCAATTTGTCGACGGCTTGCCGTTTGCGGGCACCCAGATGATCGAAAATCCCCGGGTAGCGCACACGATCCGCATAAACTACGATCAGACTCTGAAACCCACGTTGCTGTTGCATTTGGGTGCGGGAATCCTGCATTCAAGATGGGGACAAATTCAACCCGAATTCGATGTTCAGAAAGAGATCGGCTTGCAAGGGACTTTGGTGAAACACTTCCCCATCATTACGGGACTATATAGCAGCCTCGGCGGCCATGGAACCGCCACCGGGGGAATGGGCGCCAATGCGCTCTATACATTGTGGGATTACAAACCCACGGCCAACGCGAGCGTAACCTGGGTGAAGAACAACCATACTTATAAATTCGGCGCCGAGGCGAAATTCACCGGGAATCCAATCGATCTCATGATGGGAGCCAACGGCAATTTCCAGTTCAGCAGCCAGCAGACCGCGAGTCCATCCACGGAGGGCCAACCCCTTCGGGGCGGGAGCGTTGGTTTCCCCTATGCCAGTTTTCTCTTGGGCAGGGTTTTCGGCGGACAAGTCGGCGCTGTTTCCAATTTCCGAATGGGAAAACAGGCGTGGGCCTTGTTTGCTCAGGATACGTGGAAAGTGACGCGCAAATTCACCCTCGACTACGGTTTGCGCTGGGATTATCAAACCTATTTATCGGAGCAGTACGGCCGCGTTCCCAGCATTTCGGCGAAGGTTCCGAATCCGGCCGCAGGCAATCTTCCCGGCGGCGTGATTTTTGAGGCGACATCCGGTTCATTCGCCAGCAACTATCCTTACGCCTTTGGACCGCGAATTGGAGCCGCTTATCAGATCAATCGCAAAACCGTTTTGCGCGCCGGCTGGGGACTATCCTACGGCCAAACCGCGCCCAACAACTTCTGGTCGATGCGCTTCGGCTCCTACGTGCCCTTTAGCGCTGCTGCTTTTGGAGATCCCGCCATGGTTCTGGGGAACGGTGTGCCGTTCAAACCAGTATGGCCCAACTACGATCCTGGGCAGTTCCCCATCAACCCGGCCGCCCCATCTAATTTCCTTACGATGATCGATCCCGGCGCCGGCCGGCCGCCGAGACTAAATATGTGGAGCATCAGCGTGCAGCGGCAGGTCACCACGAACATTGCCTTGGAAGTAGCCTACGTCGGCAATCGTGGAGTGTGGTGGGGAGCGGGCATCTTTCAGGATCCCAATCGGTTGACTCCTGACATTCTTGCCAAGAACGGCATTGATATCAGCAAGAAGGAAGACCGGGACCTCCTGAACTCGCGGTTGAATTCGCCTACCGCCGCTGCCAGGGGTTTCAGCAATCCGCCTTACGCCGCCTTTTCACGCAACCTTACCGTTGGCCAGGCGCTGCGGCCGTTCCCGCAGTTCCTGGGAGTCAATGTTCTATGGAGCCCCGTGGGAAACAGCTGGTATGACGCGCTTCAGGTGAAAGTGACCAAGCGGTATTCTCACGGATTTGATTTAACCGCCGCTTACAGCTTCCAGAAGGAGCTTAACATTGGAGCGGAAACGGAAGATCCCAATTTCTTCTCCATTCGACCGGCGGTAAACAACAGTTTGGACCGCAACGTCAATAAATACATTTCCGCGTACTCTGAACCACACCGTTTGGTGGTCGCGATGAATTATCGTTTGCCCGTGGTGAAGACCAACAGCTTCTTGTCCTATGCCATCCGCGACTGGACGTTCGGCGCCATGCTGACTTACGCCAGCGGCAGGCCGATCCGAGTTCCGTTCGCGAACAACGAACTCGGCACGCTGCTGAAGCTGAGCGCTCCTTTTGATTTTCACATCACGCTCAACCGCATCGGCACCGGAACCTATGCGAACCGCGTGGTGGGCCAACCGCTTTTTACCAAGGACATCAATTGCAACAACTGCTTCGACCCGAACAAGGACTTTGTTTTGAATCCTCAGGCCTGGTCCGATCCTCCAGCGGGCCAATTTGGTACTTCGGCGGTGTACTACAATGATTATCGGGAGCGGCGAAGTCCTACTGAAAATCTAAGCCTAGGCAGGATATTCCGTATTGCCGAGAAAGCTAATTTGAATCTTCGGATTGAATTCATCAACGCGTTCAATCGCACCCGGATCCCCAACCCCACATTCTCAAATGCGCAGGCAACCCAGACGAGGAATGCGGCAGGCGTGCCAATTTCCGGATTTGGCCGTATAAATGTGGTCTCCGGTACTCAGGGAAGAACGGGGCAGATTGTGGCGAGAATTCAATTTTGATTCCGCCGAAATGCGGAAGAGAGTTCGCCCCGGAATCGGATGCATTCCGGGGCGGCTGTTTTTGATGCGGTTTATACAGACCGTCAGAAATGAATGCTCATCGAATTGATTTTTGGAGGCGCGAAGCGCCGGCAGGGAATAGCCGCGAGCGCCAGTTCGGGGTGGAAGTGGCGAATCAAAGAGGCCCAAAGGGCCGGCACATGCAAACATCTGCCGTGCCGCGCCTTCGGCGCTCATTTTTTCCTCAATTCCATTCCATCCCGGCCTGACGGCCGGGCCTATTTGCCGCCGGCCTTTCGGGCCTCAAACCATGATGCGCAATTATTTATGACGCTATTATAAATTAACAGACGTTATCAAATATGACCTAAATTCAACCTCTAAAGGAGAGAAGTTCTATGAGTTTTGCCGACAGAATCACGACCAGGAGGGAGTTCTTCAGGGATGCCGCCCTTGGCGCCGCGGGAGTGGCCGCCGCCAGCTCGCTGACTGCTTGGCCCGTTGCCGCGCAGGAGACAAAGCACGGCCATCTGATTAGGAAAATCTCATACAAAATGAAGGATATGTGGAAGATTATGGGGCCCGGCAACGCCGATCTCCTCTGGTGGCCGAAGGGAGGGGAGCTGGGAGGGAAGAATGTCAATTTTTCCTTCGGATACTACACGAGAGTCGGCATTTGGCATACCAAAGAAACGGGAGGACATTATCATCCCGACGGAGATGAGATACTGATTTTTGTGGGCTTTGATCCCGAACGGCCGGAGTATCTCGGCGCCGAGGTCGAGTTCAACGTGGGGAAAGAATATGAGAAGCAAGTTTTCCGCGTTCCGGCCGCGCTCTGCTTCCCGAGAAATCTGGTCCATTTGCCCCAGATAACGCTTAAGTGCGAAAAGCCTTATGGATTCATCGTGTTGAGCCTTGAGCCCGCGCACAAGACGGAAGTGATGCCGGCCCGAAGCATTCTGGATACCACGGAAGGAAACAAGTATTCGCATCTTCTCAAGAAATTGGTTTTCCGGAAGGACATCAAGGCGAAAACGGGCCCGGGCAATGCGGACGCACTGGCCTGGCTGCGGGCCAAGGATGTTGAAAACTTCAACGTCAATTTCGCCTGGGGATTCTATAGCGGGGCCGGCGATTGGGGAGCAAAGCCACACAAACATGCCGGCGACCAGTTCTTTGTGTTCGTAAGCCTCGACAACGAGAAGCCTGAACATCTCGGGGCGGAGATCGAGGTAACTCTCGAAGATGAAAAACATGTAATCAACGTGCCTTCCTGTGTCATTGTTCCGGCCGGGATGCAGCATGCTCCGATCGTCACCAAAAAGGTGGAAAAGCCGTTTGGATTTTATATGGTTCGCCTTGATAAGGGGGATGCTTCCGACATCAATCCGGCTTGACGTTCATTGACCGGCGCCACTGTTTGCCTGCGCGCCGGGAAGGCACTCAGAATAATGGATTTGATATAAAACCATGAAGAAACGCCACGGATATCACGGAGTAATCCGTGTTAATCCGTGGCTTGTTTTTTCCTTGAGACTAACTAAAAGATTTTTATGGGAGAAACAACGATGGGTAAGACACGAAGAGAGTTCCTGAGGGATGTAACTGTCGGCGCCGCCGGATTAGCCGGAATAGGCGCATTTCAACTCGAAGCAGCCGATTTAAAATACGCTCACTATGTCCACAAATTCAAATATAGCAAAGGACAAAACGGACCCGGAGACGCCGACTATTTTGTCCGGATGAACGGAAAGGATTTAAACGGAAGAGATACCAATTTTTCTTTCGGATATTACAGCCAAGTCGGCGCGTGGAATTCCGCAGAGCCGGCCGGGCATACTCACCCTTTTGATGAATGCCTGGTATTTGCGGGTCTCGAACCCAAAGATCCCAATTATTTGGGAGCGGAAATCGAGATTTGTCTCGGAAAGGAATATGAGAAGCGTGTGATCAATGTTCCTTCAATTGTATGCGTACCCAGGAATTTGCCGCATGGGCCCATAGAAACTAAGAAAGTTGAAAAGCCTTTTGCGCACTATTCGATCGGCCTTGCCAGAGATTACACGGTGACCAAACTGCCCGGAAAGGCTGCGCCTGCCTCATCTGAAAATAAATATGCCCACCTCGTCAAGAAAATGTCCGCTACCGGAATGGCGAACCAGACAAAGATAGGTCCGGGAAACGCCGACTGGCTTTCCTGGCCGAAAAGCAAAGATCTGGAGGGATTCATCATCAATTTTACTTGGGGATTCTACTCGGGATTGGGCAGCTGGCATAACATTCCGGGATTTGATCCCCACGTGCATGAAGGAGATGAATTTCTGGTCTTTGTTGGGCTGGATGCCAAAAATCCAAATTATTTGGGTGCGGAAATCGACCAGTATCTGGGCGAGGAGCAGGAGATTCATCCCGTCACCGTCCCGCAGGTGATAGTCTGTCCGGCCATGTTCACTCATGCTCCGGTCGTCACCAAGAAAGTGGACAAAACCTATGGATTTTTCCTGATTCGAAGAGATACGGGGGAGCGCTACAGCCCGGATAAAACACCGGCCAAGAAGGCAGCGGGGTAATGGGCTGCCCCTTACGGCGAGTGTTTCCATAGAAGCAAAATGTTTCAACTTAAGGGAGACCTTATGAAGACTGGATCGTTCACGACGCGGAGAGGGTTTGCGAAGGAAATAGCAATTGGCTCCGGCATTTTGGCCTTCGCCGGCTCATTGAATGCCTGGGCGGCCGCTGTCGCCCGTAAATACCAAAGCTACTTTCATGAATTAAAATTCAAAAAGGGCCAGGGAGGACCGGGATGCGCTGATTTCATCATCCGTATGGAGGGCAAAGATCTTAATAACCGAAATATAAACTTTTCTTTTGGATACTACCGCAAGCCCGGGGCATATCAGAATGAAGGACTTGTACATCCTTATGATACTTGCCTGGCCTTTGTCGGCCTTGATCCCGGCAACCCGAATTATCTCGGCGCCGAGATTGAAATCTCGCTGGGTAAAAATTTTGAAAAATATGTTTTTGATGTACCAACGATTGTCTGCGTCCCAAAGGACCTGCCGTTTGGTCCGATTGTCGCGCGCAAGGTCGAAAAACCGTACGCGCATTACGAAATCGGTCTGGA
>JBBISO010000048.1:0-13644 GCA_037441325.1 Acidobacteriota bacterium | reverse complement strand
AAGGACGAAAGGGGAGCTTCCCAAGGGCGTGCCTAAAGAGTGGAACTCCAGCGATGGGACTTTGCGGATTACCAGCGATCTTGCGGGAAAAAAAACCTCCTCCCGCTGATACGCAATATTGGTGGAGAGGCTGTTGTGGTTGCGGGTTAGAAAGGCGGTCGCGCGTTCCTGGGAGACCGTTGCCGACCGGAAATTGTCGGAGAAAGCCTGGCGAAAGCTGAAATTTGAGGTGATGTTGACCCGTGCCACGGCTCTCCAATCATCCCTGAGTTGCGATTCGCCATCCACCGTAAGAAGAACGCCCCCCTGGTTTAGTTTGTCATCAATGCCATAGGCGTGAAGGACAAAACGGGTTGCTGGATTCGGCCTTGCGCGGAAGATGCCTCCCAGAGCCAATCCCCGGAGACTGAAGTAGTCGCCATAAACCGTTAAATCCGCGCTTCTTCCCAGGGTTTGATAATAGCCTTCACTGAACATCCTTCCTTTGGAAGTTGAATTTCCGGTGTGAAAAGGAATAAAGCCGCTGCTGCGCGTCTTTTTTTCCATCGGAAACACCATATAGGGAGTATAAAAGACGGGAATTCCTTTGATCCTAAATACCGCTTTGCGCAAACGGGCCGTGCCGTCAATCCGAATCTTGGCCGTGGATGCCGTGAAGCTCCATTTGGGGTGCTTCTCCGGACACGTGGTTGCCGTGCCCTCATCAATCCGATAAGTATCAGGTCCCGTTTTGCGGACAGTCCGGCCCGTAATTAAAAACTGCCGATCCGTGTACCCGGTAGCGTCGTAAAAGGTCCCTGTCTGGGTGTTGAAGTTGAATTCGGCGCGCGCGCACACCAGCCACTGCTGCCCCTGGCTGAACCGCGTCTCCCCGGTTGTGTACCCTTCACGGGTTTCTTCATCATATTCGGCCGTCTCACTTGTGATGACGATATCCTTGAAAGTAATCATTACCTGCCCGGCCGCACGGTAACGAGTCCTGGTTACCCTCTCCTGAAAATCGGAAACCAGTGTGAGTTTGCCTTCTCGGTATGGAATTTCCGTGCGCACTTGCTGCAACTCGCCCGACAGATCCTGGACCGGGAAACCCATTGGCGCCGACACCGGCATGAAAACCAGCACCAACAGGACTCCCTTATAATTGGTCCAATGCGGCTTTTTAGAATTCATCTGCGCTCTATTTTGCTCCGTAATCTGGCGGCTCGCCGAATACGCAACCTCCGCTGCCGGCCCGCTGGTGCCGCCGCAGCAGAAACCTTGTGGGCAATGCGGACCAGGCGCCCGTGTTTGAGCTCCCGCAATCTTCGCGCTCCAGGAAACATCATAGGACATCGAGGAACGCAACAAAAGCGGGCATATCGATAAAAACCACAAAAAAGCACGGCGCCGGCCGCATTCAAAATTGACATGCGCTGTGGATTTTCAAAAGGGAATGGGATTTTTCCAATGAATGCCCAAAACTAAAGCCACTTGACACAGATGCACGCAGATATTAAATAGCTTTTTCTACTAATAGGAAAGGAGGGAAACTATGGCTGGCAAACAGCTGATTTTCAGTGAAGATGCGCGCAGCGTGGTCCTGCGTGGTGTGAACATACTGGCGGATACGGTGAAAGTAACCTTGGGTCCTAAAGGACGTAATGTAATGTTATCAAAGAAATACGGATCTCCAGTCATAACCAAGGATGGGGTCACCGTTGCCAAGGAAATCGAGCTTAAGGACAAAAGAGAAGATCTCGGGGCGAGGATGGTGCGCGAAGTGGCCAGCAAGACTTCGGATATCGCGGGGGATGGAACGACCACCGCTGCGGTGCTTGCTCAGGCCATCTATCGGGAAGGGCTGAAAAACGTCGTCGCCGGAGCCAATCCCATGGCATTGAAGCGGGGGATCGACCGGGCGGTTGAGGCTGTTGTCGAAGAGATCAAACGCGTCAGCCAGAGCGTAAGGGACAATAAAGATATTGCGAGCATTGCAACCATCTCCGCCAATGGGGATAAAAAGATCGGAGATCTCCTCGCCCAAGCCATCAAAGAAGTAGGCCACGACGGTGTGGTCACGGTTGAGGAAGCCAAATCGATGGCGACCGAGCTTGAGGTTGTCAAGGGCATGCGCTTCGACCGCGGTTATTTGTCCGTGTATTTTGTGACGAATCCGGAGCGGATGGAGTGCACCCTGGAGAATCCGCTGATCCTGATTCACGAGAAGAAAATCTCCGCTCTTAGCGATCTGCTGCCCTTGCTGGAAAAAGTTACGAAATTGGGCAGGTCTCTACTGATCATTGCCGAGGAGGTCGAGGGTGAAGCGCTGGCAACACTGGTGGTGAATAAGCTGCGCGGAACTTTTAGGGGTGCTGCCGTCAAAGCCCCCGGATTCGGCGATCGGCGCAAGGCGATGCTGGAGGATATCGCCATTTTGACCGACGGCAAATTTCTTTCTGAAGACCTCGGAATCAAACTCGAAAAGGCTCAGATTAGCGACCTCGGCCAGGCAAAGAGCGTGGTAATCGACAAAGACGACACGACGATCATTGAAGGCGCGGGAAAGCCCA
Source organism: Acidobacteriota bacterium (assembly GCA_037441325.1). Classification (GTDB taxonomy): domain Bacteria; phylum Acidobacteriota; class UBA6911; order UBA6911; family UBA6911; genus UBA6911. Next base: position 11,095 of record JBBISO010000048.1, on the reverse strand, counting down.
AAGAGATCAGCGGGCGAATCGCCAGCATCAAGCGCCAAATTGAAGAAACGACTTCCGATTACGATCGCGAAAAACTCCAGGAACGGCTCGCAAAACTCGCGGGCGGAGTGGCGGTTATCCGCGTGGGCGCCGCGACCGAATCCGAGATGAAAGAAGCAAAGGCAAGGGTGGAAGATGCCCATCATGCGACGCGTGCCGCGATTGAAGAGGGAATCGTTCCCGGAGGCGGAGTCGCCCTGCTGCGATGCCAGAATGTTGTGGATGCAATAAAACTGGAGGGGGATGAGAAAACCGGCGCGCACATTATTCGAACGGCTTTGGAAGAACCGATCCGCCTGATCGCAGAAAACGCCGGCGTCGACGGTTCCATAGTGGTTTTGAAAGTTCAGGCCCAAAACGGCGGTTACGGTTTCAACGCCGAAACCGGAGAGTATGGGGATTTGGTGCAGCAAGGGATCGTTGATCCCACCAAAGTGGTCCGCGTGGCTTTGCAAAATGCCGCGTCTCTGGCGGGAATTCTCATTACCACGGAAGTAATTGTGACTGAGCTTCCCGAACCGAAAAAGAAAACTCCCCGGCCGATGCCCGAGGATTATGAATAGAGTTTAACCCTGGTCTGATGCGCGAGACGTTGGACTCGCGCATCAGCGTTATCCTTTCGGGGCCGAGGGGTGTAGGAGCGGAAATCATCCGTCCGCATCTCGGCCCCGGGAATCCGATCGCCGGGCATTAATGAATACGCTTTCTCACGCGCGCCTGCCGGGATCAGGGCACATTTTTGGTCTCAGGGTCATGCAATAGATACAAATCACCATCGCGCAACCAAAATCGGGAATGTTCCGGAAGGGAATATCCGTTACAATGTTTCAGGCATCCGGGATGCCGTCTTGGGGGAGGGAGGTTTACCGCTCCCCGCCGGAGGCAGAGCTATGCGCATCGTGGTTAAGATCGGCACATCGACTCTCACCAACGGAACTCCGCGTTTGGCTCCGCCCCTCCTTGTAGAGCTGGCTCGGCAAATCTCGCAGCTTTGCGCCTCAGGGCATCAGGTCGTTCTGGTTTCTTCAGGTGCCATAGCGGTCGGACGCGAGCGTCTGGGTTTTCCCGTCCTGCCCAAAGATATACCTGCCAAACAAATGCTTGCCGCCGTCGGACAGCCTCGCCTAATGGCCGTTTACGAACATCTCTTCCGGCTTTATGATCTGACGGTAGCGCAGGTGTTGCTCACGCGCACGGACCTGAGCAGCCGGCACCGCTATCTGAACGCGCGCAACACCCTGGTCGCGCTGATGGAACAGAAAGTCCTTCCGATTGTGAACGAGAACGACACGGTCGCCACCGATGAAATCCGCGTCGGGGACAACGACAACCTTTCGGCGCTGGTGGCCAATCTTGTGGATGCGGACTGGCTGATTCTTTTGACGGACCAGCCCGGGCTTTATACTGCCGACCCGCGCTTCGATCCCTCCGCGCGGCTGGTGGAGGAAGTCGGTACGCGCAAGATTCCTGCGGAACTTTGGCAAATGGCGGGTGGAAGCAGGCCAGGTTTGGGAACCGGCGGCATGGCGACCAAACTGCAGGCCGCGGACCTTGCCCGGCGTTCGGGCGCGTGTTGCGTGATCGCGTGCGGCAGAGAGCCTAATGTTCTGGTGCGCATTGCGGAAGGAGAGAGATTGGGTACCCGCTTCCCGCCGACCGGCACTTCCATGGAGAGCCGAAAACGCTATATCCTCTCCGCCCGGCAGGCTCCGGGCCAATTGACCGTGGACGATGGAGCCGCAGAAGCGCTGCGGCGGGGCAGAAGCCTCCTTCCCGTGGGTTTGAGCGCCGTCAGCGGCAATTTCGGGCGGGGAGACACGGTCCGTATAGTCACGCAGGACGGCGCCGAGATTGCGCGCGGGATTGTCAACTATGACAGCCGCGATCTGGCTCGAATCATCCGCTGTCCATCGGATGAAATCGAGTCTATTCTCGGATACCACTTCGGAGATGAAGTAATCCATCGCAACGATCTTGTTCTACTCTGACACGCCTCGGCCGGAGCGTTTTCGGAATGCAGGCGGACTCAATGGTATTCGGAGTGAAGGTGTGATTAACAAAAGGATAAACCTATGTTGACCGAAATGGGACGCAATGCGCGCAGCGCGTCGCGGCAGATGGCTAACGCCACTGCCGGCGCCAAAGGCCGGACTTTGAACAGCTTGGCATCCCTGCTTGATCAGTGCCGGTCTGATGTCATCGCGGCCAACAATTCCGATATTGAATACGCCCGGGCTTCCGGGATGAGCGAGGCGTTGATCGACCGGCTGATGCTGACGGACAGGCGCCTGGACGATCTGTCCAAAGGCTTGTGTTCTCTGTCTGAATTCCCTGATCCGGTCGGCGAGTGCTTTGATGAAACCGTACTGCCCAACGGGTTGAAACTCCGCAAACAGCGGATTCCACTGGGAGTCATCGGAGTCATTTATGAATCGCGTCCCAACGTAACCATCGATGTTGCCGGACTATCGATCAAGACGGGCAACGCGGCTATCCTGCGCGGAGGAAAGGAAACCATTCAATCGAACCGCTTACTCGTAGAACTGGCGCAGAAGGCCCTCGTCCAAAACAGTCTTCCGGCCCAAACAGTTCAGCTTATCGATAATCCGGATCGCGCGCTCGTGCTCGAACTTCTCAAGATGCATGAGTACGTCGACCTCATCATCCCTCGGGGAGGCGACAGCCTGCATCGCTTCTGCCGCGATAACAGCCGTATCCCGGTCATCACCGGCGGTGTCGGCATCTGTCACATTTTTGTGGATGAATCGGCTGATCTGGAAAGAGCGCTGGCGGTCATTCATAACGCCAAGACGCAGCGCCCGTCTGTATGCAATGCCTTGGATACCGTCCTTGCCCACCGCGGGATTGCGGCGAAACTGCTCCCGGGCATCGTAGGGCACCTGGCTCCGGCCGGAGTGACCTTCCGGGCCCATGAATCGGCAATTCCGTATTTGTTGCTGGAAGCGGATCCCATGAAATACGGCAAAGGCGCCGCCCCTGCACTTCCCGAATCGGTCCGGCCGGCGGGACCGGACGATTTCGACACGGAATGGATGTCGTTGGTGCTTGGCTTGAAAGTAGTCGAGGATCTGGGTGAGGCCATCGCGCATACCAATACTCACAGCAGGGGCCATTCCGATTCAATCCTGACTGAGAGCGAGGAAAACGCGTCTCGCTGGATCAACGAAGTGGATTCGGCGGCTGTGTATGTTAATGCTTCCACGCGCTTTACAGACGGCGGGCAATTCGGTCTTGGAGCCGAAGTCGCCATATCGACCCAGCGCTTGCACGCCCGCGGCCCCATGGGAACTGACTACATATAAATGGGTGGCGGAAGGGGATTATCACATCAGGCAATAATTTTCCGGACGCGCGGTAGCGCGCTTTACTCCTTGCACGCTTCTGCGATGCATCGTTTTGCGCTATCCGCCCGCGCGCGCAGCCTTTCGAAGAGTGTGAACTGCACGATTGCCCGGATCTTATTAAGGTCCGGCGGCTCACCGGGCGAGAGTTTAAAGTAGCTGTCGCCGCGCAGGTAATCGGCGAGGAAACGGATCCCCAATTCGAGAGCCATAATCTGTGCCGCTTCCACCATGAGGTTCATTTCCTGTCTTTGCAAAGGGGGTGCTCTCCGGATGAATCCCCTTGCCAGTGCCTCAAATACTTCCAGATCAACCTCAATTCTGTGCGGATCCGGTTCGATTTCACCGGCGGCATTCGCCAGCGACCGCGCCAGATCACCCCAGTCGGTCAGCCAGGTATGAGGCATGACGGTATCAAGGTCAACCAGCCCTTTTAGCTTGCCGGTAAGCGTGCTGAAAAGAAAGTTGTCAAGTTTGGTGTCGCCGTGGACGACAGCTTTTTTCAGGTCCCCGCTCCTGAGTTCCTCCTGGAGTGTGACGGCGAAAGATTTCTGTTCGAGCGCGCGAGCGATCAGCGGCTGCAGCTGCGGATCCCCCAGCCTCCTTCGATATTCCTCGGGTTGAATATGGACCAGGAAGTGCTCTTGAGTGCTCCGCCTTAAGACGGGTTCCGCGGGCAAAAACGCGGCTGCATCCTGAAGAGTCCGGCTGCCTGCAAGCACGGAAGCCAATTGATCGTAGTAGCGATGCGTGTCGCGGTAACCGGGAAGCGGGCAGGCCATCGCCGAAGGGTCCATCGATGCGGTAAGAATTCCGAACAAGGCGAGTCCCCGTCCTGCTTGTTCGGCCACCTTCAGGCGCCCGGGAGGATCCGGTATCTCGCGCAAGTTTTTGTAGCTGCGGGCATGGCTGATTTTACGCATCATGCGCCAGCACTTGCATCCTCCTTGATCCGATATTTCCAGGTAATTTCCGCCTTCTTTCGTCGTGATCAACCGGACTGGTTCCCACTCTTCGTCCTCCCGGAGGACGCATTCCGACAGAGCTTTCTGTTGTGCCTGAATACAGGAATTCATCGCATCCATGACGGCTCGCGGCCGGCTGAACACCTCGGGATTCAAAAGTTGCAGGAGGTACTCGCCTCGTTCGCCCCGCGGGCCGGCGATAATTAAAAAGGTCTCCCGGTTGATGTTGCCCCTCTGCGGGAATTCATAAGCCTCGATTGGTTCGGGGAGGTCGAATAAGGATGCGATTTGTCGCGCTCGCTCGCTTGGAGCCGAAGGATGGCCTTTTCCGTGGAGTCCCGTTCGGGCATCGCTTCCATGCAAATTTTTTATGTGCATCAACCGATACTCCCGGATGAGTTCGAAACGTGCATCCGTTCAGGCTTTGTCAAAACCAACTTCCATTATGCGCCGGGCAACCATATTATTGAGTTGCAAGATCCCCGAGCTCGGATTTTCTTAACAATTCCCTCAATACCGGGACTGACGTATACTAAATATTTCTTGGGAAATATTCAGGACCATCCCGGAACTGACGGTTCCGTTTTCCATAGTATTCAACACTCAATAGCAGAAGACCGCTTGTCAATTAGTTTTTTGGAGGAAACGCCATGTCAATCAGAGTTGCCATTAACGGATTCGGAAGAATCGGCAGAAACTTCGTCCGGTGCTCCATAAAGGATCCCGAGATCGAAATCGTCGGAGTGAATGACATTACAAAACCGGAAGTCCTCACCCATCTGCTGAGATACGACTCCATTCTGGGGCCGTTTGGCGCAACCGTTGGGCTTCGAGACGGCAATCTCATTGTAAATAACAAGCCCATCAGGATTTTCAGCGAGAAGGATCCGGCGATGCTGGATTGGACTTCGCTGGGCGCGCAAGTCGTCGTGGAGTCCACCGGTTTATTTACCGAAGCAGAGAAGGCGAAAGCTCACCTAAAAGGAACCGTAAAAAAAGTTGTCATCTCGGCTCCCGGGAAAAATGTCGACGGCACATTCTGCATTGGTATCAACATGGACGCCTATGATCCGGCCAAGCACCACATCATTTCCAACGCTTCCTGCACAACAAACTGCCTCGCGCCCCTTGCCAAAGTGCTTGACGAGGCGTTTGAAATCGAAGCGGGATTCATGACCACCATCCATAGCTATACGAACGACCAGAACCTTCTGGATCTGCAGCATCGGGACCTTCGGCGGGCCCGCGCCGCAGCCATCAATATGGTTCCCAGCACGACCGGTGCGGCCAAAGCCATTGGTCTGGTCCTGCCAAGGCTCGCCGGCAAGCTGGACGGCATAGCGATCCGTGTCCCCACTCCGAATGTCTCTCTGGTGGATCTGGTTACGACCGTTCGCAAAAGGGCCACAAAGGAAGATGTAAACAAAGCGCTGAGGCAGGCGGCCGAAGACTCTCTCAAGGGTATTTTAGGATATGTCGAAGAGCCGCTGGTATCTTCCGACTTCATGCAGAGTTCTTTTTCAGGCGTGGTGGACGGACTTGAAACCAAAGTGAACGGCAATCTGGTGAAGACCCTGGCATGGTACGACAACGAGTGGGGTTATTCTTGCCGGTTGAGAGATCTTGTCAAATATATTGTCGATTAAATCGCCTGCGCCTTGAGTTTGTTTTCAGGCAATCTTTCCGTTTCCCCGAGGGGATTCACGGATCTAAGCGGTTCATAAGTTTAATGGGCGGATTTGGAAAAGTTTTCTCAAAACCAGGTGCGAGAGGCCCGGCCGTGAAGCCGAAGTTGGGGCCCCCACAATGTAGAGCGCCGGAGGTGCGGCACAAGAAATGCTGTAACCATTGTGATTACTTCCTTCAAGTGCCGGCCCTTCGGGCCTCGTTTCCCGGCTGACGTCAACCCAGAGCTGATGCTTGAGGCTAGTCCCTGTCGGCGCTTCGCACCTGAAACCCTCATGCTTTTCAGTTTTGAGATGACCTCCGGAAAGCCGTCCTCCCGGGCACGCATGATAGCAGCAAGAGTGGAAAGCCAGTGAGAAATGCGGCTTAATCCTCACTGCGAGCCACCAATCCCGAGTGCTCAAAGCTGTTAACGGCAGCTGGAGCCTGAAGCGCTGGAGGAAATTGAGCATGGCAAAGCTTACTGTTCAGGATTTGGATCTCGAGGGGAAGCGGGTATTCGTCCGGGTGGATTTCAATGTGCCCATTAAAGGTAACAGCGTCGGCGACGATCTTCGCATTCGCGAGGCTCTGCCGACTATCCGATATGGGATGGAGCGAGGCGCCGTCTTGTTGTTAGCGTCGCACCTCGGACGGCCTAAGGGCAAACGCAAGCCGGAGTTTTCCCTGGCGCCAGTTGCGGAGCGGCTATCGGCGCTTCTTGGGAAAGAAGTAAAGTTTGTCGCCGATTGCGTCGGACCCGAAGTCGAAAAGGCCGCGGACGCAGCCGGGCCGGGAGATGCAATCCTGCTTGAAAACCTTCGCTTTTATCCGGAAGAGGAAGCTAATGATCTGGAATTCGCCAGAAAACTGGCGATTTCGACGCCGTTATATGTTAACGACGCCTTCGGGAGCGCTCATCGGGCCCACGCGTCCACCGAAGGTATTACCCATTATGTAGAGCAGGCGGCGGCCGGCTGTCTAATGGAAAAGGAATTGCGTTATCTCGGAAACGCGCTCGAGTCCCCGCAGAAACCGTTCGTCGCTGTTTTGGGCGGCGTCAAGATATCCGACAAAATTGAAGTGATCGAAAATCTGCTGGGCAAAGTCGACCGTTTGCTAATCGGCGGAGCTATGGCCTTTACCTTTCTGAAGAGCCAGGGGAAGAATATCGGCAAGTCCCTGTGTGAGGAAGACAAGCTGGATTTGGCGCGCCGGCTTCTGGCAAGGGCTCATGGTCTCATCGCGCTGCCGGTCGATGCGATCGCCAGCCCGAGCGCGGACAATGAGGCATCGGCGCATGTTGTGTCCGCAGATGAGGTTCCGGACGGAGAAATGGGATTAGACATCGGTCCGAAAAGCGCGTCGGAATTCGCCGAGATTATCCGGTCAGCCAAGACCATCGTATGGAACGGTCCCATGGGGGTTTTTGAGAGGGATGCGTTTGCTTCTGGGACCGTGAAAGTCGCCAGGGCTATAGCAGATTCAAATTCCGTTTCGATTGTCGGCGGCGGCGATTCGGCTGCGGCCGTCGTGAAAGCCGGCGTCGCAGATCGAATCACGCATATCTCCACTGGCGGAGGAGCTTCACTGGAATTTCTAGCCGGCCGGACCCTTCCCGGCATCGCCGCTCTGAATGATAAATAAAGAATGGGAACGACGAGGCAAAGCGCTTGCGCGCCCTCTGGGGCAGGCTTTGCGCCGCTATTCAAACGTGAGGCGAAAATGAGAATACCGATCATTGCCGGGAACTGGAAGATGCACAAAACGATAGGGGAAGCTTGTGCGCTTGCGCGCGCAATCAAAGCCGGCGTGGAAGATGCGTCTCATTGCCAGGTTGTGCTGGCTCCCCCATTTACGGCGTTGGCCGCAATCGCGGAGGAAGTGCGGAAGAGCAGGCTCATTCTCGCAGCACAGGATGTGTTTTGGGAGCCTGAGGGCGCCTTTACCGGCGAAATCAGTCTTCGCATGTTGGAGGATGTCGGATGCGCCATGGTCATTATCGGCCATTCGGAACGTCGTCAATACTTCGGCGAAACCAATGAAACGGTCAATCGCCGGGTCCACGCGGTATTGCGCTCCATGCTTCGTCCCATCATCTGCATCGGCGAAACCCTTGCGGAGCGGGAATCGAAGATTCATCATAACGTACTGGCACAACAACTTGCGGGCGGACTGGGCGGCTTGACACGAAGGGACCTAGTGCGTATTATTCTCGCCTACGAACCCGTATGGGCTATTGGAACGGGACGTACGGCGTCTCCGGAAGTCGCTCAGGTAATGCATAGCTGGATCCGCAACTGGCTTTCGGAGAGATTCGGGCAAAATGCTCGGAAGGTTCGTATTTTATACGGTGGGAGCGTCAAGCCGGAAAACATCGATGCTTTGATGCGGCAACCGGATATCGACGGCGTGCTGGTTGGGGGAGCGTGCCTCGAAGCGGAAAGCTTTTTGCGCATCGTCTATTATCGATCTAAAACGCCGGCTGAAAGCGGGTCTTAGTATGCTTATCTATTATTTGGTTGTAACGCTGCATGTGCTCGTTTGCGTAATTTTGGTCCTCGTCGTGCTCCTCCAATCGGGCAAAGGCGCGGATTTGGCTGGAGCTTTTGGAGGTGCTGCAACCCAGACTGCCTTTGGAAGCCGCGGACCCGCTTCATTTCTTTCGAAAATGACAACGGTGGTTGCGGTGGTTTTTATGTTGACCAGCGTCGGGCTTTCGCTCATCTCCACCAGAACGGAAGCAAAGTCCGTTCTGGAAACCACCAAGCAAAAGGCCGCGCAGCCCGCCGAGAAGGCGCCGGCGGCTAAACCTGTTCCTGCTGTGCCGTCTCCGGAAGAAATCAAGCGGAAGATCGAGGAATTGGAAGCGGCCAGAGAAAAGCAGGCTGCTCCGGCGCAGGCTCCGATCCAGGGAAAGCAGCCGATTTCAAAGCCTGAGGAGTCAAAGCCGCCTGCCAAATGAACAATTGAAGTTAAAGTGCCGAAGTGGTGGAACTGGCAGACACGCCATCTTGAGGGGGTGGTGGGGCAACCCGTGGGGGTTCGAGTCCCCCCTTCGGCACCATGCCGCAGTCCAACATTTTCCCAAGCAAAGTACCGTCACTGCTTTCCCGGCACAGCAAACATTTGATTCAATCTTTCGGCTGTTTGATGGTTACATACAGATCACAGCTTCTGCTCCCGTCCGCGATGCGGCATTTGAATTCAAGTCTGTAGCCGGCGGATTCAAACTTTCCAAAATCAACCTGATAGGCGATGTCGCACAGGGTCCGCTTTTCTTCGCGGGAAAGTCCGGCCTCGTTCCAGGACTCGACCAGAGGACATTGGTTGAGCCGCAGCAGAATGGAGCCGGCCTGTTTCCGTGCGACCTCATGGCCGAAAGCATCCATTTCGGCGTCGCCCTCGAGGAAAGCGTCTGCCAGTTTGTCCAAGTCGGGTTCTTTTATCTTGGCGGCGAGCTGCAAACCTCTTTCTTTTCCTCTTGCATAGAGGGCGCGCTTCAAGACGCTTGTTGCTTTTTCGCTCCCTATTTCCTTGGAAAGCTCCCCGTAGATGTGGGCATAAATTCTTGCCCGGTTTTTGATCTCATTTTCTAAAATCAGCCGATGTGAGTTCATGGTTTTCCTTTGCCCTATTATTTCAATGATATCGTAAAATGAAGGCCGGGCAGAGTGATACGGGAATTTGCAGGCTCCTGCGGGCTGTGCGGGAGCTTGAATTGGCTGGGCGGACGCGCAAATGATTCCTCTTGTCATAGGGATAAGCGGCGGTACCGGATCGGGCAAGACAACGGTAGCGCGGAAAATAATCGCTTCGGTAGGGGAGGAGAATGTCGTTTATCTGCAGCAAGATTCTTATTACCGCGATCTTGGCGAAATGCCGATGGATGAACGGCGTCATGTCAATTTCGATCACCCGGATGCGTTCGATGGCGAACTAATGCTGAATCATCTGCAAGCACTGCGCGCCGGCAGGAGCATCCAACTTCCCATCTACGATTTCGTATTACATTCGCGGAAGAAGGAAACCCGCCGCGTCGAACCGCGCCCGGTTATTCTGGTTGAGGGCATTCTCGTTTTCTTCGATCCGCGGATGCGGCGGCTGATGGACGTCAAGATCTATGTGGATTGCAATGCCGATGTGCGCTTTATCCGCAGATTGGAGCGCGATATCCGGGAACGCGGGCGCAGCGTGGAATCCGTCATTGAGCAATACCTGGCGACCGTGCGCCCGATGCACCTGGAATTTGTAGCTCCGGCCATTCGCTATGCGGACATAATCCTTCCCGGAAGCGGCTCTAGCGAAGCCGCAATTGACCTTATCGTCGGCGGGATCCGATCGCATTTCAATGACAAGCTGCCATAAACGACGCTGATCGCCATTGCCGGGTGTCCCTGTTGCGGAATTCAGCGACTGCGCGACTTGTCTTCGAAATACTGCGGTGTCTGTCAGCGAAATTTTTGATCCCGGGAAGGCCGACGCCGGGGGCAGGGCACTCGCGCAGCACGTCTCTGCGGAAATGGAAGAGCTCGGCCGGGCGGCCCCGCTGCGCGAATGGAAAACAGGATTGCACAAATAAACTCAAGATGCGCTCGCCCGCATTTCTTGTTTATTTTAATTGCTTGCTGGAGTACCCGAGGATGCGGCGGGCGATCACCAGGCGGTTGATCTGTCCGGTCCCTTCAAACAGATCGGTGACTTTTGCGTCCCGCGCCCACTTTTCAAGCAGCAGTTGGCGTGAATAACCCAGGGAGCCCATCAGCTCGATCCCTTTCTGCGTTATTTTGGTGGCAATGTCGCCGGTCTTCGCTTTGCTCATGGACGATTCCAGCGTACTGGGCTTTTTCTGATCCACGAGCCAGGCGGCCTTGAGGACCAGCAGCCACGCGGCACGCAATTGGGCTTCCATATCAACGATATCCCGCTCGATGGAGCTGAGGAGGTTTCTCGGGACCCCGTAGCGGATCTTGATGCCGTTTAGCTCCAGTTGTTCTTTCAGGAAATCCAAGGTGGCGCGAGCCACTCCCACGCCGCTGGCGGCCGCGGCGGGCCGCGCCGAAT
>JBBISO010000047.1:0-13786 GCA_037441325.1 Acidobacteriota bacterium | reverse complement strand
TAAAACTTGTAGATCAGATCGAATTGGAGCCGCTTAAGGTACGGATCGCGGCAGCCCGAGACGGCGGCGCCCGTGCAAGCGGCGCGGACACCTGAGGGAACCAGGCTGGTATTGTCCAGAGGATTTGCGAGCTTTCCGATCCATGCGGTGAACTGGCCCGTAACATTGCTCTTAAACAGGTAGGAGAAATTCAAGCGGTGGCTGCGCACGTTGGTGGCGGACCGCATGCTGCTTTCATTCCACGCACCAATAACCGCGTCCTTTTCTATCCGTATGAAAGAGTAGCCGAACTGCACATCCTTGACCTCACTCTGATTTCCGAAGGTCACTTCCGCCCAATAACCGCTGCGCTCCCGCGATCCGCGCGTATTGTTGACAAAGTTGAAAAGAATTGCGGTGGGGAAACGCGGATGGGTATCGAGCTCGAACCTCATAATGGCATCAAGGTAAACGAATTTGGTTGCATAACCGACGACCGCCCCGTTGCGATTCATTCTCAGGGTATTGGAATTCGGAAGGCTTGGTCTCAGATCGCCACCCAGCGCAACTGCGATGGAATCCGCGCGATTGATGTTGATACCGGCCCCATAGAGGGCAAGACGCGCCTTCGGGCTGATCCGGAGATGGGTCTGGATCTGCCCGCCCAGAACGAAGCTGTCGTGGCCCCCTGAGGCCTCGTTGATCGGCAATTGAAAACCCACGAAGGTGATGTTCTTGAGAACCGGCGATTTAATGTCAAAAGACAGCGTTTCCGCGAAGCCCTCGGGATTGAGATCACTGTCAAAGGTCAACGGCGTCCGGTACCACGGGTAGGCAAACTTCCCCGCCTCCAATTTTAAAAACTTCGCATACTTCGGCCTGTAAGTGATGTAGGCCTTATCGACGGCAAAGCTTTTGCGATTGAAAAAACCGGTCAGAGTCCGGTTAGTAGAAATGGGATTATCCAGTGAACCGGTCGCCAAAGTAAGCCCGCCGCTGATTTCGTCCGAAACTCTCCCGAGCATGTTTAACCGGACGCGGATACGCTCGCGATGCCGGTCCGGCGCGCCCTCCTGGAAAAAGGGCTCATAACGCGTACGGATGTCGCCGCTGAAATTGAAGTTGCCGATTTGCCGGATCTTCCCGTCGTTCGATTTTTGATATGCGGCCGTTTCCGACTCCAGCTTGGTCAGCCGCTGGTTTGTCTCGGCCGCGCTGGTGGCAATCGCTTCGAGCTCACCTTTAATAAGCTCAAACTCCCTGGACGCATCGTTTTGTTCCGCCCGGATGTCGGAGCCGGAGGCTGCAGGCGCATCCGCCGAAGCTTGCGGGGGCGCACTCTTTGCTTCGATGGTGCGCAGCACCCGGTCAAGTTCAGCCTGTTGCTGTGCCAGCGCTGACTGCAGCTTTTCCAATTGTTTCCGCTGGATGTTGATCTGCTCCCTCATCTCGCGGATCATGCCGGCCATCGCCGCCGGCGAATCACTGGCCGTGCGGCTCGACTCCCCGCTACTCCACGTTCCGGCCTCGGCCTGCACCCCTTTTCGGTGTGCTTCTTCGGTCCCGCCATGGGCTGCCAACAACCTACCCTGGCACCATACGGTAAGGATCAGAGATGCGCTAAAAAATTTCAAAACTGCCTTTGGCTTACTCATCCATTGCTCCTTAAAAAGTAATTCCCTTATTCTTTCTTTCCGAAATGGGGGGACAGGCTACGCAATCCCCTAATCCGCCGCGGTAGTGCAAAACCTTTTTTTCATCAGTAATTAGTTTCTGCTTCGAAAATAGCGAAATTGATAGTCCAGTTACACCATTACTTCACCTAAATGAGCGTCGGCGAAGCCGGTTTTCATGCGCTTGGGTGCGCCCCGGCGCATGGAGGACTGTCGCGAAACTTGAATGTCTGGGTAGTAAAAGCGATTTGCGCCCGAAGGGCACCTTGCAGTGCGGCAGCTTGCCGCCGCCTTTAAGTGATTGATTATATTTATGTTGTGAAAGGCGCAAGCAAGCTTGCGCACTCCAAAGGCTTCGCCTCCAGTATATTCAAACTTCGATTTTTCATGCATATCGCGACAGAAACTAATTAGGAAATTATGTAGCCTGTCCCCCCAATATTGAGCTGCGAAAACGGCGCCGAAGGAACCCAAGGCCGCCATGGATGCGACCACTGCGACGGCGATAAGCAAAGCTTTCTTTCTCATCCTTGTGACTCCTATTTATCTTGGTTTCAGTAATCCAATACAGGGGTTGTGCGACAAAAATCCAGGTATTGTGTTTCCGGAGACTCCAACCTATAGGGCAACCCGGCACCCCGAATTGTCAAGCGAATTTCGAAAAGGCAGCCGATCCTTTGGAACGCATCAGGATATAATAGGGGGACAGGCTACGCAACTCCCAAATTGTTTATGGACACTGTCCGTGCTTCGGTCCTGCCAATTTGGGAGTTGAAGCCTCTCCTTTTGTTTTATGCCCGAACTTCCTGAAGTCGAAACCATCCGCCGTGTACTGGAAAAAAAGATCGGCGGCCGCGCAATCCGCGCCGTGCATTTGCATGTCCCCAACAGCCGCGGGTCTCGCCTGACGCACACGCTGGCGCGGCAATCGCGCACCCTGGCGCGCCGCCTGCGCGGGCAACGCATCCAATGTCTGGGGCGCAGAGCCAAGTACCTGCTTCTGGAGGTTAAAGCCGGAACGCTGGTGGTTCATCTGGGAATGACAGGCCAACTGTTCGCGGCCCTGCGCGGTGAAAAGCCGTGCTGCGGGGAAGCGCCGCTGCCGGACAAGCACACCCACTTGGTTTTGGATCTTTCGGGCGGAGCGCGGGTATTTTTCCGCGATGCCCGCAAGTTTGGAAGCATCCGCTGGCTCGAGCGCGGCGAGATTGTAAAGGAATTTGTCAAACTGGGCCCGGAACCGTTGGGAAGAGAATTCACCCCGCAGCAGTTGAAGGCTGGTTTGCGGCAGAAACGCGCTCCGGTCAAGGCGCTCTTGCTCAATCAAAAACTGGTCGCGGGTCTCGGCAACATCTACGCGGACGAAGCGTTGTTTCTCGCCGGGTTGGCGCCACACCGGCCGGGGCTGCGGGTCACGGCGAGCGAGGCCGAACGTCTGCACGCGGCCATAAGGTCGGTCCTGCGCGAAGCGATTCGCTATCGCGGCACAACTTTGTCGGATTATTTTGATCCCGAAAACCGCAGGGGCGCTTTCCGGGAGCGTTTGCGGGTTTACGGCCGCGCGGGCGAAGCCTGCCTGGTGTGCGGAACCATCATTTCCAGAAGGATACTTGCGCAGCGCAGCACGCACTGGTGCCGGCACTGCCAGAAATAGCCGGCCGAGATCGCATTCTGGCACGAACGCCTTGACGCCATATGATCCAGATAGGTATATTAGGGGAAAAATTCAGGGAGCCGAAATGAAACCGCTAACGAAAACACTTACAGCTATTTGGAATTGGGCCTTATTGGAAAAAGCCGCGGGCATTTTGCTGCTGTTCCTGGCCGGCGCTTCAGCGGCTCTGGGAGCCGATTTCTGGGAGAAGAAGAATTACCGGGAATGGTCTCAGAGGGAGTGCGCCAAGCTGCTTGAAGATTCCCCTTGGTCTAAGCCATTAACCTTGACACGGGTTGAGATCAGGGATTCCGGCAGGACCAGCAGCGATTCTCAACAGCCATATGTCAAATACCTAGTGCAATTTCGCTCCGCGCTGCCGGTCCGGCAGGCCATCGTGCGCCAGATGCAGATTGCCCAGAAATACGACAGCCTCACGCCGGAACAGAAGCAGCAGTTCGACAAAAGCGCCGAGGCTTTTCTTTCGGCGGGTTTCGAAGATGCCGTGCTTGTGCATGTGACATATGAATCCAACAGCCAGCCGAACATGCTGGATTTGGGCCGCTACTGGCAGTCGCAGACAACCGATGTGCTTAAAAATTATGTTTATATCACTCCCGGCAAGAAAGACAAGGTATATCTGGGGCGTTATATCCCCGCGCAGGGCGCCCAGCCGGAATTTCAGTTCATCTTCCCCCGCAATGTTGACGGCCAACCCGTCCTGAGCCCTAATGACAAAAATATCAGGCTGGAGTTCACCTATCCGGTCATCGGTGGCATCGGTGATGGAAGAGGATATCTCGAATTTAAGGTTGAAAAAATGATTTTTGAGGGAAACATCGCGTACTGATCCACATTAACCTTGTTAATTGCCCCGCAAAAGAAAAGCCACGGTTTGCGCTGAATCTCCCTTGTCTGCGCAATCCGTGGCCCTTTTCCACCTTGTTTCAAAATCCGTCACTTGTGTGCTTTGAAAAACGCCTGATCGACCTTCCCGTTATAAATCCGCTGCACCAGTTTCTGGGTCCATTCACCTATAAAGCTTAGTCCCTGTCCTTCGACGGAATACTGAATAACATAACGATGCGGGAGCACCAGGCCGTCGGCTTCCTTAAAGTCGTCAAACGTTTCTATGAGCTTGTAAATTGAATCGGGCATGTCAAATACTGCCGCACCCGTTACGGAGCTGCCGCCAAGAGCGTCCGGCTTAGAAGTAACACGTGCTTCCGGCAATGCGGACAGATCATATGGCACCCGAACGGAAAATTCGCTTCTGACATGGCGGAAAGTGTCAAAATCGAAATAAAGCTTGGCAACCACGCGGTCCCCCAGGCTTTTTTCCGCCCGGTACTCCAGCTCATGGAGCCTGCGCCCTTCCACTTTTGCTTCGTTATATCTAAATTTTGGCTTTCTCCCTTCAATGTCCATCAAAGGCCAGGCAGAAGACCACACACCACTAATAAGCCCTTCTTTCATTAACTTGTTATAGCGAAAGATGAAATCCGCCAAAGGCGATCTCTGCCCGGGACTGATATAACCCACCGAAACCTCTTCTCCGTCGAAGGCCAGATACTCTTGAGGGTATTCAATGTCTGCGTATTTCATACGGATTGCCAGCTTGCGCCCTTCGGACACAAAAATGAACTGGCCGTTGGGATTTTGCCCTGTTCCACCCTGAATGAATTTGATCGATGAATCGCCGGCAAACCCGCGCGATTTTATCTTCATCAGGACTTCCGGGCTGCCGATGGATTTGAGGTGTCCGGCTATTACATCCTCAGGCGTTAACTTTTGCCCTTGTCCGAATGCCTTCTCAGTTTGGATAACACTGAAAGACAAGCAAAAAATGATCGCAAAAATTATTAGGCAGTTCCTTTTTTCCATGACCCCCTCCAATTGGCACAAACCCATATATTATTACGCCGTATCCTCCTTTTTGTTAGCAGCAAAATTTTATAAAAAGCTCTTAACCTGCATTTTTCACAGGGTTTCTGTTGCCGGCGGCCACGCCGGGCGTTGATACAAGACGCGCGCCATGTGCGGGCGGGTCTCCAGACCTGCCCGAGGACGGGCGGCCTGCCGGCCGCCCCTACAGCTGAAACCTCACAATACAACCGATAAGTTCATAAAAAAAGAAAAACTCCCCGAAACTGCCGGGGAGTTTTTCCGGTTAGTAATTAGCCAGGCGCTTCGTCCGAAACGAGCTAAAAATCGAATCGAAGCTTGAACTGGAACCAACGGACTCCGACCTTATTGTTCAGCTCGCCGAATGCTACCCCCGTCGTGTTGATGCCGAGGCCGCCCGGAGCGCCCGCCATTCTCATACGGGTGCTGACGACCGTCGAGCCAAAGGACGGCATCGGATGGTTGAATATGTTGGTGGCGTCCGCGCGGATTGAGAAGCTTTTGCCTTCGGCAATCCGGAAGCTCTTGCCCATAGTGGCGTCCATGGTCCACCTTCCTAAATTCGTCAACTGATTCGGACTAAAGTTGCCTCTAGTCATCGGTTTAGCATTTTGAAAAATAACGACGCTGGGATCTGCGGCCAGCACCACTGCTTGGTTCGTACAGCGGGTCCGGAGGTCATCGAGCGTTGTGTTTTCAGCGCATCCCGGGTCAACAGCTCTGGTGTATGCAAAATTGAAGTAGTTTCCGAAGGCGGCGCCGGGAGCCCATGTGACCTTTCCGCCTTTGTTGTCCCAGGATCCTGCCGGTCCGACGAAATCCGGATTGTTGCCGCCCCATAGCGTCTGAATGCCCGAAACACTGATCGGACCTCCGGTGGTGGCGTTGTAAATCCAGCTCATCTGCCAGCCGCCTATTAAGCTATCCACGAGGCTATTGGCACCTGAGAAAAATCTTCGGCCCTTTCCCAGCGGAATATCGAAAGTGCCGTAAGTAACAAACGTGTGTGAGCGGTGCGTGCCCAACAGGCCGTAATCCGCTTTAAGATTCAGTGGATCCTGAAGGGCTTGCAGGCCGAGGTTTCTGCTCCACGTATAGGTCCCCGTGAGGCTGATGCCGACAGTAGGCCGCAACGTCACCTGCGCCTGCATGCCATGGTAGTTGTTCGAGGTCATGTTTCCGTTGATATTCGCGGCAGAGAACTGCGGATTGGTGAAAATAAAATTCTCCGGCATACCTGTGTGTCGCAGAAGCCATCCGCGCTCGGCAGTAGGATAAAGCGGCAGTGCGGTGTTGCCCGGAAAAGTCCTGGTGTAATTTGCGGTCGCAAGGGAGGTGGCGACTGCTGCGAAGTTTCCATTAGCCAGGTTCGTCCTGGTAGTTGCACTGGCACGGATGTGCATGGCGCCGGATTGGTAAACGCCGGTCGTGGGATGGTTTTCTCCCACCCGCCAAGTAGCCCTACCGGTGTTGGCAAAATTGACTCCTCTAAGCATATCATCCAACAATTTAGGATCCTCGCCCCTGCGGGCGGCCAAAAGGGCTTGTCCTAATCCGTTGGTGGTGAGGTTGGGAAGGTTAAGGTTCAGGCCGCGGATGCCCTTTCTGCTCAGTGTGCCGATGTAGCGCACATCCACGGTGAGGTTTGATCCGATGTTGCGTACCAGAGCCAATGTCAGGCTCTGGGTGTATGGGTTCCTCAAGTTCTGGTCGTACACCGTGTAAGGCTGGGTTCGATCACGGATGCTGATCGGCCGCAGAGGCACGGCACCTGTGGGTACGGGTATCGGAAGGATGTCTTTCAGCGATGCGAAGTCCAAATAGGGTCGAGTGGCGTCTCCCTGATAAACATTTGTATAGCTGGTGCCGATCGTGTTGGCAATTACACCCGAGAAGCCATCCGCGCGTGTGATCTGCAAATAGTTTAGCTGATACCCGCCGCGCAGGGTGGTCTTGCCCTTCCCGAACCAGGGAAGCTGCCACGCAAAGCCGACCGCGGGACCGAAGTTATTCCAGTCGTCATTGAAAACCTGCATGTCGGGATTCGGCGAGTTCGGGCCGACGAATATTTGCTTTGTTTCAGCGGCGCGTATTCCGGGATTCCAAAAGGCGTCGAAGTCTCGTCCCGAAACTCCGAATATGGAAGTGGTGCCTCCTTGGAGCGAGACCGCCATGCCCGATTGGAGAAACGGCACGCCATACCATTCATAGCGCAGGCCGAGGTTGAGGGTCAGACTGTCATTTACTTTCCAGTCGTCCTTGAAGAACAGGCTGAATTCCTTCATGCGGATGTCGAACAGCTGTCTATCATCGCCTTTTGCGTAATCGCTCCAAGTCATTGCCTTGGCGTCGTTAACAAAAACGTATTGGCGCACCTCGCGCAGCGCCCCGGACATGTAAGTCAGAAGGCCTTCCATGTTCCGCAGGTTTGACGAACCAAACATTGTGCCGGTGCCGATCAGTCCCGGCATGTTGGTGGCGTTGATTCCCGATATGGCCGCGAAATCGGTGTTGCCGCCGACAGCTGACGGAAAAACGTTGGCATCGTTAAAGAACCGCCCGGTGCCCACGCGCTCCTGCGCCGATTTTGACATGCGCAGTTCGCCACCCATCTTGAACGAGTGCCTGCCCCTCATCCAAGTAAGGGTGTTTCCGTATACCCATCTCGGATCCTTGCCGCCGAACATAACGGGCAAATTCCCCCGGCTGCCGAACGGATTGCTCGCGTTGTAGCCGAGCCCGCCTTTACCATCAGTAATAGTATCTGTATGGAAACCGGCGGCGCTTCTTCCCGGATTTCCGTGGACAACAAGTCCCTTCCAGTTGCTCCAGGTATCCGTGGGAAGAAGATCCATCAATATCTTCCTCATTGCCTCTCCGTCCCGGGCGTTGAATAGCGCATCGTAGGTTAATGTCCTGTCGCGTGACATTCCGAAGCTGAATTCATTGAGGAGAGTGGGCCTTAGCGTGGAAGTAAACCTGACCGATACCAAATTGGGTTTTCGTTGTATCCAGCCTCCATATCCGAGGCCGTAAGGCCAATGAGAGAAGCTGTCGTCAGCGGTAGAATCTTCCCATGAATAGCTGCCGCTGAGTCTGTGACGGTCGCTGAGGTTGTGGTCGATTTTGACCGTGATTTGCTTTCGATATTGATCCTCCCCTAGTCCAAAAACATTGTCCCCTCCATTGAGCCGCCGAAGCCACCTGTGCCCGGCAGTGTTCAGGCCCTCCCCCACGTCGTAATTGTTCGGGAGGGGCATGAGCGCGGAGAAACGTTGGATGTATCCGGACGTATCCGGCCGGTATTGGCCGGCCGTCGTATGCCATGGCCGGCTGTAATCCACCCACGCTGAAGTGGGTGCACCCGTTGCCGCATCAACGGCAACTTCGGAACAGTCATTCGTTGTGATGGTTCTCAGAAGGGGGCCGAATACGCTGTAGTGACGAAGGGCTCCTGTGAAAGGAGCGCCTGCAGGAGTTGTCGGCGGCGTTAACGGATTGCCGCTGGCATCCACCACCGGCCTTGTCGGGGTTGCACCCGTGGTGGTGATGGAA
This sequence comes from Acidobacteriota bacterium, assembly GCA_037441325.1. Classification (GTDB taxonomy): domain Bacteria; phylum Acidobacteriota; class UBA6911; order UBA6911; family UBA6911; genus UBA6911. The sequence continues at coordinate 5,020 of JBBISO010000047.1, read as the reverse complement.
GTCTGGGTGTTTGCGTTCCCCCAACCGTCAAAATACCGGAAAATCCCTTTGCGCGCGCACGGAGTGAGAACGACCGGATTCGTGGTCTGCTTCAGCATCGCGGTCTGGCCATTCCAAAGGACAAAGAAAAATGTCTTGTTCTTTTTAATCGGTCCGCTCAGGCTTATCGAATACTCATTCATATTTCTCCAATCGGGCTGAGTCCCCAGACGATTGAAAACGTATTCTCTGGAATCCGTTGCCGAATTCTGAACGTTCCACACCAAGGATCCATGATAAGCATTGGCTCCCGATTTGGTCAGGATCTGCACCTGTCCGGCGCCGCGCCCGGTTTCAGCATCGACCGTCGCAAGCACTACCCTGAATTCGCTGACCAGTTCGTTGTTGAGGCGTAAAGGCGCTTGCAGGCCGGACATATAACGCACCGGATTCACGGTAACGCCCTCAACCTGAAGGTTGACATTCGCAACCGGCACGCCGGCCATTACATTGTCGGCAGTACCGAATACCGGATTCCCTTCTGTCGGGATGTAGCCGCCCATCACTTTGATCAGATCGAGCACGTTGTTGTTGACCAAAGGCAGATTGGCTACGCTCTGTTCAGGAAGCACCAAGCCGACGGAAGAACTTCTTTCCAGTAGTACATCGGCGCCCCTAACGGAGACTTCGACCGACTCCTCCAATTTGCGCAGTTCCAAAGTGGCATTCATACGGAGCTGAGCGCCGCTTCGTAACAGGACATCCCGAAAAGTCGTCGTCTGGAAACCGGTTAGTTCTATCTTTACGGTATACGTGCCGGTCTGCAGGCTGGGGAAACTGTAAATTCCGGCGGAATTGGTAACAGCAGAACTGCTAATTCCGGTCGCGTCGTTTGTTGCTGTAACGGTTGCTCCAGGCAGAACGCCACCGGTGGCATCAGTAACGTTTCCGCTCAGTGCAGCATCGGCTTGGCCGAATGCCTGGACCGAGAAAAGGAGCAAAATGAGCACAGAGGCTCCCGGTAGAAGTTTTTTAAGAGTCATGCTTTCTCCTCATTCTAAATTTGGTTGTTGCTGTATTTCCCGTTCGCCAGGTAAACGGCGGTTTTGCATCACATTTGATCCGCATTCGCCAGCCGCCCGGGAAGAGAATTCCCGCCCCGGATTCATGCAGGCGAATCATCTCCTCTCCTCCGGATGGCAGCTCAACGCCGATACAAGTAAAGCAGCCATTCTTCCCGCTTACCGGAAATTCCCGTCTTTCTCGTTTCAGCTGCAAAAAAGCAGCTGGGCTTTTAGAACGTTGAACACCCCCCCGATCGCGAGATTTAGCAGGTGCACCCCTGGTCCCGCCCCTTCTTTGCAGGCACAAGGTTCAGAGCATTCAACCATTTGACTCTACTATACATTATTAAAGCCGCACCGTAAAACAAAGGCAATTGTTTTTGATTATCATTTTGGAGAAATATGATGCATTTGTGGCGGAATTAAGGCAAATCCCGGATACCATGGCCTAAAAACGCCGTGCGGGCGGGTCTGGAGACCCGTCCTCACGGAGCATTATTTATTATTTTATGTAGGCCGGCCGGCTTGGAGGCGTAGCGTTGGAATAAGCTAATAGCCTTCCTTTCGCAACTGGCTTGGGCTCCTGCCTGTCGCTTGCCGGACAAACCGCGAAAATGAAGCGGCGGAAGAGTATCCAAGTCTGATTCCCACCTCCTTCACCGATAGATCCGGCTTATCCAGCATTAGCCGCGCCATGTTTAAAAGCTCCCTGCGCTTGTATTCTCGAAAAGAGATCTTTCGCGTTGCACGCATTGCGTTTTCAATTGTGTGGCGATCGACTCCGAGTGTGCGGGCGATATCTGACAATCGGATGGAGGGCGCCTTGGTGACAAGCGCGTCAAGTTCCTTTAAGAGCTTGCGTCGGTTATAGGTCATAACTCACTATAGGAGTCAGGGGCTAATGGGTCAAGGGACAAAGGGAACAAAATTTCTCAAGGTTATGTAGCGGGGCGCCTGCGAATGCGGCAGCTTGCTGCCATCGTTAACGATCACTCAAATACTTAGGTGATTTGGGAACCACTTCTAATGCCTATGCTTTCAGATACGCCGGTCCAGAGGGTGTTTCCTACCCATTTTTTGGGATGCTCCCTCCAACCGGGAAGACCTCCAACACCTTCTCAAAGCATGTCTTTTTCTTGGTCTTTGCGGTTTGCTTTTTTAGCGCATAGGGTTTTTAGATCACCTCAAATACTTGGTATTCATGTCCTTGCACCGAGGGTGCAAGCCAATCTTGTGCATTCCAAGGGCTTCGCCGCTCGTTCGCGCATTCCGTTCTTAACAAATCGTCAACGCTTGCCACTTTCGCGACGGACGAGAGCTAAATTCATTGGCTGTTGCGGAACATAAATTTGAGGAGATTTGGCCGGGCTTTTGCCGTAAAATGCACTCCTTGGTAATCATGAACGCAATTCTGACTGGGGGCTGCCGACGGCCCAACTAACAGCTAACCATCATAAATTGCCGGAGAAGCATATATGAATATGACCAAGCGCGCGATTTGCTTGCTTCTAGTGTTTTCTATCACCGCCGCCGCTCAATTTGCCGGTGCACAGGAATATGAGCCCAGCATCGGACAGGAAGGCAAAGATGTCGTCTGGGTCCCGACGCCGGAATTCCTTGTTGAAGCTATGCTGGACATGGCCAAAATTTCCCCAAAAGATTATCTGGTTGACTTGGGTTCGGGCGACGGACGAATTGTAATTGCCGCTGCTAAGCGAGGAGTTCCCGCTGTAGGCATTGAATATAATGCCGATATGGTGGCGCTCTCCCGGAGAAACGCGGATAAAGCAGGGGTCTCGAACAAAGCGAGTTTTGTGAACGGGGACCTTTTTGAAAGCGATTTCAGCAAGGCTACTGTAATCACCATGTACCTCCTTCCGCATTTAAACCTGAGTTTGCGCCCCATAATTCTGGATCTGAAGCCGGGCACCCGGGTGGTTTCGCACGCCTTCACCATGGGGGAGTGGGCCCCGGATCAAACCGTGGAAATGGAAGGCCGGACGGCCTACTTATGGATTGTTCCGGCGAAAGTAGAAGGCGTCTGGACGTGGCTCATCGATTCCGGGAAAGCCGAGCTCAAGCTTACTCAGAATTTTCAAAGTCTGAAAGGAACTTTGAAGGTGAACGGAAAGGAACGGCCCATAAAAGATGCGAAACTGGAGGGCGACGAAATCCGCTTTGCCACGGGGGAAGCCGAATATATAGGCAGGGTTAACGGAAAGGTGGCCGAGGGCATTATCAAAGCGAACGGCATCGAACGGAAGTGGTTGGCAACGTTGCGGCTAAAATCTTAACGCATATTCCTCATAAAGCCTTATATGGCGAGTCTCCAGACCCGCCCGGGGACGGCTGCTGGAGAGCCGTCCTCACAGGGAATGCAACCCCGTGGTCATAGTCATGGCTGGATGCGGAGCAACAGGGACGTAAGAAATTCGGGCCGGCATTTTCTAGGGCATCACCACAGGACCATGGAATTTTCGAACAGCCGCGCCAGCTCCTCTCTGCCGGCCGGTATCGGCGATAACTTGATGACACGGTGTTGCGGCAAGGTTCCCTCCACAAGCGCCGGTATATCATCGCGGGTGTAGCCGACTGCCCTGAGTCCGTTTGGGACCTTCAAACGCTGCATGTATTTAATGAGCTGATCCGCGAGTATATCGCCTGCATCCGCCGGCTTGGCCCTCGTAATATCCGCGCCCATGAACTCAGCCGCCTGCAGGTGACGCTCCGGGCATCCGGGGCCGGTAAAGCGGAATGCCGCCGGGCCATTGAGCACGACGGCAATTCCATGAGGGATCAAGGGCTCCTTGACCGGGTATCCGGGAGCATGGTAATCACGGACCATTCCCGAAACAGGGTACGACATTCCATGGGGCAAATGTAAGCCTGCATTCCCGAACCCGACTCCGGCATAGGCGGCCGCCAGTATCATTCTTGCTCTGGCCTCATCATCATCCGGATTTTCTACCGCCTGGGGGAGGTATTGAGCCGCCGTGCGAATAACTTCTGCCGCCCACAGATCGCTGATCGGATTGCGACCCTGATAGGCCGGGCGGAGAATGGGGTGAGAAGGTCGCTCCCTGCGGTTATAAGGCAGGTTGGTGAACGACTCCAGAGCGTGTACCAGAACGTCAAAGCCTGTGGAAGCAGCCACCATGGCCGGCATTGTCCGGGTGTTCTCCGGGTCTATCAGACCGAGAGTGGGCTTGAGATTGCGGTGGGCGATACCCGTCTTCGCGCGCAGCTCTATCATGTCGAAAATCACCACACCGGTGGTTTCGCTTCCGGTGCCGGCCGTAGTGGGCACCGCATAGAGCGGCTTGAGAGGGCCGGGCACAGGCCGGGCTTTTCCGATGGGGGCATTGACATAATCCAGAAAATCAGCCGGGTAGGTCGAATAGAGATTGGCCGCCTTGGCCGTATCCATCGATGATCCCCCGCCGACCGCCACAAAAGCGTCGAAATCCCCTTGCAGAGCAAAGGAAATCGCCTCCCGCAAAGAAACATCGGTCGGCTCTACCACCACCCGATCATACAGCTCAAACGGCACCTTCTCCTTTTTCAAAGATTCCAGCACCACTGCCACAGGCGGGAGTGTGGCCAGGTACGGGTCGGTGACGACCATCGCGCGCCGTACGTTAAGCTGCGCCAAATCCATTCCGATTTCCCGCGTTACCCCCGGCCCAAATCGAATGGCGGAAGTGGCTATCTCAAAAGCATATTCATATTCCATTGGCGGCTCTCCTTTTTGATTTCACTCAGGCCGGATTCCTCGCCGATCGGCAGCATACGCGCCGTCATTGTACACTAGATTAAGATAAGTTCGAAACAAAGCAGTCGGTTCAGGGCAAAATGACCTCTGCACCGGGTTCAGCGGCCGAAGTGAACAACAATTGTTTTGTAATACCCTTAATTTTGTTAGATTAGTTTCTGTCGCGAAACCGGTTTTTTAAGCAAGCCCCGGAGGGGCGTTTAGA
>JBBISO010000046.1:6665-14198 GCA_037441325.1 Acidobacteriota bacterium | reverse complement strand
GAATATTTTCGGGCGTTATCCAGCAGATTCAGAATCACCTGGGAAACTTGTTCGGCATTGAATATTACTGGCGGCAGATGGGGCCAGATTGAGGTTTTGACGGTGAATCCGCGCCACACCAGGTATTCCGAGTAATCGGCCACCGTCTGGGAAACCACCGTCGCAAGATCGCCTTCCTTCAATTCATGCCTGGTGAGACCCTGTTCGATCCTGGAAAAGTTGAGCACGTTGCCGATGAGGTGGCTCATGCGCTCCCCTTCCCGGGCGATGATCCGCAGATAGTTCTTTCGCTCCTCGGGCGAGAAATCGTCCCCGTCGTTTGAGAGCGTTTCGCTGTATAGGCGGATCAGACTTAGAGGGGTCTTGAATTCGTGGGAAACGCCGCTGACGAATTCCGCCCGCTGCCGGAACCAGCGTATGTCCCCGGAAACGCGGATCAGCAGATAAAGAACAATTCCGAAGACGCAGAGAAACATGAAGATTGCGAAGCCGGTAACCCACATTTCCCGGCTGGCAGCCAGCTTGCTGAGATTGGCTTTTTGGCTGCATATCTGCAACTGCCAGAAGGGAAGAAGCGTCGGAAACGAGATGCAAATGTCCTCATGGGAAACTGCTTTTCCTCCCGGCTGTGCTTCTCCGACCAGAGAAACCGCACTGATATTGCCGTATCTTGAATTGCCGGCATATTCGGGCAACAGGTTTTGGTTGATCCACGGTATGGAGACGGCAAAGCCCACCGTAAGATCCGGACCTGCTTCCCGAGGTATCCAAGTCTGGAAGGTCTGGTAGGTCTTATTGCCGTGCATGAAGGCCCGGGGAGCTATTTCATGAGGCTTTGGTGTGTGGCCGGCCGGCTTTTGCCGTTCAAGAGCCGTTGCCAGTTGCAGATGGTCCCAGAAATCCGACGCGCTGCGGGCGCTCGCGCTCAGGCGCAACCGCTTCTCCAGTTTTCCCAGATAAAGCTCCGCCTGGCGGGCGGCAAGTTCCCAACGGCCGGCAAGCAGGTCCCGGTAGACCCTTTTCAACGAATCTTCTTCCGAAGTGAAAAGCCGGCGCGTAATCTCTTCCGGCGCCAGGGCCAGGACAAGGGTATAAGGAGTTTCGGATTCGTCATACTGGTCCCCGTACCGGTCTATAAGCGCCCGGTAAGATTGAACGGCCGATTCCAGTTCTTCAGCCTTTTCGAGAGCCCGAGCTTTGCGGAATAGTGCGGCCGCTTTCAAGCGGTCGGAAACTGCTAATTTCGTGGCCCGGCTATAGAAATCGACGGCCGCGGCCGGGCGGCGCAGGCGGATTTCCCAGTCCTCTCCTTTTCTTAAAAGGTCTTGGAAAACGCTGTATTCGGCCGCCGCATTTTGAGGAAAAAGCGCTTGTATCGTGCGCGGCTTGGGGATCGACGTCCGCGGAAATGCGAGGCGGTTTCCCTCATAAACAAAGAAATGCTGCGCGATCCGGTGCTTTCGCTTCAGTTCTTCGAACCTGCTTCGAAGTGAGCCGACGGTTTCCAGGGATGGGTCATGTGCCGATTGCCGGCTGAGGCTATAAACCGCGGCCCGGCTGAGACAGTCGGCGGCCAGGAAGCTGATCCGGCGTTCAAGATCCTCCGCAATTTGTTCTCCCGCAAATTCAAGATTGGAGGAGGACAGCTCCCGGACTTTTTCATGTTGTTCGTGGAGCGAGATAATGTTGAAAGAAAACAGCAGCAGGACGCACGCCAGAACGGCCACAAGGTAATACCTTGTGGCTCGCAGGCGCAATGTGGGATCCTTCTTGAAAATTCGAATCATTCTGTTTCGAACGTCAATGAAAAACCGCGCTCGTTACGACCCGTCGAGGCAACCAGTGGAGAGCCGCACGGCAAGACCGAAAAGCGCCGATAATTATCGGCAGATCCACCCCATGGGCGTAGAGATAATACCACAATCGCCTTTACAAAGGTTGCGGGCAAGTTTTATTTCGTGTGCGGCGGGTCTCCGGAGAGCCGTCCCACGAGAAAGCAATTAATTCCTGCCGCGAACTGCGTCTTAAATCCTAACCATGCTATTTATTAGGCGGAGCCTTTGGAGTGCGCAAGCTTGCTTGCGCCTTTTGCCGTGTGAAGATTATCAAGCGCTGGAAGGCGGCAGCAAGCTGCCGCAGTCCAAGGGGACGGCTCCGCAGAGCCGTTCCACGACACGCGTGAGATTAAACTGAACAATTTTATGCCGGCGGCCGATGAGTACTCGCGATGGCTTTACATCCGGGAAACTTGCCTGCTATAGAAGAGTACCTGCGTCCCCTGGAGCATGCGGCGGACTTTCCTCAGATGCCGACAAAGCTGGAAGAGGCCGGATTAAACCTCAAATTTGTCAGCGCCCTTCTTTTCAAAACTATCCATATTCTGGGGCTTGAAACCAACGTCGATATTGCCGCCCAGATGAAGCTCAGCCAGGGAATAGTGGACGATCTGCTGGCCAGATTGAAGCAACAGGGATTCATTGAAATCCGCGGCTTCAACGGTTCGGATTCCCGCGTGATGCGCGTCGCGCTGGCCCAGGCAGCCAAGGAACTGGCGGTCGAAGCTGTCCGCCAGTGCGAGTATGTCGGCCCAGCGCCGGTCCCACTGCAGCAATATCAGGATCAGATTAAGAAGCAGAGCCTGAGCTGCGAAAAAATCTCCCTGGAGGATTTGACGCGGTGTCTGTCGCACCTGACGCTGCCGGCAAGTATCATCCGAAAGCTCGGGCCCGCGGTGAATTCCGGGCGGTCCATTCTCATCTACGGCCCTCCCGGGAACGGCAAAACCTCCATCAGCGAGGCCATCGGGCGGGCGTATCGGCAGCCCGTTTATGTTCCTCATTGCATCGAGGTGGACGGACAGGTCATTCGTGTATTCGACCCGACCGTTCACGAGGGAATTCAGCTTCCCAAGGAAGATCATCAAGATCACACAAACCTTCTGCGAAAACGCGCCGACCCGCGGTGGGTGAAATGCCGGCGCCCGGTGGTCATTACGGGAGGCGAACTCACCCTGGAGATGCTGGATCTCGATTATGACGAGACCTCCAAGTTTTACGAGGCGCCTCCCCAGGTGAAGGCAATCGGCGGCGTGTTCATCATCGACGATTTCGGCCGCCAACTGGTGCAGCCCAAAGATCTGCTGAACCGCTGGATTATTCCGCTTGAAAAAAGAGTCGATTACCTCACGATTCACACCGGCAAGAAATTCGATGTTCCGTTCGACGAACTGGTCATCTTTTCCACCAACTTGCCGCCGGAAAATCTATTGGACCCGGGGCTGCTCAGGCGGGTGAAATATAAGCTCCGCGTCGAACCGCCCACCATACCGGAGTACATCACCATTTTCCAGCGCGTCTGCCGGCAATACCGGCTGGAGTTGCCGGATGAGATCCTCGGGCATCTCCTGGAGGATTTTTACCCGCGCACCGGGCTGCCATGCGCCGGTTTCCATCCTGTTTTTATCGTGGAACATGCGATTGCATCCTGCCGGTACCAGGGAAAAGAGCCGCGCCTGACGCCCGAGCTTGTGGAAGATGCTCTGGAAAACCTGTATATCATAGCGCCGAAAAAACCCACTGCCGCGGGCCCGTTCCAGGCTATGACCTTTTCGAGATTATCCTGATCCGCCCGGCCGCGTTGGAAATCGCATAAAATAAAACGGTTTAAGGATACATTGACACCGGCGTATCAGCGTATCAATATTCATGCTATGCGGACTACCGTAACGCTTGACAAAGACGTTTATGAAGCGGCCGTGCATCTTTCCCGCTCAACCGGACGGCGGCTCGGAAAGATTCTCTCGGAGCTTGCGCGCAGAGGATTGAAGTCGCGCGGGCGAATGGGCCGGAGCGGTAAATCAAGACTGCCGGTCTTCGAAGTGCCTCCGGACGCGCCGATTATCCCGGCTTCCCGCATCCAGGAAATAATTGATGAAGAAGGGTTCTTCTGATCTCCTCCTGCTGGACATTAACGTTTTGCTGGCGCTTGCCTGGCCGAACCATCAGTTTCATGCCGCCGCCGTCCGCAGGATGGAATCAAATGGCGACAGATGGGCAACCTGTGCCCTGACGGAGCTGGGATTTATCCGCATATCCTCCAAGGCCGCCGCCGTGGGTGTTGCCAAAACTCCCGCAGAGGCCGCAAATTTGCTCGCCGCTATGGCAAAAGATCGCATGCATGTTTATTTGGACATGCTCCCGTCGCCCATATCGCCGCCCTTCTCCGGCGCATGGAAGGAAATCCTGAGCAGCCGACAGGTTACGGATGCATATCTGATAACACTGGCGCGCGCAAGCGGAGCTCGGCTTCTGACATTTGACACTCGGATTGCCGCGATGGAACGTTCTGCGATCGTGGAGGTTTTGAGTTAGCAAAACGGTGTTTTTAAAACAATTCCGGAGAATCGCCCGTACGGAAGGAGGCTTGGCAATGCAACGCCGATTCTTCAAGATTTTGTTCAGTATTTGCATTTTATGTTTGTCGGCCCCGGCTATTGGCGCCGGCCAAACCAAGGAACAAGAGCCTTTTCAGTGGTTAGCCGCCGCCGGAGAGACCTCCGGCATAATATTTGGAACCCATCAGTTGCAGCCCTTATCGCTTCAGGTCAAAGATAGTCCGCCTGCCGAGATTGAACAGGAAGAAATCAAGATCGACGCTCAGACTACGCGCGTCACGCGCCGAGTGTTCAGTGTGTCATTAGGCGGAGAGCGCCGGTTGATCGAGACGGTGATAGAAGAAATTAGGAAACTGCCCGGGGACCGCGTCCGAGCAATGCGCACAACATCAAGAAGAGATGCAAACGGCCGTTTCACCCCGGTGCAGCAGGAAATCCAGGAAGTGGTTCCATCAGGAGCGGATACGTTTCAGATCAAAAGAACCATTCTCTTGCCGGGGATGGATAATTCTCTTGTCGAAAAAGAACGGATTCAGCAGACCGAAAGGCGCAAAGGAGAAGCCGTTGTCGAAATCGACCGTATCCGGTATGTGCCCGGACTTGGCGGGACATGGACCGCAGCCGAGCGCCGGGTAAGCCAAAACAGTCTGGGCAAAGATCAGACCAGGACCGAAGAACAGGTGTATGAGTATGATGTCAACAACCGGCTTTCTCTGACGCAGCAAATCAGAGTGGCGGAATGGAAAGATGCTTCAGGCCGGAGACAGTGGCAATCGGAAACCTACATGCCGAATATTGACGGCAAGTTCCGGCTCGGTAGCCGGATAACCGTCATTCAAAGCCCGGCGAAAGATGGACGGCAGCAAACAACCGAGCTACTCGAAAAGCCCGGTCCAGCCGCCCCCAACGAAGGTCTGAGGCCGGTCCGCCGCATGGTGGAAGACCTCACATTTACCGGCCCCGACGAGACGAAGAGGGAATTGCAGATCCTGGAGCCCGGCCTGAACGGCGGATGGCGCAGCATCTATGGGCAGCAGGGTGTTGAAATAAAATAGGCAGGGGACGGATCTGGAGATCCATCCGCACATATTCTTTTCGCGACTTATGTGCCCACGCTTGCTCACCACCCCATATTTTGTGCTGCATACCTTTGGCGTCATCCTCGCCCTAGCATTTCTTGCGGCCTTGTGGTGGATGCTTCGCGGCGCGCGGCGCGCAGGTCTGGACGGCGATCGGGCCGCCGGCCTCGGCCTGTGGGCCATAATCGGCGCCATCCTCGGCGCGAAAATCATGATGGTGGCGCGATCGCTGCCGTATTATCTGGCGGATCCTTCCGACCTGTGGTCCCTGGCGACGCTGCAGAGCGCCGGGGATTTTTACGGCGGCTTCTTCGGCGCTTTGATTGCCTCGGGCCTGTTTTTCGCGCGGCATCCCGACATGCCCCGATGGCGCATGGCGGATATTTGCGGGCCCGCAATCGCTCTGGGACAGGGAATCGGCCGCATCGGATGCTTCATGGCCGGCGACGACTACGGCAAGCCCACAGACCTGCCTTGGGCGGTCATATTCCGCGATCCGGAGGCTGTGGAAATCGGCGGAACGCCGCTCGGAATTCCGCTGCATCCGGTGCAATTGTATGAATCGTTGACTTGCTTTGTTTTGTTTTTCTTCCTGGTGCGGTTGGCGCGGCGCAAGCGCTTCGATGGAGAGGTTATCTTGGCATATTCGATGCTTTACGCGGCGGCGCGCTTTTTGCTGGAATATCTGCGGGGAGACGCCGATCGCGGATTCGTTTTCGGCGGAGTTCTGTCTGTGTCCCAATTCGCCGCCATCCTGGTTTTAGCAGTGTGCGCGCCTCTGTTTGGCTATAGATATAAAAGTTATAGAAAACAACTGTGAGGACGGCTCTCCCGAGCCGTCCTGGGTGTGTCTGCAGGGGTTGTCTCAAAGCTGCAATTTCCCAGGAATTGCGAAGCTGGTTTCTCTGGAGTGCGGAAGCTTGCTGCCGCCTTCAAGGGCTTGATAATCTTAACATCGCCAAAGGCGCAAGCAAACTTGCGCATTCCAAAGGGTTTGCCTTACCATGCGGTTTTCATCAAAAACCAGCAAATCTGCAAGTTTTGAGACGGCCTCTGGAGACCCGCCGCACCTACGAAGCGTGATGCTTCATGCCTCGATTGCTGCGCCGGCGAGGTCTTCTATGGGAGCCTGAATTTTTACTGCGGTTTTTTTCCACCGGCCGGAGGCATAGTACAAATAGCTGATCACGGATGTAACCACGAATCCCGCCGCCATCGCGATCCAAATACCCGTCATGCCCAGGCGCGTATGTTGGGACAGAAACCAGGCCAGCGGCACGCGAACAACCCAGAGTGAAAAAAGGCTGAATACCATGGTCACCAGGGTCTGACCCGCTCCGTTCACAATCCCGGCAGAGACGAACATCAAAGCATATAGGAAATAGCAAGGCGCAACGATCCGCAAATACAGGATCCCGATTTGGAGAACCGGTTCGTGGTGAATAAACATCGACAGAATCAGGCGCGGGAAGCTTGCCGCTAAAATGGCCACAAAACCCGAAATCGCCGTTCCCATCAACAGCGCCCATTTGAATATTTCTTTGACCCGCTCCGGCTTTTTCGCCCCCAGATTCTGCCCGGTAAGAGCCGTCGCCGCCATGCCGATGGCGATGGCGGGCATCGTGGCCACCATGTCGATTCTTCCCGCCGCGCCGAAGGCCGCAATTGCCGAAGCGCCAAAAAAGTTTACATAGGTCGTGACAAAAGCCTGCCCGATGGAGACAAGGGACTGCTGAATCATTGAGGGGAAGCCGATCCTGAAGATCAGCCGGGTGATGTGTTGGTCGAAGGTCAATTTGCGGAAATTAACCGCAATAACGTGATTCTTGCGCCGCAAATAGACCAGGGCCAAGGCCAAGCCGAAGCCTTGCGATATCACCGAAGCCAACGCCGCGCCGTTTAGCCCCATTCTGGGAAAAGGCCCGATCCCCATGATCATCAGCGGGTCCAGGAACCCGTTGATGACAACTCCAACTCCCATGAACAAAAGGGGCGTTACCGTGTCTCCGATGCCGCGCAGGATCGAGGAGAAGAACGGGTTGGCGACGTCGACGAGGACGA
>JBBISO010000046.1:2356-6655 GCA_037441325.1 Acidobacteriota bacterium | reverse complement strand
CTATGGTGAACATGAGGTAGAGCAAAATGACGCCGGCCAGCGAGATTTTTAGATAGCTGGAGGCCATGGGAAAGACCTCCGCGGGAGTATCCATCAGCCGCAACAGGAAACCGCTGAATGCGATCCCAAGCGCGGTCAGCACCAGGCTGAGCACGATGCAGATGGAGACCGAATTGTCAATGACCCTCTTAATCCTTTCGTAATTCTTGGCCCCGTAATACTGAGCGACCAGCACCGAGGTGGCCATTGTCGCTCCGGCGCCCAACCCGATCAGGATGAACATGATCGGAAAGCTGATCGCGGTCGCGCCCAGCCCGTTTTCGCCCACGATGTTGCCGACCCAGATCATATTGATGATGCTGTAGCCGCTCTGCAGCGCGTTCCCCGCCAGCATCGGAATTGAAAAAGATAAAAGGTGCCGGGGTATGCTCCCAACCGTCAGATCTCTGCCGAATTTCTTATCCATTTAAAGCGCCTGAAATTTCCGCCAATAGCGCGATTCATAAACAAAACCTGTAATTATAGACCCCGCGTGTGAAGAAGCAAGGAGCCGAAAGCCTTTGCTTCGAGATTTGGCGAATCGAATCTATGGAATCCGCCGCGGCTTTTTGTTTAAATTCACGGCAGACCCCAAGGAGAAGCTATGGCAAAGAAAAAAATCGGAGTTCTATTGGCCGGCTGCGGCGTCAAGGACGGCAGTGAAATTCACGAAGCGACGCTGACGCTCTATTTTCTCGACAAGCACGGCGCCGAGAGTGTCTGCATGGCGCCCAATAAGGATCTGTTCGATGTCGTCGACCATATCACCGAAAAACCCATGGCGGAAAATCGCAACGCTCTGGTCGAAGCCGCCCGCATTGCGAGAGGGAATATTCGCGATGTCAAAGCGGTCAAGGCGGATGACCTGGACAGTATCATCATCCCCGGCGGATTCGGCTCCGCGAAAAACCTCTGCACGTTCGCGAAAGATGGACCCGATTGCATGGTCGACAAGGATGTGGCCAGGTTGCTGCGGGAGCTTCATGCGCAGAAAAAGCCGATCGGCGCGCTCTGCATCGCGCCGGCCCTGATTGCCCGTTTGTTCGGGAAGGAGTTTTCGGTGGAGCTTACCATCGGCACCGATCCGGGAACGGCGGCAGCGATGGAAGAAATGGGAGCCAGACATAAGAGCGCAAAAGTGGATGAGATCGTGGTGGACGACAAGAATCGCATAGTGACGACGCCCTGCTATATGCTGGCGCAAAGCATAAAGGAAGTGGGCGAAGGCGTGGAGAAGCTGGTCGCCAAGATCCTGGAAATGGCCTAAGCCCTGTGAGGACGGCTCTGGAGACCCGCGCGCATCGGAAGCATTTTCTGCGCTCATGGACGGTTCAGGATGGGAAGGTCGAGGAGTTCGCGGATGTTCTGCAGGATGCAATCCGCGGCGCCGAGATATTCCTTCCCCAGGGTTGTCTCGATGGCGACGCAATACATCCCGGCATTCCTGGCGGATTCAATCCCGAGCGGAGCGTTTTCCACGACCAGGCACTCTTCGGGCCGCAAATCGAGACGGCTCGCGGCCGCCAGGTAGGGATCGGGGAACGGTTTGGCGCGGGCGACCTCGTCCCCGGTGATGATAAAATCGAAGTGAGCTTGTTGCGCCTCGTCAAGGGAATGCCGCATGTTTGTCAGGGCGCAGGCGGTCACAAGCGCGATTTTGAATCCGCGCTCCTTAAGCGCGTTGATGACATCCAGCGCGTTTGCGTATTGTTCGACGCGCGCGATGCTCCGGTAATAGGCGCGTTTTTCCTCAATAAAAGCGGCTTGCCGTTCGGGCAGAATCTGGACGCCGGATTCGCGCATAAGTATAGGCAGGATCTCGCGCGAATTTCTTCCTTCATGCAAAAGAACGGTATTTTCGCTGACGTCGCCGCCGAGCTGATGGAACATATGCTTCCAGGCCAAATAATGGTAGTGCAGGGTGTTGACGATTACGCCGTCAAGGTCAAACAGCACGCCGCGGATCATAGGCCTCCATTTGTTAAAAACTCTTCATGAGCCGCCGGGCTTCGACAAGCTCGATACTGTCCGTATCAGCATCCTGCCATGCCGTCAGAAAATCCTCCAATTCACGCCGGGCCTCGGAGGCGGCGCCCTTGTTTTTCAGGAGGCGCGCGAGATGGAAACGCGCGAAAGCAAAATTAGGATTATAGGACAGGGCATCCCGGTACGCCTGTTCCGCTTCCCCGGGCTGTTTCATTTTTTCATAAATCTGTCCCATGGCATCCAGAAAGAAAGCCCGGTCAAAAGGCGTGCTCCAATACCCGAGCTTGGTTTTTATCCAATTCAGGTCGTTGATGGCGGCTGCCGCTTCCCGGTTTTTCCCTTCCGCCGCCAGAATCGCGGCGTGAAGATGGAGCCAATATTTATACGCCGGCTTGTAATTCATGGCGTTGATGGAATTCGAATCGAGGATATCGCGCAGCTGCCGCAGCGCCCGGCGCCCGGCGGGCAGATTGCGGCGTTCGAGTTCGATCAACCCGGCCATCCAGATCAGCTCGTCGTGGGGGGCGTCATACTGGACCGCGCCCACAAGCTTCAAACCCCGGGCGCACATGTTCAATGCGGCTTTCAGCTCTCCTTTACGGTAATTAAGGAAGGCTCGTGCGGCGTAGTATTGCGCTTCCTGCGATCTGTTGTTGGCGGCGGCGAGAAACGACTGGAGCCTTTCCTCGGCGGCGCGATTGCGGCCGCACATCATTTCGATGAATGCCAGATTGCGGATGGCGTATGACATCTGAGGATCCATCTGGATGGCCTTGGTTTTCATTTCGGCGGCTTGGGCGTAATCGCCTGCCTGCATATAGGCGTCTCCCAGGCTGTCGTACGCGTTGGCCGAACCGTCGAGTTCCAAATAGCGGCGGCAGGTTTCGAGAGCCTTGGCATGATCGCCTTTCCACGTGTAGCAATAGGCCAGGTGGTTGTATGCCAAAGCGTAACGGCTATCGAGGCTCAAGGCATCCTGATACTTGCTGATGGCTTCTTCGACGTCCGCCGTATGGAAATATGATTCCGCCAGTTCGTAAAGATACTCTCGCTTATACGGCTGCAGTCCGATCAACTTCTGCAGATAGACTCTTTCCTCAAAGGGCTTGCCGAAGACGCGGGCAAGAAATGCTTCGACCCGCAGCTGGTCGACTTCGGTCAGCGCTCCGGCGTGTTTGCGTGCGGCCAGAATTTCGGACTGGGCGGCATCCCACTGGTTTTGGAACACGCGCACCTCGCCCAGGACCAGATGAGCCAGAGCGAAATTGGGATCGATTTCCAGAGCGGACCTGAGTTCTCTCTCGGCCGAATTCATGTCGAGCCGCTCCCACGCCCGGATGCCGCTATAATAGTGGCGCAGGGCGTCCCATCGGGACGAGAGGAGTTGCGCCGCCGTGCGGTAATCCGCCTGCGGCTTGGCCGCAAGTTGCTCATCGAGACGGGCATCGTGTTGTTTCAGGATATGCAGAACCAGAGAATCAATCCCCTTGTTTAACAGATCGTCCACTCCGCGAAAACGGGTGACAAGAGCGCTGGTCTTGCCGCGGGCGGAGCAATCCAGCTTGACCTCCAGAAGGCCGAGCGAGTCGCTCACATGTCCCGAAACCATCAGCGACGGCTTGCGGCTATCCCTTTGCCGGGGATTGATTCGCTGCAGAAGAGAGCGTTGATTCTCTTGTGAGCGTTCGGCCGCTTTGCGGGATTTTTCCATCGTTAATAAATGATTGAATTCCCGGCTGTCCACCACGGCAATCTCGGTAAATTGCGAAAGCGTTCTCCTGAGCGCGAAACCGACCATCTGGGCGTCAACCGACTCGGACCCGCCGGTGAATTCCCCGACCAGGATGCAAGGCAGATAAATCGAACTCCTATACGCCATGGCCAGGATAATGGCTAAGGCCGCCAGAATAATTCCCGCGACTGGCAGCGCGAACCCGGGCCTGCGCCAAAGCCTTATGTGCTGCGGGATGTTCGGGGCGCGGATTTTTTGATTTTGCGGCGGCTTTGCCGGAATCCCGGTTCCGTCCCTTGGCCCCGGCTCGATGGCAGCGGCCGCGCTGCCCGGCAAACTCTTCTGCAGATCCAAGTCTCTTTTCAGCCTTTTAAAATCGGCGCACAGATCAGCAGCCGTCTGGTAGCGCAGATCGCGGTCTTTTTCCAGGAGCTTGCGTAGGATCTCCTCCAGTCTCGGAGGCAACTCGGGATTGAGCTGTCCGGCCGGGATCGGCGTCTTGGTCAGGATTTCCTGAAACAGCACGGGCTGGGTGTTCCCTT
>JBBISO010000046.1:345-2346 GCA_037441325.1 Acidobacteriota bacterium | reverse complement strand
ATACCGGTGGCGAGTTCGTAAAGCACCGATCCCAAGGAAAACAGGTCCGTGCGGGTATCCAGTTCCTCTCCCAACGCCTGCTCGGGAGACATATAGGGCAGGGTGCCTATCGTGACACGCGGGGAGCTGACATATTCGGCGGGGATTTTTACCGGTTCCTCCGAATCGGCCGGCGGTTCAGGTCCCGCGGGGCTGCGGCCGGCCGAGGCCAGTTTTGCCAGGCCGAAATCAAGCACCTTGACGTGGCCGCGCTGGGTCAGAAAAATATTGGCAGGCTTGATATCGCGGTGCACGATCCCTTTTGCGTGCGCCGCTTCGAGCGCGTCGGCGATTTGCAGCGCCATGCGGATGATCTGATCGGCGGATGCGGGTTTGCCGGCGAAGAGATTCCGCAGCGTCTGTCCTTCGAGCATTTCCATCGCAATGTAATGCCGTCCCTGGTGCTCGCCTATTTCGTAAATTGTGCAGATGTTGGGATGATTCAAAGCCGAAGCCGCCCGGGCTTCCCGCTGGAACCGCCGCAAATAATCGGGATTGGCGGCCAGATTCTCGGGCAGAAGTTTCAGGGCGACTTCGCGGCCGAGTTTGGTATCGCGGGCGCGATAGACAACGCCCATGCCTCCGGCGCCGAGCTTCTCCCGGATTTCATAATGGGCAATGGTTTCAACGGTCATAAGGCCTGCGCTTTTCCGAGCATCCTAATGAGCAATTATCTATAATCCGGCGATACTTGCAAACAGATCTGGAATCATGGCAGACTACGCGCATCGTTTCGGAAATATGAAGCGAATCTTAGGATGCAGTATGCGCATAATTAGTTTCTGTCGCGAGATTTATTTATCGGGTGCAGATAAATGGTCGGAACCCGCAGGGCGCTTTGGAGTGCGCCAGCTTGCTGCCGCCTTTAAGTGATTGATTATATTTATGTTGTGAAAGGCGCAAGCAAGCTTGCGCACTCCAAAGGCTTCGCCTCCAGTATATTCAAACTTCGATTTTTCATGCGTTTCGTGACAGAAACTAATTAATAATGTAGGAATCGTTCAAGTTGGTGGGCGCCACAGGACTCGAACCTGTGACCCCTGCGGTGTGATCGCAGTGCTCTACCGGCTGAGCTAGGCGCCCGTGCAGAGACTTTTTAGCATTCCGGCCACTCTTTTGTAAATAGGCATTCCTCGGGAGAATATTCAGATGCGAGCAATCGTGAATTTTTTAGGGAGCTTGTTAACGGCGGTTTTGATTTTTGGGATCGCTTTCCCGGCCGCGTACGCGCAGGATGAGACTTTAGCCGAAATAAAATACCGGGAAGACTACGATAGCCTGCAAAAGATCGCGGCGGTGACTCAGCCCATTAAACGTGCGGATTTAATGGTGACGTTTTACAAAGGAAAGCCCGATCTGGATCCGCAGCTGAGAGCCTATGCCGACAACCTTTTCGCCCAAGACCTTGAAAACCTGTTGAAACAGCAAAACTTCATCGCTCTGAGAGGCTTGAGCGAGCGCGCGCTGCAAATCCGCCCCAAATTCGCGGAGGTTTACCTCTTTAGGGCGGTGGTGCTCAAAAACGAAAAAAAAATGGACGAGGCGATGGATGCATTTGCCAGATGCTACGTGATCAAGAATCCCTTTCAAAAGAAAGCGAAAGAGCAACTGGACATCCTATACCGCGCGCAAAACAAGGGAAGCCTCATCGGGCAGGACAAAATCATCAAGAAAGCCATGCAGGATATGAAATAGCATTGCGCCTCCGATTTCCCCCCAGCCGATAAAGGATCCGGCCGCCGGCGCGGACGCGCGAGATTAGCCCGCCTTGAAATCATTGCCTGCCGACGTTAGGCTTTCCCTATGGGACTGGTTCCGGTTGTCTTTCTCTGGCTGTTCTCAAGCGGTCTTTCCGTGGTGGATCCCGTATATCCGCCCAACGCCGCGGGGGGCGGAACGGTGGTTATGCTGGTGAAGGTCGCCGGTGGGGCGGTAAAAAATATAAGCATTCTTTCAGGCGGG
>JBBISO010000046.1:0-335 GCA_037441325.1 Acidobacteriota bacterium | reverse complement strand
TGGATTCCTGCAAGAGCGCTTTGGCCCGATGGTCTTTCCCCGCCGAAGAGGACAGAGACCAGATGGTGATCGTGCATTTTAGGCGGCCCGAGCTTTTTTATGCAGGTTCTTCCCGCCAGAGGGTAAACCTTTCAAAAACGCCCGCATCGCTTCCATATCCAAAATATGTGTTTCAGCCGGCCTATCCCCCAAACGCGTTGGGGCAGGGAAGCGTGATATTTCGGGCGGACATCTCGGACGAAGGCCGGATTGTCGGCCTGCAGGTCATAAAGTCTATGGGAATTTTTACCGAAGCGAGCAAAGAGGCTGTTGCAAAGTGGGAGTTCATTCCGGCC
>JBBISO010000045.1:9885-14368 GCA_037441325.1 Acidobacteriota bacterium | reverse complement strand
CCGCGTACGGGCTGTTCGGCCGGATGGGGCTGAATTCCGTGAATGCGCCCGAAGGGCCGAGACTGCCATAAACTTCGTCCGTGGAAATCTGGATAAAGCGTCCGGTTTTTTTCCGGCGGCACACTTCCAGCAGCGTATGCGTCCCCACGATGTTGGTCCGGACGAAATCAGAGGAATGGAGGATGCTGCGGTCCACATGCGATTCAGCGGCAAAGTTGATGACGGCATCCACCCCTTTTTCGAAAACTTGGGCGACTGCGCCCGCGTCGCATATATCTCCCTGAATGAATTTGTGGCGGGGATCGTTCTCCAGGCCGGACAGATTTTCGAGATTGCCGGCATAAGTGAGCTTGTCGAGATTCAGAATCCGGCAATCCGGGTATTTCTCCAGGATGAAGCGGACAAAATTTGATCCGATGAAACCGGCGCCTCCGGTTACTAATAGCTTCATCTAGCACTCCTGCCGCGGCATCAATGCCTCAGCTTTTTCTCTCTCGCTGATCATTTTCCGGCAAACCAGGTTGGAAGCGTGCAAAAGCGACTCGAAAGTCCCGGCGTCCGTCCACCAGCCGTCCAAAATGTCGTACTGCATCTTGCCCCGGCCGATGTAAGAGTTATTGACGTCCGTGATTTCGAGTTCCCCCCGTTTCGAAGGCTTCAAGGTTTTTATGATCTCGAAAACTTCCGGATCGTACATATAGATTCCGGTTACGGCGAATTTGGAAGCCGGCCTTTCCGGTTTTTCATCGATTCGGACGATCTGGTTACCCCTGATTTCCGGAACACCAAATCTCTGCGGATCCGGAACCTCCTTCAGGAGTATCCGGGCCCCGGATCCCTGGCGGCGAAAATTTTCAACATAGGGCGCGATCGAGCGCTCCACGATATTGTCTCCCAGGATGACGCAGATCGCGTACTGGTCTGCGAAAAACTCGGCCAGAGCCAACGCCGCCGCGATGCCCCCTTCACCTTCCTGATAAGCATAGTTGAGGTGATTCAGTCCGAATTCCCTTCCATTGCCCAGCAGACGCAGAAAATCCCCCGCGTTCTTCCCGCCGGTCACGATCATGATGTCGCGGATACCCGCCTCGACCATCTTTTCTATGGGATAATAGATCATCGGCCTATCATAGATCGGCAGCAAATGCTTGTTTGTAACCTTCGTCAGCGGGTATAGCCTCGTTCCGAGGCCTCCAGCCAGAACAATGCCTTTCATGGGTGGATCATCTCCTATTTGCGAAAATCAATGCCGGGTTAGGTGTTCTCGCGTTGGAGTTCATAGAGCTTTGCGTATTTGAAAAAAACCGAAACCGATCCCATGACGGCTGCCATGAATCCCGGCAAGCCGTCCAGGAAACCGCGCCTTAAAATATAGGCCTTAAAGAAAACGGCTAGCGGGTCGCCGAAGATTTTCAGCGGAGTGGCTGTTTTTCCGCGTTCTTGATAATCCAACGCTGCCAGGGTTGAATACGTTTCCAGCCGTTTCAGGTAATCGGACAGGCTGCGATAAGTGTAATGATGGATTTCCCCTCTCAGAAACCCGGTCTTTTCTTTGGTTCTGAACGATTCATGGACCCGGCCTCCTTCCCATCTGCCATACCGCCGGTCGAAAAGGCGCAGCTGGTAATCCGGGTGCCAATCGCCGTGACGTATCCAACGCCCCATGAAAAAGGCTACCCGGGCGATCCTGTATCCGCGCATGGAGAACCCTTTGCGGGCCAGATCCTGGATTTCGACGCAAAGCTCCGGGCTGGGCCGTTCATCGGCATCGAGCGAAAAAATCCAGTCGTAACGGGCCTGCTCGGCGGCAAAATTTTTCTGGTCGGCATATCCTGTCCACTCTCTATGGAAAATCCTGTCGGTGAATCGGCGGCAAATCTCTGCGGTCGCATCTCTGCTCCCGCTGTCTACCACGACGATTTCGTCGACCCACGAGAGAGATTGGAGCGCCTCGGCGATATTGCGCTCTTCGTTATGGGTGATCAGAGTGGCCGATATCGACTGCATACGCGTACGATTTTACCATGGCTTCCGTGTTTAACCCGCATTTCTCATAGGGCTTCATAGCGAGGCGGCGCAGGCGGGCGTGGATCCATGGCATGCGGCTTGTGCGGGCGGGTCTCCGGAGCCGCCCGGGGACGGCTTTGGAGTGCCGTGCTCACAGGGAGCGCTCGGGGTTGAGCTATTTGGCGGTCAAGCGTTGCGCGGGAAAATAGGCGCAGCCCGGTAAAATTGCTCCAGGAGCCGGAGCAGCTCGCGGTCGGAACGTACGGTATTTCGCCGGTTCTCATTTCTTTTGCGGAGAATTGTTCCCATGTTTGCGAGTCCGGTGAAGACACCCCAGTAGAAGGGCCAGTCCAGGTAAATCCAACTTGTCAGCAATCTTAGTGCCAGGGAGGTCAGGTGCCATCCGAACATGCCCTTGTCATGAAGCAAAAGCCAGTGCATCCACAGGCGGCTGCGGCGCGAAAGCATTTCGAGAGAACGCGGCTTATAGCGCCGGCTCATGGTCTGGCCTGCGTCGTGATAGGCCACGCTGCGCGGCTCATATTTTATCAGCCAGCCGTGTTTCCATCCCCGGTAGGAAATCTCAATGTCCTCAAACATCGCCGTCATAGGTTCGAACCCGCCAATTTTTAAGAACTTATCCCGATCATATGCCGAGAAAGCGGCGATGGCCGCGAAAGACAGGAACTCCGGATGCGCTTTGGCTGAGGGCAGTACGTCGTAATTCCGGTAGCTGCTCCACATGCCGCGCCGAAACCGGGCGATCTTGCCGCCGTTGCAAAAGACATCCCCCTTTTGATTGAACATCCTGCCGGTCACGGCAAAAACGCATGGGTCCTTGAAATGCTCCGCCAAAGGAGCAATGCAATCCGCTTCAAGACGCACATCGTTGTTGAGCAGGAGGACGATTGGAAACCGGGCGTGCACAAACCCCGTCCGGCACGCGGCACAGAATCCCAGGTTCTGCGGATGCTCCACGGCCTGCACTTCACCGCGATAGCGCGAGCGCAGCCACTGTATGGTGTCGTCTCCCCCTGCGTCTTCGACGACAATGATCTCCGTATTTGATCCTTGGCTGCTTCTATAAAATTCGGAGGCGGCAATTACGGAAGGGAGGTAGGCATCCAACAGATTACGCCCGCGCCATGTCGGTATGACAATGGATACGTTCATGGTAAACGAGAGGATATTTTCTGCCGGTCAGCAACCGGCACCGGGCACCGGCAGCACCGGCCAAGTACTGGGTGTTCGTAGTCACGGGCACCAGCACTAAGGGTTCGCGGCCATGGCGGTTTGAACCGGTTCGTTGACTTTAAAATCTATGCATGTGGAGACCGTGCGGCCTGCGATATTGTCCGCGACCCTTACTTCCAACGTGTATTTTCCGGGCTTAATGGCCTTTAAGGGAATCTTTCCCAGAAGCACGACGCGCTGGCCGTAGAAGAACTGGGCGGAATTCTCCTGCATTCCTTTGATTTCCTCAACGATATTGTTCCCGTTCTTCACGATGAACGTCACGTCCAGAGACGGCTCAAGGCTGGTCTGGTCTACCGCCATGCCGTAGATCTGGATATATGGGATCAGATTCTGACCCTCTACATATTCGGATTTCACGTTGGGAAGGACCTTCAGATCTCCGATGACGTACTGTTCCAATTGGTCCGAGTTTGCAGGCGCCTGGCTGACGGAGTTGGCGAGTATGATGGTGCTGGATTGCAGCTCGCCCTCTTCATACTTGGGGACGCTCAGCCCCAGGCTCATGGCGCCGACACTCTTGCTGTTGACATCCTTCAGCACCAAATCCAGTTTGAATCGCTGGCCGGGCGGCAGGGCGACGATTTTCTGATAAAGCGAACGATTGTTTTTCCCTTGCTGGAAATACACGTCCATGTATTCGGTGGAGATGACATCCTCAAACTCGCTCATGATACGGCCCGTTAGGCCCGTTACGATTCCATAAACGTTGACTTCCGCCCGGCTGAAGTTAAGCTCCTTTTTGAATTCCAGATTCCTGTTGCTGAGCTCGATGGTGATGGGAACCAGAACTTTTTCCGGGGAGAGCTTGATATAGTCGATCCTGGTGAAAAACAGCAAGGTGTTATAGGTGATACGCGTGGAAACAGCGGCCTTCAAATCCTCAAATTTGATTTAGGGCGGGCGCTGTAGTCCGAAAAACTGCTCCATGCGCGAGAACGGAGAGTCTTTGGCCCGCATGAACATATTCTGGGGGTTATTGGGATCATTCCAGGCGCCCGGATTGAAATAGGGACGGTCCGCCTTGTCCGCCAAACCCATTTCTTCCGCCAGCGTCAGGCCTGCGTTGGGAACGTGCAGCAAAGCATCTTTTTCATCCGGACTCATCGCCATCCGGTACTCGCCGGTGAAGGAGCGGTCGACAAACTCGATCTCGATATCATCTCCGACTCCGTCAATGTGCCGGTACCACCATTTCTCGAAGGGGTAGGTGGTGGTTGTC
>JBBISO010000045.1:0-9875 GCA_037441325.1 Acidobacteriota bacterium | reverse complement strand
GCCGCCTTCATTAAAGGGCCGGTTGTAGGCGCCGCCGGTGGGACGTTCTTCCTTTTGATCTGGGGGGCCATACATTATGTAAATGCGTCCGCGATCCGTTCTCCAGCCTGGAATGCCGGAAGCGAACCGCTCGTTGGCGTAAGCGATGCGGCGGTAGTGTTCTTCTTTGAAGGAATTATCTGCAGAGCGCGGGTCGGGATCCCTGCGCGCCCAGAACTGCTCGATAAAGCTTTCGCGTTCCTCATCATTCTTCAAATCTTTGAAGACCCTTCTTTCCTCTTCCGAAATGATGTAGCACACATCTTCATCGAGCCAGTTTTTATAGTACGGAGTTCGGTCGCTATCCTGATTGTTCCTCCTATTTTGTGGCTTGTCGGCGGCTGAAGCGGTCAAGGAATAGCCGCCATTGAAAACGAGGCCTAGAACAGCCAGAAGCAATAGAAACCTAGTGTAACGCATGGCTATACCTCCGGGCGCTGCATATGCTTAGCATGATTATAGGTTTTTCGCGCCTTCGAGTCAATGCGGGCCGCAAACCAACCCGCAGCAGCGCAAAAAGCCCCATTGAAAATCGCTGCGGGGAATGCGAGTATTTGCCACTGCGAAAGATTATGCGGGCGGGTGAGAACCGGCAGTCCCGGACTCCGATTCTCATGAACGCTGAAAGGGAACCCATGACGAATTCCCCTGAAAAAATGGTCATTGTCTCCGGCATTCAACCCTCGGGAAACCTGCATCTGGGCAATTACTTCGGGGCCGTACAGCAATTCATACAGCTGATAAACGAAGGCCATCAATGCTATTACTTCCTGGCGAATTATCATGCTCTGACTTCGATGCGCGACGGGCGGCAGCTCCTGGAATTGACGCGCGCCACGGCGGCCGATTACCTGGCGCTTGGCCTGGATCCCAATCGATGCGCCATTTATCTGCAGAGCGACATAGCAGAGGTGTGCGAGCTGCAATGGATTCTCACGTGCGTCACTCCGATGGGCCTGCTCGAACGGTGCCACGCGTATAAGGATAAAATTCAGCAAGGCATACCGGCCGATCACGGGCTTTTCGCCTATCCCGTTTTGATGGCGGCCGATATCCTAATCGTGCGCGCCAACCGCGTCCCGGTCGGACAGGACCAAAAGCAGCATATTGAAGTGACTCGGGATATTGCCCAATATTTCAACAATTGCTATCGCGATTTGCTTACAGTTCCAGAACCCTATATTCCTGAAAGCGTCGCTACGGTCCCTGGCCGGGACGGACGCAAGATGTCCAAATCCTACAACAACACGATTGAGTTGTTCGCCAAGGAGGAAGACGTCCGGCAGCAGATTTTTTCCATCGTCACCGATTCCGCAACCGTCGCCGAACCAAAAGATCCCGATCGCAGCCTGCTTTACGCCATCCTGAAACTGTTATGCGATTCGGAGGGTCAAGCCTATTGGGCGGATCGATTTCGCAGCGGGGGATTGAGCTACCGCGAAGTTAAACAAGCCCTATTCGACCTCTACATGAAACATTTCGGGCCGGCGCGGCAGCGCAGGCAGCAACTGGAAAGCCAGCCGGACTATGTGGAAATGGTGCTGAAGCGGGGTGCGGAACAGGTGCGGAAGGTGGCCTTGCCGCTGATGGAACAGGTTCGTGAGGCCGTCGGAATCCCCGGCAATTGACGATTGGCAACCAACGATTGACGGCGGGAAACACGTATTTCAATTTTGGCGGCCGATCCCAACCGTTGCGATTAGTCGCAAATCATCAATCGTAAATTGTCAATCTTGCTGACAGGCTGTTTCGACTTCCGCCATGGTCTTCGGAATTTGCGGTCCCAGAACTTTTGCTCCGGTTTCCGTGACGAGTACATTGTCTTCGATGCGGATCCCGCCGAAGCCGCGGAAAAAATTCACGCGACCATAATTAATGAATTCCTTATGCATGCCCTCTTCTTGCCAGCGGTCGATCAAGCCGGGAATAAAATAAATGCCGGGCTCAACCGTTAATACAAAACCCGCTTCCAGCGGCCGGCTGAGACGCAAGTAATTCAGGCCGAACTGGCTGCTTCGCGGTTCCTTCTTCTTGTATCCCACGATGTCACCCAAGTCCTCCATGTCATGAACGTCCAGACCGAGCATGTGGCCGATTCCATGGGGGAAGAAAAGCGCGTGCGCTCCCGCTTCGACGGCATCCGCCGTATTGCCCTTCATAAGCCCCATCGAGCGAAAATCTTCAACCAAAATCCTGCACGCCCCGCCATGAGCTTCGCGGTAGGGGATTCCGGCCTTGATCATGCGGATGGTCCCGAGCTGCATGTGCAGGACGGTCTCGTAAATCTCGGCCTGAACCGCGGTGAAGCGGCCGCCGACCGGGCATGTCCGGGTGATGTCGGACGCATAATAGCGCGGCGACTCGGCGCCCGAGTCGTTCAAAAGAAGCTGGCCTTTTTCCAGTAAGTTATCATATGAATTATTGTGGAGCACTTCTCCCCTCACCGTTACAATTGGAGGGAAGGCTTGCTGGCGACCGCAGGACAGCGCAATTCCCTGCATCATGCCCGCAAGTTCGCATTCCCGGACGCCCGGCCGGGCGGCAGCCATGCAGGCGCGATGCATTCGGTCCGTTACCCCAAGCGCGTCTTCTATCTCCGCAATTTCGACCTCCGTTTTATTGCTTCTCTGCCTGGCGACTCCTTCCATCAGAGGGCGGGACGAATTGGCGCTGATTTCATCCGGACTGCGATGCAGCAGTTTGGAAAGCTGGAGCAGGGCGGAAGACCGATAGGGCGGCAGGTAATGCACCGGAATGCCCTGGACTCGTGCCTTCTCGAGGTAATCCTCAAGACGTTCCAAATCCTCCACCGCTTCGATCCCCGCATCGCGCGCCAGTTCGGCGTGCGGGCGCCGCGGCCCGCTCCAGACGAGGTCATCAATGCTCTCAGGTTTGAAAAACAGAAGGTCATGATCGGATTCAGGGTAGGACAATAAAGCCAAATCCGGTTCTGAGAGCCCTGTGTAATAAAGAAAATGCGAATTCTGCCGGAAGGGGTGGAGGTTGGCGGCGTAATTGCGCGGTTGGGGGGTATTTCCCAGCCATAAAATAACTCCGCCGCCGACTTCCCGGCGAATCCGGTTGCGTCGTTGTCGGTAAATCTCAGGCCAATCTATTTGAATGGATTTTGTAGCCACGGCTGCTCCTCGTTCGGGGGATAATAAAGCCATTATGGCTTCGGGATTTTGGCTCTTGCTGCGCCGCGAAAATCGCAGGGCTCTGCCGGACTGCCTTTGCCTATCCGCGGAATTTCTCCAGCATCTGTTGCAGGCGCTGAATTTCTTCCCGAAGCTTCTTTTCCCGAGAGTGGATGGAATACAAATAAAGAGCCAGCAAAATCCAAATGGCCAGGCAAGCGGCGAAAAGAAAATGCATGGTATCCATATCCGGTGCACCTCAACAGATGATATCCGCCCGGCGCTCAAGCCTTTCCACCTCGCCTCGCATGGCTTCCAGGTAATAACGGCGGCGGAGAAGATAAACCAAAAGGAACTGAAAAGCGGCCCAGCAAGCCCACAAGGCCGGGCGCATGGACGGTGACAAGCCTCCAGTTTCCAGCATCGGCGACGGATGAATGTCCCGCCACCAGCGAATCGAAAACCAAACCAGAGGGGCGTCCAAAAAAGCGATAATTCCAAAAACCGACGAGACCAAGGCTCTGCGTTCGGGATCTTCGATATAGTTTCGGACCAGCAAATAGGCTGCGTAAAGCAGGCACAGGATGAGCGATGAGGTCAGCCGCGGCGACCAGGTCCACCAAACGAGCCAGACGGGCTTTGCCCAAATCGGACCTGTTACCAGCACCATGCTCATAAAGAGCACGCCGATTTCGGCGGCCGACAAGGCCAGGTCGTCCCACTGGCGGCTTTTTCGTGTCAGATACATAATCGAGGCCGCAAAATTGACGGCGAATGCGGTTAACCCAGTGATCGCCGCCGGCACATGAAAATAAAATATCCGCTGGAGGTCTCCCATGGTTTTTTCTCGCGGCGCTCCGAGCATGGCCATGTAGAGAGCAAGGATCATGCTCAGGAAAAGCGCCGCTCCCAGCGCGGCATCCAGACGGGACTGAAATCGTTCGCTCATCGCTAATCCTCAAGAACGTGCTCGAAGAGCAAGCAGGAGAGGGTTCCAAATACGATGGTGAAAACGGACATTATGGCAAGCGGAAGTCTCAAAGCCCGGTAATCATGGGCATTGAGAATTATGTTCGTGGCTTCCACGGCGTTTACCAGAACCGGCAGGACGACCGGGAAGAGGATCACCGGCAGCAGGATTTCTCTCAGTTTGGTGTTTACGGCAACCGCCGAAAGCAGGGTCCCTACGGCCGTGAAGCCGAGGGTTCCGATCAGGAACACCAGGATCAGGTAAGGGATCTCCGCCCAAACCGTAAGATTGAAGAAGACCAGGCTGAAGACGAAAATAACCGCTTCGGCAATCAGCATAAAGACGGTTGCCGCCAGCATTTTGCCGAGATACAGGACTCCCCGGTCCACGGGAATCATCAGAAGGCCCTGAAGACAACTGTTTTCTTTTTCCGCCGCAAAGGCGCGATTGAGGCCGAGCGTTCCCGAGAACGCAAAAGCCACCCAGAGGATACCGGGTACCGCCGAACGCGTGGAATCGGGCCGCGACTCCAGGGCGAAATTGAAAATAATCAGCACGACGATGCCGAAAAACAACATCGAGTTGAGAGAGTCCTTTGTCCTGAACTCGATGAGCAGGTCCTTCCGGAATATCGCCCAGATCTTTTTCATGTCTCTATTGTTCGCTTGAGATCCGCTCGTATTCTTTCTGAAATTCGGCAAAACTCAGCGTCCTTTTGGGGACGTCCAGAATCGCAATTCCTTTTTCAATCACCACGAGCCGGTCCGCCGTTTCATAACCCAGCCGCGCATCGTGAATCGCCATAATGCAAGTTTTGCCTTGTGCCCGGGCGGCCAGGAGGTAGCGCTTTAAGAATTCCGAGCCCGCATGATCCAGTCCTGCAAACGGCTCGTCAAGCAGCAGGACATCAGGATGGTGCAGAAACGCTCTGGCAATGGCCAGGCGCTGCTGCATGCCTCTTGAATAATTGCGCACCGGTTCTCTCTCTCGTCCGGCAAGCCCCACTTGGCCGATTTTCTCCTCCAGAACCTTGTCCGCGGCCGGCAAGTCCATCAGCTTTGAATAGAAGCGCAGGTTTTCCAAGGCAGTCAAATCTAGGTAAAGAGAGGTATTGTGCGAGAGATAGCCAATGGATCCGCGCGCTGCAAGCGCCCCTGCTTTGCCGGCCGTTTGTATCCGCAGGGTGCCCGAGGACGGCCGCGAGAGCCCGGCCAGGATTCTCAAAAGCGTAGTTTTGCCGGCTCCGTTTCTCCCCAACAGGGCGACAAACTCGCCGGTACGTATGGTCAAGTTCAGATCCCGCAGGGCGGTAAGCTTTCCGAAGTATTTAGAAATTCCGCGGACTTCGATCATTTTTGCAGTCTTTCCGGGGGATCGCCCCGGATGGAGTTCCCTGATTCGTGGGCACGCTTCACGGTTTTTTCAGGAGCTGAAAAACCCTGCGCAACCTGCGTTTGCTTTCTTCGCGCTGACGAAGGTATTCCTGACGGTCAAGAGCTTTAATCTCATACCTGTGATCCAATTCGGCAACCTGGTTCAACAGCTGTTCCCGGAACTCCTGCAATTGCCGGGTCCGTGAGTCGGAGGTCTGGGATGAACCGGCTGCGGCGCGATTTATCGCGAACCAGAGTGCGAGCATAAAAGCCATCAGGATCAGAGGACCGATGACAAAAGCGTTACGGCCCACGGGGCCCGGCACTGCTCTGACCTCGGACTGCCCTGTCACCTCAGAGATTTCCGGCTCCATTACGGGTGTTCCTCCGGAAAAATTCCAGACCAGTTCCGAGCCGGCCTTGACCGGGGAGCTCACGTAGACGGAGATATTATCCTGGGAGCGGCTCTGAATCCGGGAAAGCCCCTCTCCCGACAAAACCATGTCCCCGGGAGCTACACCGATATCAATGGCTGCGACATCCTGATAATACTTTTTAGCGTAGGCGTAGCGCCGGTTTTTATAGGGCAACGCCTGTTTGATTTCAAAGGTAGTCAGGCCGGGCTTCAAAGGATAGAGGCTGTAATAGCTTTGTCCGTCCGGACTCTCGAGAGCTTCCTGGACCAGCGGCATCGATGAACTCGGAGCGGTCACTCGAATCAGCGGAGTTTCGAGAATTCCGGGAGGCTTGGAAAAGCGGAAATTTCCTTCGGGATTCATAAAGGTCCTGGGCGGATGGGTTTTGTTGTTGAGAGAAATTCTTTCCAGCGACTTCAGCTGATCTCCGTCCATTTGGAAAGCCATATATACGCTTTCGACCTGAATATCTTTCATCGACGCGGTGCATTCAAACACTTCTATTTCGACATAGGCTTTGCCTTCAGCGTTGAAGCTTACCGGTCCATGATAATTTGCCGACTGATAATTGGCTCGGATCATCAGGCGCCGGTCTACAGGCAGCCCCTCGATCCGAAACCTGCCCGCGGAATCGGTCCTCGCCGACCGGAGGACGCTCATTCCTTCACCCAGCCCAATAACGTCGATTTCAATCGCTCGGGGAATGATCGCCGGATCCGTGCGGTTGATCAGCATTCCCTCCACATCTCCAATATGCTGAGAGTGGCAAACGGGCGGCAGGAAAAGAAAAAACAAGATGAACGATGCAATGTGCTGCCGTTGCGCGTGGGGAGCGCATACCTGCCTGTAATTTGTAGGTTTCATCTTATCCAGATCCGCTGGCCGCAGTCCGCGCAGTATTTCTTGCCGGGGATAATTTCGGCACCGCAGGATGGACAGCGCGATGATTCCGGCGCTTGTTGGGAACCGGAGCCGTAGCGCGCACTTTTGCGCGCTGCGGCCTCTTTTTCGATCATCTCTTCGAGATTCTCGGAAGCATTCAGGAGGTCCAACTGTTGCAAAATAGCCGCAGCTTCGTTTTTATAGGAGGCGTTCAGCTGCTGAAAATCGCCGTCGGACAGCCGGCCCATTTTATGCTCGAATTCCAGATCTTTGAGATTCCGATAGACAACTGCCTTCCGGCCGAGAAGCCGGTCCATCTCTGTTTCGGCGAAAAGATCAATGTCCAGCCTGCCGGCCGACTTCCTAAACAACGGAGTGATAATGTAGAAACCCGCAATTACCACCAGGGCCGCGCATGCCAACCAGAGCACCAGATTTTCCATGACTAGCTGCTGATTCGATTCGGCAACAAGGCTATGATAGCGCCGAACACCATTATTGCCGAGCCAAACCAGATCCAGAAGACCAAAGGATTCAAATGCACCGCGATTTCGTACTTTGCGCCGCCGGATACGCCGGCGAATACCGCATAAAGATCCTCTTTGGGCGTGCTGTAAAGCGCCACGGTGGTTGTCGATTGCCGGTCGCCGGTTTTGAAAATGCGTTTCTCCGGTGTTAGCGTGCGAACCAATCTGCCGTCCTTATATGCTTGGAGGATGACTTTGCCGAATTCGTAGTTCGCAGTCTGTCCCTTTTCGAAGCCGGCCAGCTTTATTGAGTAGTCCCCTATTTTTAGTTCCTCGCCGGTTTCAAGCTGTCCGCTTTTTTCTTTGTTAAAAGCGTTTCCGGTGAGGCCGATAAAAATCAGCACGACCGAGAGGTGGATGAGGTATCCCCCGTAGCGCCTCTTGTTCTTGAGTATCAGGTTCGCCAGCGCCGCCGGGAAAATTTCGCCCCGGCTTTTTGAGCGGATACGTGCGCCCTGGTAGAACTCTTCGATGATGGTGACCAGGACAAACGAGCACAGGGAAAGGCAAATTACCGAATAGAAGTTCCGCATGCCTCCCGCAAGAAGGCCCATGCTCGTAATAACCGCGAAGATGCAAGGCCGGAAGAATGCCTTTCTCAGGCTTGCAGGCGAAGTCCGGTGCCAGGCAAACAACGGCCCTACGCCGATGAGGAAAAGGAGCATGAGGCCGATGGGTATGTTGATATTGTTGAAAAAGGGAGGGCCGACGGTGATAGGCGTTCCTTTAATCCAGCGGGACAACACCGGAAACAGTGTCCCCCAGAATATCGCGAAACACGATACCACCAGGATAAGATTGTTGAACAGAAAAGCGCTTTCCCTCGAGAGAACGGAATCGAGGCGCCGCTCGCTTTGCAAATATGAACGCCGGCAGGCGATGAGATACAGGCTCCCCGCGAGGACAACGGCCATGTAATAGATGAAAAACCTCCCGAGATTCGAATCTGCAAAAGCATGCACGGAACTGACGACGCCGCTGCGGGTGAGAAAGGTTCCGAAAATCCCCAGCAGGTATGTAAAGACGATCAGGAGCATATTCCAGATCTTCAGCATGCCTCTTCGTTCCTGCACAATGACGGAGTGGAGGAAAGCGGTTCCCGTCAGCCAGGGCATCAGGGAGGAATTTTCAACCGGGTCCCAAGCCCAATAACCGCCCCAGCCTAAAACGACATAAGCCCACTTCCCGCCCAGAATCAGTCCGATGCCCAGTAAGAGCCAGGTTGTCAGGGTCCAGCGGCGTGTCGTCCGGATCCACGTGTCTCCCAACTGGCGGGTCACAAGCGCTCCGATCGCGAATGCAAACGGGACCACAAAGCCGATAAAGCCCAGATAAAGGATCGGCGGATGAATTAGCATCGCCCAATACTGAAGCAGAGGGTTGAGTCCGCGGCCGTCGGCGGGAGTGAAAGGCTGGATGGCTCCGTCGGGAAAAACCTGCATCAGCCGGGTGAAGGGATTAGATAGGAAGGTATTCAAAATTAGAAAGAAAGACAGATTGAGCATCAGAACCGCAAGGACATAAGGCATCATGTCCCGGTATCGCGAACGGTTCTGATACACGACGATCGCGCAAAAGATGGAGGTGAAGAAGACCCATAGAAGCATGGATCCGTCGTGGGCTCCCCATGCGGCGGCAATTTTGTAAAGGACAGGCAAATAGCGGCTGCTGGTGCCGGCTACATGGGACGTGGAAAAGTCGTCGGCCAAGAGAAGGTAAAGCAGCGCGAAAAAGGCGAGGGCGATGCTGCCTGCGGCGGCAAAAACCGCGCGCTCCGCGCCGCGGACGAGCGGGTCCTGTTTTCGCAAGGCTCCCAGCAAAGCGGCGAACAGCGAAAAGCCGGAAAGGCAAAGGGCGAAGAGGAGACAAAAGCTACCGAAATTGGCCATGAATCTTTTCTATGCCGGGAATTTGAACCTGACTTGCCGGGCCAGCCAGTTGACGCAGAACAAGGATCGATTTTCCTAAGAGGTACTTCTTTTTTCGTATTCCGCTTCGTACTTAGATGCGCACTTAGCCTCAACCTGGCGGGCAAGAAATACTCCATCGGGGCCGAGGCTTCCTTGCACCAGGGCTTTGGATCCATCCTTAAATGTATCGGGGATCACGGCCTGTCCGACGTAGCGAACCCGGATGCTCTCTTTACCGTTGCCGATGGCGAATTCCATCCGGGGCTTGCTGCGATCGATGGAGCCGGTGACGACATCGCCGGCAATTTTCAGAGTTTTACCCTGGAAGTCTCGTGGCATTGAGCGGAATTCATCGATCGTGACATAATATGCCTTGCTTTCCTGAAATCCGACAAATCCCAGCCAGCTCAGGGCTGCGATTATCGCCAGACCTCCCAATAGGAACCTCATTCTTGCAGCCATTATTCTAAAACCCCTTTAATTTTGCTTCCCGGGTTCAATGCGGAGTATACCATCCGCATGAGGATTCGGCAAAAAGCCAGCTTTGAATTCCGGCAAATCGGATTCCGGATGGTGGACCGATGACGATAAGTATCCCCGTAGTTGGTTTCTGTCGCGAAA
>JBBISO010000044.1:0-14577 GCA_037441325.1 Acidobacteriota bacterium | reverse complement strand
CCCTGATGTCCCGGTAGAGGACGAATACGGCAGTGTCAGGGCTCACTTCCTTTATCTTCAAAGCATTCTTAATCGCAGTGAAGCAGCAGATCCTGGAGCAGTATGGCCTCTCCTCATCCCTTGAGCCGACGCACTGGATCATCACAACGGCCTTCAATTTCTTGATTTCAGACTGCCTGTCCACGATCAAATCTTCGAGTTCGCGTTGCGTCACAATCCCCTTTTCCTGGCCGTACAGATATTCGGTGGGTGCATATTCCCTCCCCCCAATCGCCACCACGACCACTCCATGGTGAATCTCCGCCTCCGTTCCGTCTTTTGTGACCACGGTCGTGTATTTGCCGAGCGAACCCTCGACCCGGGTGATCTTCGATCCCAGATAGAGTCTGATGTTGCTATTCTCTTTGACCTTTTTCACCAATCCGCCCAATTGAGCGGAGGGATTGTCCCCGTTCATGAGATACCTTATGTCCCTCAGGTTACCGCCAAGATCATTTTCCTTTTCGATCAGGTGAGTGATGAAGTCTTGCCCGGCAAGGTCGAGCGCTGCGGTCATCCCGGCCAAGCCGCCGCCGATTACCAAAGCTTCCCGGTTGATCGGCATTGTCCCCTTCTCGAGCGGTTCGAGCATGCGCGCCTTGGCTACCGCCATCCTAACGAGGTCCTTCGACTTCTCGGTCGCCGGTTCATGCTGGTGCATGTGCACCCAGGAGCACTGGTCCCTGATATTTGCCATCTCAAAGAGATACTCGTTCAGCCCTCCCTCCCTTACCGTGTTTTGGAAGAGAGGCTCGTGTGTCCTCGGCGTGCATGAAGCGACTACAATCCTGTTGAGGTTGTGTTCCCGGATCGTCTTTTTGATCCGTTCCTGCGAGTCAGTTGAGCACGTGTAAAGGTTATCCTCGGCGTAAACGACATCGGGCAGCGTCCTGGCGTACTCGGCCACCGACGGGACATCGACCACGCCGCCGATATTCGTCCCGCAGTGGCAGACAAAGACCCCGATCCGCGGCGCCTGGCCGGACACATCGATCTCAGGCGGGAACTCCTTTTCGGTGACAAGCTTCCCTCGTTCGGAAGAGAGCAACGACATGGCCTTGACGGCGGCGCCGCTCGCCTGCATGACCGTTTCCGGGATATCCTTAGGTTCCGTGAAGGGACCGCAGACGAATATTCCCCCTCTCCCGGTTTCGAGCGGGGTGAATGTGTCGGTCGCGCAAAAATCGAACTCGTTCAGGTTTAAATCCAGTTTTCGCCCGAGATCCACTGAGGACGCGGAGGGCTTCAAACCGCAGGAAAGGACCGCCATGTCAAACTCCTCATCCAACGGAGCCTCAGTTTCGACTTGATACCGCACCTTCAGGTTTTTCGATTCCGGCACCTCTCTAATGGAGGAAGGCTTACACCTAATATATCTGACGCCGGCCTCCTTTGCTCGGTTGTAATAGGCGTCAAATCCTTTCCCGAATGCCCTTAGGTCGATATAGAAGATCGTGCACTGCAAGCCCTCCGTATGCTCCATCGCGATCAGGCTGTGTTTGGTCGCGTACATGCAGCAAACGGAAGAGCACCAGTTTCTCTCAACCTCCCTTGATCCGATGCACTGGATGAACGCGAGCTTACGCGGCACTCTGCCGTCGGACGGCCTCTGGAGCAAGCCGCCAAACGGCCCGCTCGCGGATAGGGCCCTCTCGAACTCGATCGAAGTCATGACATTCGGGTATCTGCTGTATCCGTATTGCGGCTGGACGGCCGGGTCAAAGACCTCGAATCCCGGAGCGGCGATGATTGCGCCGACGTTCAGTTCCGCAACCGCATCCCTCATCTCATAGCTTATAGCGCCGGTTCCGCAGACATTCCTGCACAGGCCGCATCCGAGGCATCTGTTCCTGTCCAGGGTCATCACTCTCGGGATCGCTTGCGGAAAACTTAAAAAGATGGCGCTGCGCCGGTCAAGCCCTTCGTTATACTCATCAAAGGCTTCGACGGGACAGTGCTGGCTGCAGATGCCGCAACCGGTGCACTTTGTATCATCCACATACCTCGTCCTCCTGTTCAGCTTGACCCGAAAGTTCCCTGCCTCGCCGTCCAGCGAAACGAGGTCAGTGTTTGTAAGGAGTTCGATGTTGGGGTGCCTCGCGACTTCAACGAGCCTCGGCGCCATTGTGCACATTGCGCAGTCATTCGTGGGAAAGGTTTTGTCGAGTTGCGCCATTACTCCGCCAATGCTGGGCTGCTTCTCCATCACGTAAACTTTGAAGTCAGCCTCAGCCAGGTCCAGCGCAGCTTGCAGGCCCCCGATTCCACCGCCGACAACAAGAACCGAACCGATCTTCTTAGGCATTAAGATTCAACCTCCGAGGGTAAGACTTGCCGCGAAACCAGCTTCGCTGGCGGTCTTGCCGACGCTGTGTGCGGATACGCAGCTGCGTCTCTCACCCATAAAAAACTCCGTCCTCTGACGAACTATACGCGCTTGTATTGCGGGACGCCTTCAACTATACCCTGGAGCAGGAGTTTCCCCTGCCTTTTGAGCACGATGATCTCTTTCATCACCGACTCGGGCTTTATCGCCGTCATCTTCGCGATCTCAACCACCGATCTCGCGGTATCACTCGAAGCGACCAGGATCCTTCCCCGCTCATATTCGCTCCGAAAGGTATCCATCACTTCCTTTTCAAAAGACTCCCCGCATACCGGGTTCCCGAAAACATCCGTTCCGCCCGGCATATCGAGGTCCCTGCCCAGCAACCTGTCAGCGCCTTAAGCCTCGAGTCGAGCTCTACCTTTTCAAGGCCATCCGCATCACCGAGTCTCCCAAACGACTCGATCTTGGCGCTGAACTCCTCGGCAACTCTCTTAAACGCCTGCTCGTCGTCCGCCCCGATCCATTCGCAGTGCAGCCGGCCGGGATTGATCCCGATGTGGCGGAGTGCTTTCCTGACCCAGGAGGCTCTCATTTCCGCGTGATAGTTTCCGCTTTCATACCTGCATTCGCCCTTTCTGCAGCCCACCAACATCACGCCGTCGCACCCGTTGAGGAATGCCTCGATCAACTGGCTCGGATCCACCCGGCCCGTGCACATTACCCTCACCTCGAGGATGAATGGCAGTTGAAGATGCTTCGTCCCGGCGAAGTCGTAAGCAGCATAGCCGGCCCAATTACAAAGAAAAGCAAGTATCTTTGGTTCAAAACCCTTCATCGGATCACCTTCTTAGTTAGCGGCAGCGGCAATTTGGCTGCTGATCTGCTCATCGGTAAAATGCCTCATGCTGATCGCCTGCATCGGGCACCCGGCGGCGCATGTTCCGCAGCCGAGGCAATTGACCGCAGAGGAACGAGCCTTTTTCCCCTTCTCGTCCTGGATCACCCTGATTGCGCTGTAAGGACAGATGATCTCGCACTGTCCACAGGCGATGCACTTGGCTTGATCGACCTCAGAATATAAAGCGCTCCCTTGCAACTCGTCCCGGAGGAGGAGGTTGGCTATCCTGGATGCGGTCCCGTAGGCATGGATCCTGCATTCATAGGGGCTCAAGGGGAAGTGAGCGTTGCCGCATACGAAAATCCCTTTTTCCAGGAAATTGGTGGGTTTTACCCTCACATGTTGATCTATCATGAAGCCGTGACGGTCTACCGGCAGCCCGAGGATGGCACTGAGTTTTCGCGAATCGCGCGCGGGAACCAAGGGATTCGACAAGACAACGAGGTTGCATTCAAGTTCCTTTTTGGTGTTTGTAAGTATGTCATCGACCACGATCCTTAGTGTCGGAACGACGCCGCCTTCAGGCTCTCTCTGGACAACCGGCGGGTTGTCCTTCTCGTACCTGAAAAACCTGATTCCATTTTCCGCTGCCGTTCTGATGTCCCTCTCCTGTATAGGCCCGCCTATGTAAATGTCCCTAAAGATAATGCTGACCGTTAAGGATGGCCTCTGTTCCTTTATCCACAAAGCGTTCTTGAGGGCAGTCATGCAACATATCCTCGAGCAATAGGGGACTTGCTCGCTCCTGCCGCCCGCACACTGGATCATCGCAATAGATCTGACGACCAAATCGAGTCCTCTTTTCAGGCGCGACTCGAACATGGTTTGGGTTATGACATCTTCGCCGTTGAAACCGAAGAGCCCCTGCGGCAGCAACTCTTCCGCTCCCGTAGCGACCACCACGGCGCCGGCAGAGATTTTCTTCTCGCCGCTCCGGTCTCTCACGGTAACCTCATAGGCCCCGGTCTCCCCGATGAGCGAGATGACCTCCGTGCCGAACATGAATTCCACATCGGGGTTTTTGTTCAGGTCATCCAGCAACTCTTTCAGGAATTCCTCGGTGCTTTGCGGTCCCGGGAGCATGGTGTAATGCCGCCTGAGCATTCCTCCCGGCGCCTCGGTTTTCTCGGCCGCGAGGACTTTGAATCCCCTCGCGACCAGCTCCTTCGCGGCGCTTAGGCCGGCGAGCCCGGTTCCAATTACCAACACGCGCCTGTCAGGCTTCACGCCGGCATTTTCCAAGGGGACGAGTTTCGCTGCCCTCGCTGCGGAAACCTTGAGCATGGCGCATGCCTTCCTTGTGGCGTTTTCTACGCTCGGCGTCACAGCTGCGGCATGATCTCTGACATTGACCACTTCGAGCATATATGGGTTCAGGTTCGCCTCGGACAACGCTTTCATGAACAGGGCTTCATGGGTCCTTGGTGAACATCCCGCGATAACAGCCCTATCAAGACCCTGCGCGGCAACTGCCTTCTTGATCTCCTCGAGGCCGAGCGGCATGCAGTATGACGGGTGCGTCTGAACCTCTTTAACCCCCTCGAGACGGGCGGCAAAAGAGGCCAGGTCGGCGCATCTGATCTTCGACCCGATCTCGCCGCTGCACTCACAGATAAAAACTCCGATTTTTGGATCCTGACTCAATGTTCACCTCTATGCGGGAGGGCTTGCACCCGGGGCGATATTTCGCATGGACGATCCGGCGGGTTGTGCCTCTCCGTTATGGTTGTTCACCTTCCATTAAACATTTGCCAGCAGCCGGTTGTAATCCTTCGGGAATGCTGAACCGAGATGATAGGCCCCACACACCCGGCATTTGACGGCATGATCGGAGATACTCTCGGTTCCGATCTTGGGGAACTCATGGGCGGCGGCGATCCTCGAGATATGCTCCACTTGTATATAACCAGTCGGGCATACCTGGACGCATGTCCCGCAGCCTATGCAGACGTCGGAGCCCTTTAAGAATGGAGGCTCGACCTGGCTCTTGATTCCCCTCATTACGAAATCGATGGCAGCGACGCCGACGATTTCGGCGCAGGCACGGACGCAGAGCCCGCAGAGGATGCAGTCGCTGCAGTCTTCGGGTGCAAGGACGAACCGCGGCTCAGTTATGCCGAACTCCTCCTTGGCCCTCTCTCTGAGATAGGCGGAGTCGGGGCTTCTCGCCAATAAGAACTCCATCGTGGCTTTTCGCGCCTGATGTGTCTCCGGAGAATCCGTGATTACCTCCAGACCTTCCTCGACTGGGTAGACGCATGATGCGGCGAGCCTCCTCCTGCCGCCGCTTATGATCTCGACCACGCACAGCCTGCACGCGCCGTAAGGCGTCAAGGCCTCGTGGTAGCAGAGCGTCGGCACCCGGATGCCGAGAGACCTGGCTGCCTCCAGAACGCTCGTCCCCTCCCTGCATTCCAACTCATGTCCGTCGATTTTTACCGAAACCATCTGGACTTCTCCTTTTCACTCAAGATCGCATCTCAGGCAGCGTTTGGCCTCATTAACCGCGGCCTCGAGAGTGAAGCCGAGCGCAACCTCGCCGAAGGTTCCCTTCCTTTCCGCAACCGGGATATGCGGCATTTCCGGTCTCCTGAGGGAGGATTGCTCTTCGTTGGAAAGGCTGACCTGCGGCATCTTTTTATAGCTCCGCGGTATTCTATAATCCCTGTGGTCCTCGCCCTTTCTCAGGTAGTTGTGTATGGAGACGGCTGCTCTCTGGCCGGCGGCGATAGCCTCGATCACTGTAGCGGGCCCGGACACCGCGTCGCCCCCGGCGAAAACACCCTGAATAGAGGTCGTCTCGGGATTCACCTCAAAGGTGCTCCACCTGGTGGTCTTAAAGCCATGGCCCTTGGCGAGGAAACCGAGGTCCGGCGCCTGGCTGATCGCTGGAATCACGACGTCGCAATTCACCATGAACTCGCTTCCTTTAACCGGCACTGGTCTCCTTCTGCCGCTCAAGTCGGGTTCGCCGAGTTCGGTCCTGACGCACTCGATTCCTGTGACCATCCCTTTGTCTCCAATCACCTTGGTTGGCTGGACAAGGTAATTTATCTTAATCCCCTCCTCGATCGCGGATTCGATCTCCGACGGATCTGCGGGCATCTCGGCGTGCGAACGTCTGTAGATCACATTTACTTCCTCGCAGCCAAGCCTGACGGCTGTCCTCGCCGCGTCCATTGCCGCGTTCCCGCCGCCGATTACGGCAACCTTGCCTCCGGGCTTATTCATGTTCTTATCAATATTTACGCCCCTGAGGAAGGTGATGCAGTCCAGTATCCCCTCGAAGTTGTCCTCGCCCGGGATCCCGAGCTTGAGTCCCTTATGTGCTCCAACGCTCAGGAATACGGCGCTAAATTGCTTTTTGAGGTCGTCGAGGGGTATTGCATTCGCGCCGACGGACGAATTTGTCTTTATCTCCACCCCCAGTTTTTTTATGACATCGATTTCGATATCCAGAATGTCCCGCGGTAGCCTGTATCCGGGAATGCCGGCTCTGAGCATTCCTCCGGCCTCAGGGAGAGCCTCAAATATGGTCACCGCATAGCCCCATAGAGCCAAGTCGTGGGCCACGGTGAGCCCCGCCGGGCCACTCCCGATTATGGCCACCTTTTCCCTGCCGTGAGCCTCCTTTCTGGGAATTATGTCTGCGCCTCTTGCCCTCTGGTAATCCACAACGAATCTCTTTAGGCTGCAGATCGAGATCGGCGTGTCTATGGTTCCGCGCTTGCATTCGTACTCGCATCCGTGCGGGCACACTCGGCCGCATATTGCCGGGAGCGGATTGTCCCACCTTATCACCTCGAGCGCTTCGTCCAACTTCCTCTCCGCAATCAGCGCCACGTAAGTGGGGACATCCATCCCAATCGGACAAGCCTTCTGGCAGGGGGCAGGAGCGATCTTCGTGCACTTGTTGGTCGGGCACTTCCTCTCTTTTATATGCGCCTCGAGCTCATCCTTGAAGTACCTGATCATCGTGAGGACGGGATTCGGCGCAGTCTGGCCGAGGCCGCATAGCGAGAGATTCTTGACATTGACGGCCACTTCCTTGAGCAATTCGATATCACCCTTCTTCCCGCGTCCCCTGGTAATGTCATCGAGGATGTTCCACATTGCCTTGGTCCCGACTCTGCATGGGGTGCACTTGCCGCACGACTCGTCGGTAGTGAAGGCAAGGAAATACTTCGCAATATCCACCATACAGTCGGTCTCGTCCATCACTATGAGGCCGCCTGATCCCATGATGGAACCGGCCTCAGCCAGCTTCTCATAGTCCACGGGGAGGTCTATCAGTTCCTTCGGGATCATGCCGCCCGAGGGGCCTCCGGTTTGGACCGCCTTTAACTCCTTCCCACCGATGATGCCTCCGCCTATGTCGAAGACAAGCTTCCTAAGGCTGATCCCCATCGGGACTTCGACGAGGCCGGTATTGTTCACCTTGCCCACCAGCGAAAAGATTTTGGTTCCCTTCGATTTCTCAGTCCCGATGCTCGCGTACCAATCCGCTCCGCGCATTATTATGAGGGGGACATTCGCCCACGTCTCCACGTTGTTGATATTCGTGGGATGGCCCCACAGGCCCTTTTGTGCCGGGAACGGAGGGCGCTGGCGCGGCTTTCCCATTCTTCCCTCGATCGACGCCATTAACGCCGTTTCCTCTCCGCAGACAAAGGCTCCGGCGCCCCTTACGACCTTGATGTTGAATGAGAAATCGGTGTCGAAAATCCGGTCGCCCAGCAGGCCATACTCCTCCGCTTGCCTTATCGCCCTCGTGATCCTCTGACATGCGAGCGGGTACTCATCTCTGACATACACGTATCCGGTCTGGGCGCCAATCGCATATGCTCCTAGCGCCATCCCTTCGATCACCGCATGGGGGTCCGCCTCGAGCACGCTCCTGTCCATAAATGCCCCCGGATCACCTTCATCGGCGTTGCAGACGATGAACTTCTCCTGGTCCCTCGCCTTGCTGCAGATTCCCCATTTAAAGCCGGTAAGAAATCCCGCTCCGCCGCGCCCCCTGAGTCCGGACATGGTGATTTCGTCGATCACCCCCTCCGGAGTCATATCGGTTAACGCCTTATGCAGGGCCATGTAACCGTCGTTGGATATATAGTCGTCAATTAGCTCGGGGTCGATGATCCCCCTGTTCCTCAGGACAATCAGCCTTTGATATTTGAAGAAGTCGATGTCTGCAAGCTTCGGGATTGGCGCCTCGGCCGCACCAGGGGCATACATCAAATTTTTGTAAGGCCTTCCCTTGATGAGGTGCTCGGTGACAAGCATCGGGATCTCTTCTTCGCTAACCCTCTGGTAGAAAATTCCATCCGGCCAATGGATGACTAGAGGTCCCCTTTCGCAGAAGCCCTGGCATCCGGTGGCTGCAACGAGGACTTCATCCTCCAAGCCGCGGCGCTTGATCTCCTGTTCAAGGGCGAGCTTCACCTTAAACGATTTGTTGGAAACGCAGCCAGTTCCCGCGCACACAAGCATGTTTGCCCTGAAAGGTTTCACCGTCACATCTCCTATTCGTAGTTCTCCAGTGCCTTAACGGCGTCCGCCTGAGAGACTTTCCCGTGGAAGTTTTCATCGATGACGATTACCGGCGCAAGGCCGCAACACCCAACGCACCTTACGACCTCCATTGTGAACCGGTCGTCGGCGGTGGTCTCGCCTGGCGGGATTTTCAATTCCTTTTCCAGCGCTTCCTGTATCGCCGGGCCCCCCCTCACATGGCAGGCCGTGCCAAGGCACACATTAAGCAGGTGCCTCCCCCTCGGCTTCAAACTGAACGCCTTGTAAAACGACCCAAGGGCGTATAGCTGCGTCAAGGGAACGTCAAGCCTCCATGAAACCATCCTCAGAGCTTCCTCAGGGAGCCATTTCAGTTCTCTCTGGATGTCTTGGAGTATCCCGATAAGGCTCGATCGGTCGAAGCTGTATTTCTCAAGAACCGAATTTACTACTTCCACGCTCATAGCAACCTCTCGGAATATCAATGCGTTGTTTCGCTGCCGATGCCGAGCGCGAACTCCGTCGGAATCTTGCCGGCGAGGACATGATCAGTCAGAACCCTTCTTATTTTCTCTCCGTCGAGATTTATGTATTTAACCGGAGGCTTCCCCGTAATTTCCACTGTGGCCATCGGCTCCTTGCTGCAGAGCCCAGC
Organism: Acidobacteriota bacterium; assembly: GCA_037441325.1. Lineage (GTDB taxonomy): Bacteria > Acidobacteriota > UBA6911 > UBA6911 > UBA6911 > UBA6911. The sequence continues at coordinate 5,142 of JBBISO010000044.1, read as the reverse complement.
GCAGCCCGAGGTGGTGACAATTACATCTTACACCCCCTGCCGCTCGATCTCGTCGAGCAGCGCCTTCATTACATCCCTGGCGCCGGCCGCTATTCCGCACGTTCCCATATGGATGATGATCCTGACATTCGAGACGCCTTCCCTCAGGATTTTTTGCTGCTTGACCTTTTCTTGGATTGCCTTGAGGTCTTCAATTGTCAACTTCGGCATCAGACACCTCCTTGCAAACGGCTCAGGAGAGGCTCCGCGCTCACCATATGCTTGTCTGAACCAAGCTCCTTCCCGCCATAACCCATTGCGAGTCCTATTAACTCCGTGAAATAAAAGATCGGGATGCCGAACTTTTCCCCCCTCATCTCCTCAGCTTCGGCCTGCCGGGTGTCGAGGTTCGCATGGCAAAGGGGGCAAGCGACGGCTACGGCGTTAGCCCCGACTGTCTTCGCTTCTGTTAAGAGGTCGCCGACCAGCTTTACGACTATGCCGGTTTCGGCCAGAGCAAGCGATGCGCCACAACACTCGGTCTTATACGACCAGTCCAGAATGCTGACTCCGGCCGAACGCAGGAGATTGTCCATCGACATGGGGAACTCGCAGGAATCGAACCGCATCACTTTGGGGGGCCTGGTGAGCAGGCAACCGTAATAGCAGACCGCCTTGATGAACGAAAGGTCCCTCACCACCATTGTGCCCGCGAGCGCCCCTTGGGATGAAAGCATTTCCAGCGGGTGGATCACATTGACTTTCCCTTTGAACTCCGAACCGATCACTTCGTTGACCTGTTGCGCCATTTCTCTATCCCTGTCCACCTCATACAGCGCGAACTTGAACCTCGAGTAGCAGGCGGCGCACGGCACGACGACCTCTTCCTTGCCGCTCTTCTCGACAAGAGAGAGGTTGTGCGCAGGGAGGGCGATGGAGAGCAGGTGAGATGTCCCGTGGGCCGGGGAGGAACCACAGCATACCCAGTTTTTTATTTCCTCGAGTTTGATTCCCAGGCCGGAACATACCTGTCGGAAAGACCGATCGTATTCCTCGGCGGTTGAATGGAGCGAGCATCCCGGATAATAGGCGTAACTCATCTGGACTCCTTTTTCTTGACAGCCTTGCAGATCCTCCTCGTATCCCACATCCCCTTGAAAGAGGGGACTAATTTTAGCTTCCCCTTTTTGAACATCTCCATTCCAAGTTTCATATCCTTGGTGAATTCTCCCGTCTTGAGTTTCAGCGCCATGATCAGCCCGAGTTCATACAACCTCCCGAACCGCTCGATGTTCTTCACGGCGGTATGGAAGAAGTGCTTTACCGACTTGACGGATGGCTTCACACCTCTCCGTGCGGCTACTATCCTGGCGGCATCCATCACGCGGGCGATGTCGACGTCCTGCGGGCATCTCGTAGTGCAGGTGTGGCAGGAGGCACAAAGCCAAATGGTTTTGCTGTTCAGGACGACATCTTCCAATCCCAACCGCGCCGCATGTATGATCTGCGTCGGCGTGAGGTCCATGGCAAAGGCAATCGGGCACCCCACGGCGCATTTTCGGCACTGGAAGCACGCGTTAACGTTCTGCTTGCTTTCCTTGGAGAGGGCTAGGAGAAAACCCGAGAAGCTCGGGTTGTAGTTAATGCTTATCTCGCTCATACCACGTCCCTTCATCCTTCTTCCTTCTGCGGTCTTACCGTGCGTGACGTATTTCCCTGTGGGGCGAGCCGGCCAAGATCCGTTTCGGCCTCGTACGCTAGGATCGCGGCGCGGCGTGCCGGAACCGAATCGGTGCCGAGGCACCGAAGCTTATCCTTGAGGGCGGTTGATCTCCCTGCGGAGTTTGTGAAATCCTTTCCTTTAACGTGATCCACTAACGTGATCCAGACTTTCAAACCGCTCGGGTTCCATTACTTGCCATGGATGGCCTTATAGAGCCGCCCGGCGGTTTCAAACATATTTAGGAGCGTACTGAGCACCGGGATATTCGCTTGCTCTGCCAACGAAAGGATCTCATCCCCGGGTTTCTTGCCACGCACAAACACCACTCCGCAAAGGTCCGCCACTATAACTGTTCTGATTACCTGCGGGCTTACGAGGCCGGTTAGAAGAAGCGTTCCCGGCTTGCTGAGGGCCAATACATCGCTCAACAGATCTGCAGCGCCGATTTCCTTGATTTTTATGGAGAGATCGTCGCCGAAAAGAACTTCCGCATCCAGGAGATCGCGGACTTCTGCGAGCGTGATTGGTCTTAGAGTTTCCATACTCGAAGCTGGTTGCTTTCAGCTATCCTGAACACTGGACGTATTCCTTGAATTTCTTGCCGCCGGCAATGCCCTGGACCGGTTTTGTTAATGGATGGCAGATCCATGGCATATTTGCAAATCCCAGTCTGCCGGTCTACGTTCAAGAAAGACCTCCCGTTCCCAATCTGATCCAATCGAAGTGCTTTTAACGGCTCCCCAGGCCACGGAAGCGCGTTAACTTTACCCTAAGATCCCCGGGTAAAGCAGCAATAAAATCATAGGTTTGAAATTCCCCCTATCAAACCTTTGGATGCCTTGGAGTTTTCGTCTGTTTGAAGGCATGCCCGTTTATATATAAAAACAATGCGCATTTATATGTTATCCGATTGTGTTTTATATGCATTTGCCCTGCCAGATGCGAAAATCCAGGAACCCAAAAGCCATTCAAAATAAGCTTATCTTATGCATCCGCTTATGTCCATAATATTTTAAGAGCGGTTTGCGCCGGCCAAAATTCTCTGAACGCAATATGTCAGATTCGGTTAATAAGCATATTTTGCGGGTCAAATGCCCTACCTGGAATAAGCGAAGTATGCGGGCTAAGCGACCTGCTGGAAAACATGACGGGTGGCACGGATACTTTTGCCCCGACCAATGATTTTTAGGGCGCTGCTTATATTTTCGCAAATGCTCTGCATGCGGTGCGGCGGTGGGAGATGGCATGCTGCGGGATGCATTCTACGGGCAAAGACGCTCCCGCGCCGGTTTTTTCAGCAGTTGCGAGCGTATGCGGCAATTCGCAATTAGCTATTCCACCGTGACGCTTTTGGCCAGGTTGCGGGGTTGATCGACGTCGCATCCGCGCATGACGGCAATATGGTATGCCAGGAGCTGTAGCGGGACGATCAGCAGGATCGGCAGCAGGTAGTCCGAGATTTCCGGAATTCGTATGATTTGCTCCGAAAGCTCCTGGATGCGGGTATCGGTCTCGCTGGCCAGGGCGATGACGATTCCTTCCCGGGCGCGGACCTCTTCGATATTGCTCAGCATTTTTTCATAACGCAAAACCGATTTCGCATTCTTGGGATCCCTCGCGGCCAGCGCTACGACGGGGAGATTCCCGTCAATCAGGGCGTTGGGGCCGTGCTTCATCTCTCCGGCAGGATATCCCTCCGCATGGACGTAAGAGATCTCTTTTAATTTCAGCGCCCCCTCCAGTGCGATCGGATAATGGATTCCGCGTCCGAGGTACAGGGCATTAGTGCAACCGTGCATTGCCCTCGCGATTTTTTCATAATCGGAGCTCTGGGCTAATAGCTGCTGGATGCATTGCGGGACCTTGGTCAGGTCGGACAAAATCGCGGCCGTTTCGTCAGGCCGGAGTTTCCTCCTCTTTCGGCCCAAGTAAAGCGCGACCATTAACAGCACAGCGAGTTGGCAGGTGAATGCTTTGGTTGAAGCCACGCCGATTTCCGGGCCGCTGCGGATATAAAGGTTCCCGTGGCTTTCTCTGGAGAGCATGCTCCCGACGACGTTGCAGATGGACAATATTCTGGCATGCCTGTTTTTCGCTTCCCTCACGGCTGCCAGGGTGTCGGCAGTCTCGCCGGATTGGCTGATTGCAATCACGAGGGAACCTCGGTCGATCAAGGGATCGCGATATCGAAATTCGGATCCGTAGTCAATCTCGACTGGAATGCGGGCCAAATCCTCTAGCAGAAATTTTCCAACGAGAGCCGCGTGCCATGAGGTGCCGCACGCCACGATATGGATCCGTTTGATCTTGGTGAAAATGCCTTCGGAGATTTCCTCTTCTTCGAGGAGAACCCGGGTCAAATCGGGCGAAATCCGTCCGGCGATGCTTTCCTGCAGGCTGCGAGGCTGTTCGTGAATCTCCTTGAGCATGAAATGGCTGTATCCCCCCTTCTCAGCCATTTCTGGGCTCCACTGGACTTCTTGCGGTCCGTATGCAATTTGCCTTCCGCGAAAGTCCCGGACAATCGCTCCGGCGCGCGTAAGAACCGCCATCTCGCCGTTCTGCATGAAATACATGCTGCGGGTATGCTCCAGGAGCGCCGGGACATCCGAGGCCACAAACAGCTCGCCCTGCCCTAGGCCCAGGATGAGCGGCGGGCCATTGCGGGCTGCGATGATGGTATCCGGGTCATCCGCGGAAAGCAGGCAGACGGCAAAGCTTCCTCGCAGTTGCTCAAACGCCGCTCCGGCAGCTTCCACAAGCGAGCTGCCGGGCAGCATTGATTCCACCAGGTGAGCGATCACCTCCGTATCGGTTTCGGTAACGAAACGGTGATTGCCTTTTTGCAGCCTTGTTTTGAGGGCGAGATAGTTCTCGATGATGCCGTTGTGAACGATGGCGATTTTGCCTGTGCAGTCCTGATGCGGATGGGCATTCTCTTCCGTGGGCCGCCCATGAGTCGCCCACCGCGTGTGGCCGATTCCATAGTTGCCGTCCAGCGGATTGGCGGCAAGCGCGCCGACCAGATTGGCCAGCTTTCCCGATGAACGCCGGATTTGTAGTTGCCCATCGTTCACGACCGCGATACCCGCGGAGTCGTACCCGCGGTATTCGAGTTTGCGTAATCCGTCGACGATCAGGGCAACTACCGGCTTTGGGCCTACGTAACCTACTATGCCGCACATGAGCTAACCTGGCCTTACGTACGAGCACCGCTATGGCGCCACCATTTGTATCGGCGGGGCGCTTGCCCGGCATAAGCTAAGGATATCTGTGTTACAATCCCGCCGGTGCTTTCAAACCATGAAAAAATTATAGAGGATACCTGCGGAGAGAGCAACCGCCGGGATGCTCGATGCAAGATGCAGGAAATGCGGGGTGCAGGACCTGCATCTTCATCTTATCTTGTATCCTGGAACCTGCATCCTGCATCTCTGCAT
>JBBISO010000043.1:13231-15003 GCA_037441325.1 Acidobacteriota bacterium | reverse complement strand
TCGCCGCCTGCGGCGCCGACATCATAACCTCTATCACTGCGGTGGCAGCCTGTATGTTCAACATCGGTCCGGGCCTCGGCGCGGTCGGCCCCTATGACCACTATGGGAATCTGCCGCTAATTGCCAAATGGGTGCTTATGTCATGCATGCTTGCGGGAAGGTTGGAGTTCTATACGATGATGGTGCTTTTCACGCGCACGTTCTGGCGCAAATAGAGGCTGCCCGTGCGCTGCCCTGTTCCGCTGCCAAACGTTGCGAGAAATAGAGGCTAAGCCGCGATCAAGCCCCCAGAGCGATTTGCATCCGGGCATTTTTCTTCATGGTCAGGGCTTATGCGGTGGCGTGGCTGTCTGCTAAGAATAAGCTGACCGATACAAAGACCTTTCTGAAAGGAGCGAAGCCGTGAAGAATCCCTTATCCCCAGAAATGTTGCGAAAAATCGACGCCTATTGGCGCGCCGCCAACTACCTATCCGTCGGCCAAATCTATTTGTATAAAAATCCTCTGTTGAAAACACCGCTGGCGATAGAAGACGTCAAACCGCGCCTTCTCGGCCATTGGGGTACAACTCCGGGATTGAATTTCATCTATGTGCATTTGAACCGCATCATTCAACAGTATGACCTCAATATGATCTATATTGCCGGCCCTGGACACGGCGGTCCCGCCTTGGTTGCGAATACCTATCTCGAAGGAACTTACAGCGAATTTTACCCACATATCTCCCAGGACGAACAAGGTATGAGAAGACTGTTCAAACGGTTCTCCTTTCCCGGAGGCATTCCCAGCCATGTTGCGGCGGAAACACCCGGTTCCATCCATGAAGGCGGCGAACTCGGCTATTGTTTGGCCCATGCTTATGGAGCGGCTTTTGACAACCCGGACCTGTTGGTCGCGTGTGTAGTGGGAGACGGAGAGGCGGAGACCGGGCCGCTGGCGGCCAGCTGGCATTCCAATAAATTTTTAAATCCGGTCACCGACGGGGCGGTGCTGCCGATCCTGCATCTCAATGGGTATAAAATTTCCAACCCGGCCGTTCTCGCGCGTATCCCTGGGGAGGAACTTGAGCAACTCTTCCGGGGTTATGGGCATGAACCCTATGTAGTCGAAGGGGACGATCAGGAACGGGTACATCAGCGCATGGCGGCAGTGTTGGATGAAGTGGTAACCAAAATCAAAGACATTCAAAAGAAGGCCAGGGAACGGGGATTTGAAAAACGGCCGGTCTGGCCCGTGATCATTTTGAAGACTCCCAAAGGTTGGACCGGGCCGAAAGAAGTGGAGGGGTTGCCTACTGAGGGATCCTTTCGTTCTCATCAGGTCCCTTTGTCTAAGCTGGCTGCCAAACCGCAACACCTTGAGACTCTTGAAGCATGGATGAAGAGCTATAAGCCGGAGGAGTTGTTTGACGGGAACGGGCGGCTCATTCCGGAATTGGCCGAACTCGCTCCTAAAGGGGAGCGGCGCATGGGTGCCAATCCGTATGGCAACGGGGGGATTTTGCTGCGCGATCTGATAATGCCGGATTTCAAGCACTATGCCGTTCCCGTGCCCGAACCGGGCGCCGTCGAGGCCGAGGCCACACGGGTGATGGGTGCGTTTCTGAGAGATGTGGTGAGGTTGAACCAAAGCCAGCGCAATGTCCGGATTTTCGGCCCCGACGAAACGGCATCGAACCGTTTGACGTCCCTGTTCGAAGCCACGGACCGCGTTTTCACCGGTGAAATCCTCGAGAGCGACGAAACCCATACCACGCGCACGCTGCTGCGCAA
>JBBISO010000043.1:11291-13221 GCA_037441325.1 Acidobacteriota bacterium | reverse complement strand
CGAAGGCCGCGTGATGGAGGTGCTCAGCGAACATCTCTGCCAGGGCTGGCTGGAAGGATATCTTCTGACCGGGCGGCACGGCTTGTTCTCCTGTTACGAGGCTTTCATTCATATTGTTGATTCCATGTTCAATCAGCACGCGAAGTGGTTGAAGGTGTCCCGTGAGATCCCGTGGCGGCGGCCGATCGCCTCGCTCAATTATCTGCTGACTTCTCACGTGTGGCGGCAGGACCATAACGGCTTCAGCCACCAGGATCCGGGTTTTATCGATCACGTCTGCAATAAAAAAGCGGATATCATTCGCGTGTATCTCCCGCCCGATGCCAACACCCTCCTTTCGGTAACCGACCACTGCCTCCGGAGCCGCAACTACGTCAATGTCATCGTCGCCGGAAAGCAGCCGGCGCCTCAATGGCTGCACATGGAGGAAGCGGTCCGGCACTGCACCGCCGGGCTTGGAATCTGGGAGTGGGCCAGTAATGACGCCGGAGGCGAACCGGACGTCGTGATGGCGTGCGCCGGCGATATCCCGACTCTGGAGACGCTCGCCTCCGTCCGGATGCTGCGCGCGATGTTTCCGAATCTGAAGATCCGGGTTGTCAATGTGGTGGATTTAATGACCCTTCAGCCGAAGAGCGAACATCCTCACGGATTGAGCGACAAGGACTTCGACGCCCTGTTTACGCAGGATAAGCCTATTATTTTTGCCTACCACGGCTATCCGTCGCTGATCCACCAGCTGGCCTACCGCCGGACCAATCATAGTAATTTGCATGTTCGGGGATACAAGGAGGAAGGCACAACCACCACGCCTTTCGATATGGTGGTAATGAATGACCTTGACCGGTTTCACCTGGCTGCCGACGTCATCGATCGCGTGCCGAGCCTCGGGCCGCGCGCGGCCTATGCGAAGCAGTTCCTCCGGAACAAGCTGCTGGACCACAAAACTTATATCCACGAACATGGAGAAGATATGCCGGAGATACGCAACTGGAAATGGCGTTCCTGTTAGCCGCCGGACGATGATATCCCGGGCAAAATGGCGACTATTGGTGGAACACGCGGGCTTGGGGTTATGAGGACATCCGCCGGCGCCGGGCGCGACGGCCGAGTCCGAAGCAGTTGATCAACCTGATGCCCCGGCAAGGTGCGGTATTGCGTCTCAGATGAGGGTAACCGAACAATGGTCTCAAGAATCGATGATCCCAACATACCCGACGTGGCCAGGTTTTGCGATCAGCAGAAGTTCAACCGTTTTTACGCCCTGCTGATTTTCCTCGGCATGCTGACTTTGATTTTTAACGGTTACTATTTGCAGATTATTTCTTATGTCCTGCCGGATATTATCAAAGATTGGCGTTTGAGCCCCGTGGAGGCCGGCTCCCTCGCGTCCTATGGCCTTGCGGGACTCATGGTCGGCACGGCAGGCTTGGGTATGCTCGCCGATAGGATCGGCAGAAAGACGCCGCTCCTCATAGGTATGTTTCTCTTCTCATTCTTCGGCGGCGCTCTTTATTGGGCTCCCGATTTCAAGAGCTTCTGTGTTTTGCGCTTTGTTTCCGGTCTGGGCATCGGGGGCGTGTTGACCTTAACCATTACGCTGGCAACGGAATTGGCCCCCGCCCGAATCCGGGCGAGAATTGTTACCGCCATGGTCGCCGGACTCATGATCGGGTCCGCCTTTGCGGGACTGCTTTCCATGCTGCTTGTTCCCATGTATGGATGGCGGATTGTGCTGCTGCTTACGTACGTCCCGCTCCTCTTTCTTCCGGCGCTCCATATCTTCATGCCCGAATCGATCCGCTTCCTTGCCCGGAAGGGAAGATATGAAGAAGCCATCCAAGTCCTCCGAAAAATCGAGCGGGCCGCCGGTGTTCCTAGGATTCAATGGACCAAGGAGAGTTTTGCTGTAACGGCACAGGAGAGCTCA
>JBBISO010000043.1:0-11267 GCA_037441325.1 Acidobacteriota bacterium | reverse complement strand
GCCTCCGGCAGCTTTTTTCCTCCCAATTGACTGTCATGACTCTCCTGATCTGGATGGTTTATTTTTGCAACCTTATGGTCATTTACGGCCTCACCACTTGGCTGCCCACCCTGCTGGTGGCCGAGGGAATTTCCCTCGTCAAGAGTTACGGCTACACTTCACTTAACCATATCGGCGGAGCAGCCGGCGCCGTGGCTTTGGGTATTGTGATGGACCGATTTGGCCGAAAACCGGGGCTTGTGTTCTCCTACCTTCTTGCCGCGGTTTCCTTGTGGTTTTTGGGCCGGGTGGCCGAAAGCCCGGCCGGGCTTTATGTCGCCGGAACAGCGGCCGGCTTCTTTATAAACGGCTCCCAGTCTGCGCACCATGCCGTAACCGGTGAGATCTATCCGACCTCCGCGCGCTCCACGGGAGTCGGATGGGCGCTGACCATGGGAAGATTCGGAGCAATCTGCGGGCCGCTGCTAGGCGGTTATCTCCAATCCGCAGGGTTCTCTTTTAAGCAGTATTTCAATCTGTTTGCGTTTCCCTGCCTTCTTTGTGCGGTGCTGGTCTGTCTCTATCGCGTCAATATAAGGGGGGAAGCCCTTGAGGTCGTTGCTGAAAGAATGGCCGGCCGTTCCAAAGCGGGACGGCCGGAGGCGGATTAGCATTGGCGGCGCCATTTTTGCTTGAAGGCCGGCCGCGTATTTAGTAGCCTACCTTATGAATCCCCATTATGCATAAGGAAAGCTGAAATCCGCAGTATTTTGTTGCTAACCCTTAGGGAGGCGATTAGATTAACCGAAATGGCAGGAGAGACGTCATGACGGAAGCCAAAGAGGCGAAAGAAGTTCGGGGGCGAGTGATCATTGATACGGAGCTGTGCAAAGGGTGCGGTTTCTGCATCGAATTCTGTCCTGCCGGCGTGCTTGAGTTCTCGGATGAATTCAACAGCAAAGGGTACCACCCTCCGCGCGCCGTGAAGCCCGAAGCTTGCACCGGCTGCGACCTGTGTGGGATTTACTGCCCGGATTTCGCCGTTTTCGGAATGATGCTCAAGACCGTTGCCTGAAAGGAGTTTCATTGAAAGCCGATCGCAAAGGAGTTTTAACCGGAGTTCACTTCCTGGATGGCGATCATGCGTGCTGCGAGGGAGCTCTTTCCGCGGGATGCCGGTTTGTGGCCGGCTATCCCATCACCCCTTCAACCGAAGTTGTGGAGCGCATCGCAAATCGATTTCCATCGGTCGGCGGCCTCTTTATTCAAATGGAGGATGAAATCGCCTCCTCGATAGCCATCCAGGGCGCGGTATGGGCAGGAGCAAAAGCCATGACGGTGACGTCCGGCCCGGGATTTTCGCTGATGATGGAACATATCGGCCTGGCCGCAATGCTTGAAACGCCGTGTGTATTTGTAAATGTGCAGCGCGGCGGCCCGTCCACGGGGCTACCTACTCTCCCCGGCCAGGCGGATATGATGCAAGCCCGTTGGGGGAGCCACGGAGATTACGAAATCATCGCTCTTTCGCCCAACTCTCCGCAGGAATGTTACGATTTAACCATCCGGGCTTTCAACATGGCGGAAGAGTACCGCGTCCCCGTCATGATGATGATGGATGAGTGCGTGGGCCACATGACAGAAAAAGTCGTCATACCGAAAGCGGAGGAAATCGAAGTGACCGAGCGCCGGTACACAACCGCCAAGCCCGGCGAATACCTCCCCTACTTTGCTGACGGCGGATCTGTGCCGCCGATGGCCAAGGCGGGAGACGGCCACCGCTTCCACATTACTGGACTGACGCATGACGAAAAGGGCTATCCCGTAATGAATGCCGGCGCTCAGGAAAAATGCGTCCGGCGGCTGGTGGAAAAGATCAGGAATAATGCGGAAAAGATCATCTGTCTGGAAGAAACTGACACCGAAGGCGCGGATGTGATCGCGGTTTCCTACGGCATCACGTCCCGGGTGGCGGTAAAGGCTATTGAAATGGCCAAAGCGGAGGGTATTAAGGTGGGCCATTTGAGGCTGATTACCGTCTGGCCCTTCCCTGAGCGCCGCATACGGGAACTGGCCACGCTCGTCAAAGCCTTTGTCATGCCGGAGCTCAATTACGGCCAGATGTTCTTTGAAATGCAGCGCGCGATCCAAGGCAAAGCCGAATCCTACCTCGTCCCGCACGGCGGAGGGACTGTGCACAACCCCGGGGACATTTACCAAAAGATCAAGGAGGCGGCATGGTAGATCCCCGCAATCCCGTTAGTCAATACCTTAGAACAGACCGGATGCCGCACATATGGTGCTCCGGCTGCGGCCTGGGGACGACCGTCAACTGCTTCGTTCGAGCCGTGGAACAGTGCGGAATCCCGCTGGACCTGATCAGCGTGGTATCGGGAATCGGCTGCACCGGAAGAGTGGCCGGATATCTGAAGCTGGACAGCTTCCACACGACGCACGGCCGTCCCATCCCTTTTGCAACCGGCCTCAAACTTGCCAATCCCAAATTGAAGGTGGTCGTTTACAGCGGCGACGGTGACCTTTTCGCAATTGGAGGCAACCATTTCATCCACGCGGCTCGCCGAAACATGGACCTCACGATTATATGCGTCAATAACTTTACCTACGGAATGACGGGAGGCCAGCTTACGCCAACTACTCCGATCGATGCCATTGCTTCCACCACTCCTTACGGCAATATCGAAGAGCCTTTCAATCTTCCGCACTTGGCCGAGTCGGCCGGCGCCGTCTATGTCGCGCGCTGGACCACCTTCCATGTCCGGCAATCGATCAAAGCCATAAGAGAGGCAATTCAGAAGATGGGATTCAGTTTCGTCGAAATCATCAGCCCGTGCCCGACGCTTTACGGGAGAAGAAACCGGCTGGGGGACGGACTTGAAATGATGCAGTTCTACAAGGAAAACAGCGTTATTAAAAACGGAGCGGATACCCGCGAAGTCGGCCTGGATCTCAAAGGAAGGATAACCTGCGGCAAGTTCATTGATCGCGAAAGACCTTCCTACCTCGAGATATACAACACCAAAATGGCGGAAAGATTGGGAGCCTCTTATAAGGATTATGAGGGGGTGCTATGAGCGCGACGGAAATCAAATTCGGAGGGTTCGGCGGCCAGGGGGTCATACTGGCGGGAATCATCATCGGGCGCGCGGCAAGCATCTACGACAACAAATTCGCGACGCTCACGCAGAGTTTCGGGCCGGAGGCGCGGGGAAGCGCGTGCAGCGCCCAGGTCATCATCTCCGAACAAACGATCCTGTATCCCTACGTCACCCGGCCGGAAATACTTCTCGTCATGTCGCAGGAAGCCTGCAACAAATTCCTGCTGGAAGCGAGGGATAACGCGACCGTCATCATTGAAGAAGAACTTGTCAAACCTAAGGGGCTTAAGCCCGGTATGAGGCTTTACAGCATACCGGCGACGCGTCTGGCCGAGGAGCTGGGGTATAAAATGATTTTGAACATCGTAATGGTGGGATTTTTTACTTCCGTGACTAAACTCGTCGGCTATGAATCCGTCCGGGAAGCTGTAAAAGCCTCCGTGCCCGCAGGAACGGAAGCGGTCAACCTGAAAGCCTTCGAACGGGGATACCAGTACGGGCTTTCCATCGCATAGCTGATTCGAGGTTCATTCCGAATCCCGAATCCCCTGATCATTCATCATGGGTCATTCAATCTATGCGGGTTCTTTGGCGGCGCTGGAGAAACGCTGGGGCGAAGTAATCGCCGAACTGCAGACGGATGATCCGCTGCGCGAGATCAATGTTCTCGTCGGCTCCAATATCCTGGCTTCATACCTGAAGCGCCGCCTTGCACAAAACGGGCGCGCGGCGGCGAATGTCCGTTTCCACAATTTCCTGGACCTTGCGGCACGCCTCGCCGCGGCTTGGGAAAGCGGACCGTCCAAACCGCCGCTCCCGCGCCTGGGTGCCTCCCTGATCTTGAAAAACATGCTGGCTTCGGGCGCTCCGGCCGCCTATGAATCGATCTCAGGCTACCCCGGGTTTCAGGACGCCTTGCTTGACACCTTCCGGGACCTCCGCGATGCCGGCATTACTCCGCGGAACCTGGACCTCGCCATACAAAAGAACAACAAAAATCCGGACCGCAAGCAGAACTTACTTGCCTTGGCGGACTTGTATCGAAAATTTCGGGATGCGATAACCCGATTCCATGACGTCGATGATGATTTTCGGTCCGCCATCCGCGGCGCTTCCCATGCAGCGCAGCTTCTGGGATCACCGCAACTAATTGTTTACGGGATATACGACGCGACCGGGCAACAATCGCGGCTTCTCACCGCGCTGAAGGATAATCTGGGAATGATCTATTTCATACCGTTCGTGGACGAAGCGGTTTCGGATTTTGCTCGGCCGTTTCTTGAGAAGCGCGTCCAGGAGCTTGGGGTGGAGTGCATCCATGTAAAGGCGGAGCGGCCCGCCGACAGCTTGGGCCGCCTGGCGGAGAGGGGATTTGGTTTTATCAGTTCGCGGCAGCCCGAAGACGGAGGAAGTCTGGCCGCAGACGGATCCTTTGCTCTAGTATCCGCGCCCGGTGAGTCGCGCGCAGCGGTTGAGATTGTGCGGGAAATCTTCCGGGCCGTTCATGACGGCACCATCCGGGGATTCCAGGAGGCCGCCGTAATTCTTCACCAGCCCGAAAGCAACCTTCCAATCTTGACGGAAATGTTCAGGCTGCGCGGGGTTCCATATTATGTCCATGGAGGTATCCCTTTTGCAGATCGGCCGATCTGCAAAGCAATTGCAGCACTGTGCGGCTTGGAGTCCGAGGACCATACCCGCGTGGCGGTGCTTGAAGCCATGGAACTGATCACTGCGTCTCTGCCTGAGGATTCAATGTCGGCCTGGGATGTGCAGAGCTGGAGGGTTCTGACCAACGATCCTCGATTTCTCGGCGGCCTCCGGGCTTGGGATGACGGAACCGAATCGCTCGTCGTGCAGGCAATTCAGGACTTGCGAAAAGCCCAAGGCCGCCCGGCGGGATCTGCGGATGCAGAGGAATTGGAAGGGCGGGTACAGTCCATTGAGAACGCGGCAAAACGCTTGGAAACGGCAAAGTCTCTCGGCGATAGATGGCGGATGGTGCGGCGGGCGGCTGCAGATTGGCCTGCGTTTCTGTCCTGGAAGGAATGGGCTCATTTTCTCAATCAACGCTGGGAGCCTCTTTTGGGAGCTTCGGAGGATTGGTCTGTTTTCTCGACGGTTCTGGACGAAATTGCGGGATTGCAATCGCTAGCGAGTATTCGAGATTCGGAACAAAAGGCTCCGATGGAAGAACTCGTATCGGCAGATAGCCTGAGGGCGGCCTTGACGCGGTCCATGGGATCGCTTTCCTATCCGGCGGGGCGATTCCAGCGGGATGGTGTTAATATTCTTTCGACCAGCGCCGCGCGAGGTCTCAGATTCCCCATGGTCATCCTGCCCGGACTTGAGGAAGGAAGTTTCCCTGCGAGATTGCGCCAGGATCCGCTGCTGCTGGATTCGGAACGGCGGTGGCTAAAAGAACTCCCGCTCAAATCGCGGCGCGCGGATGAAGAGAAACTGCTGTTTGATATGGCGGCGCGGTCGGCCACCGGCCGGTTGGTGCTCCTGACCTCGCGCCTGGACGAAGCCTCCGACCGCGAACGCATTCCTTCTCAATTTTTCCTGCAGGCGGCGGCTGCGATTCAAGGAAACGTCGTCTCGATGCGTGATTTGGGCCGGAACCTCGTCCCCGGCTTCCGTTCCGTGAGCCTTGATAATCCCGCCCCGCTGAAGAATGAACCGGCCGTGGATGAAGGGGAAATCAGGCTCCGGCTGATCGTTTCGGAGCGTGATTTGGCGCGGGAAGCGCTTGCGGCGCTTGTGCGGATGGAGCCGCATCGATTGAGCCGCCCTCTGGCGTATGACCGCGCGCGCTGGAACCGAAGGCTCACCGAATTCGATGGATGCCTCGGCGATCCGACGCTTATACAATGGGCAGCTAAGAGAACAGGGGCTTCGGCCGGCCAGGTTTCCGCCAGCCGTCTTGAAGAGTATGCCAAATGCCCCTACTTGTTTTATCTCAAACGGGTCATGGATCTGGAGCCATGGGATGAACCCGGGAAAACAGAGGGCATGGACCCTCTGGAGCGGGGGCTGGCCGTTCACTTGATTCTGGAAAGCTTTCTTAAAAAATTCGGCGGCGAAAAATTTCTGGCCGCATCCTTCGAAAAACTCTGGCTTATCCTGGGGTCTGACGCCCGCGCACATCTTGAAAAATTTAGGCCTGCGGGAATGCCGGACCTGCTGTGGGAGATCGAGCGCGATATGCTGCTGGCAATGCTCCGCGAATGGCTGGCATTCGAAAAGAACCGCGCCCGTGAAGGCCTGCTTGCCGCTCGGCTGGAACAAGCATTTGGGGAATTGAATCCAGAAGAGCGGCATCCAGCGTTCCGCCTGAAGGCGGGGAAACACGTTTTTGAATTCCGCGGCAGAATCGATCGCGTGGATTTGTCGCGGGATGGGAAACGGGCCCGCGTTACCGATTATAAAACCGGCGTTTTGCCCGATTCGATGAGCTCCAAGACAAGAACCGCGCTGATGGCGGGGGAAAGAATTCAGATCGCCGTGTACAAAGGAGCGCTTTCCGTTTTGGAGGGATTTGAAAATGTTGAGACGGTGGAAGGAGAATACCTGTACCTTCAGCCCAGGGATGCCCGCGTGGTCGCCTGTTCCTACACGCGCGATGAATTGCTGCAGGCTTCAAAGCGGTTGCCGGAGGTTTTGGAAATTATAGGCAATGGAATTGAAAGCGGCGCATTTTTTGCCAGAACCAAAGGGAGGGTCCGTCCTTCGGGCCATTGTGAATTTTGCGACTACCTGCCGGTTTGTGGAAAGGACCGCGTGCCGAGGGAGGAACGAAAAGCAAACGATCCCGCCGTGCGCAATTTCCTTCGCATTATAGAGACTTCGTGATGAGCGTGAATGGATCCTTATCCCAAACTTTTAAAAGTGACAGCGTTCCACGGCGCAGAGCGATAGAGGAGACACACCGCTCGTTTGTCGTGGAAGCATCCGCCGGAACCGGCAAAACAAGCACTTTGGTACAACGAATCCTTCATCTGGTGCTTGAAAAAGGGCCTGAGGGCGTTCCGCTTCCGCTTTCCAGGATATGCGCAATCACTTTTACGGAAAAAGCCGCCGGGGAGATGAAGGTGCGCCTGAGGCAGCATTTCGAAGAGGTAATTTCGGGTCGATCCCTGCCCAGCCGGCCGCTCCCGGGCCGGTTTTCAACGGGTGATTCTGCAAACTCCAAAGGCGGTGGAATGAACCCGCATTTGGTACAGCGTGCGCGCGAGGCGCTGAGAGATCTCGAGACTGCTTCCATATCAACGTTCCATTCCTTTGCGGTATCCCTCTTGAAAGAAAGGCCCATCGAGGCCGGACTGGACCCGCGCTTTGCGGCTCTGGATGAGACCGGGAGCGAACTTTTTTTCAGAGAGGTCTGGGAGCTCTGGATAAGCCGCGCTCTGGCGGATCGCGAGTCTGTCTTGGAGCTTGCGTTGCGCGAAGGATTTCGCCTGGAAAGCCTTGAGGAGCTTGCCCGCACTCTCCGCCTTAACCAACGCGCCGTCCGCATGCTCAAATGCGATTCGCCGCCGGCTGAAGAGGAGATCCGAAGAAAAACCGGTGAATTGCTGGAGCGCGGCGGCAGTTTCCCGGATCTGGTGTTGGAGTCCGAAGATAAATTGGCTGCGTGCCTGGAAACTGCATTGCAGTGGTTGAGGGATCCGCCGGAAAGCGGCTCCGCCCTGCCGGCCAAGCCGGGAAATGTCGGGGCGGCAGCGAACTGGAAAGGGGGCAAGAAAACCATTGAGGAAGTGCGGTCATTTGTGCGGGAAGCGGCGGACTTTTGCGAGGCTTGCCAAAACCTTCCTGCCCAGCAGGTTCTTAACGAGGTGATTCATTGGATCACCGGCGATTTTTTAAAGGAGTGGGAGAAATGCAAGCGCGAGCAGGGACTGCTTGATTTTGATGATCAACTTTGGATGGCGCGGGAGCTGTTGCGAAACAATAAATATATCCGGCGCGAATTCCAGGAACGATATGCCGCATTGCTGGTAGATGAATTCAGGACACTGATGCCGTCCAGTGGGACATTGTTCGCCTGCTTTCTTCCGCCGATTGCGGAGAATCTGATCTTACCAAGCTCCGGGCGGCGCCGGGGAAGCTGTTTATTGTGGGAGATCCGAAACAGTCCATTTATCGCTTCCGCAATGCTGACATTGAAACTTATCTTGGAATTGTCAGCTCCGAGAGCATGAAGTCCCTGGATCTGGAACTTCTTCCATTGACGAAGAATTTTCGTTCCGTCCCTTCCCTACTCAATTTTGTGGATGCCGCTTTTGCAGATGTCATGAAGGCTCCCGACGACGGCCGCTACCAACCGGATTATTTGCCCTTCGGGGGCCGCGGAGACCGCGCCACGGAGACTTCTGTCCCTGCAGTCATTCTGCTCGGAGAGAAGATCAGCCCGAGCGATGCGTCTCAAACGCTCCGCAAATTCCTGGAGCGTGAGGCGGCAAGGATTGCAGCGCTTATCCGCCGGATGCTCGATTCCGATTCCTGGCGGATTCAGGATCCCGCAGGAGATGGAGACAACCTGTGGCGCCTGCCCCGGTACGGCGACATCGCGATCCTGCTGCCTGTTCTCAGTCATGCTGATATTCTCGAAGAAGCTTTGCGCGACGCAGGGATCCCCTATGTTCTGGAGGGGGGCAAATTCTACTATGCACGCAGTGAAGTTGCTTCGGCTATCACGGTTCTACGTTGCGTGGCAAACCCGAATGACAGTGTTGCTCTTTACGGAGCTTTGAGATCGATCTTTTTCGGGCTGTCCGATGAAGATCTGCTGAGAGCGCGCATTGAGGGCCAACCTCTGGATTATCGGCTTGATGTGCCGCCACAATCTCCCCTTTATTATCCTTTTGAAATCCTCCGGGACTTGCACCGGCATCGCCATGACCGGCGCGCGTCGGAGAGCCTTGAAATTCTTCTCCAGAAGACCGGTGCTCGGGAGGTTCTGGCAGTGCGCGGCTTCCAGTCCCTGGCAAATCTGAACAAGCTCGCGCGCACCCTCCGCACTCTTCAGGGCGAGACGACTTTCTCCCAAGTCGTCGAGCTGTTGTGCACGATGGATGAAGAAGCCCTGGCGGAGAGCGAAAGCAGGCTCATGGAAGAACGGAGCGACGCCGTGCGCGTCATGTCCATCCATAAAGCGAAAGGCCTGGATTTCCCCATCGTTTTCGTCGCTTCGCTAGGGCTTAAGAAAAAAATCCCTCCCCGGAACTTCTTGGCTGATTTCCATCATAAAAGGATTTTCGGCATCCGGATCAGTTCCAGAGAATCAGGCCTTCGAACCCCCCAGTGGGATGAGTTGTATGAAGAGGAGAAGAAAAGGGAATCCGCCGAGTTAATCCGCCTGCTCTATGTGGCTCTGACCAGGGCGAGGGATCATCTCATTCTTTCCACGCATACGCAAAACTGGAAATGCACAGGCGCGGAAGATCGCTGGGTTCCGGATATGGAGGGGACGCGTTTGAAGCCTCTGAGTTCGTTCCTGTCAGAAAGTATGGAGAAAGACAACTTAGCTCGCTGGATAGATGTGGAAATCCTGGATGCGAAAACCGGCCTGCGCCAGACCGTTTCGAAACCCGGCACAATAAACTGGACTGCAATTGCTGAACGCGAGTATGCGGAGTTGCATGCGGTACTCGCCGGCACTCCGTCGGCAGACAACTTGCGCGCGGCCGGGCAGGCTGCGCGCGTTCTGCTCGCCGAGGACCGCGCATCGGAAGACCGGACGCCTGAGGCCGCCGCGAATCGCGCGGTTCGGCTGGGGACTGCATTTCACGAAGTCATGGAACGGGTGAATCTCTTTAACCAGGAGAATCTGGTCCCTTGCGTGCAGGCGTCGGGTATCCGTCATCGGCTTGATCCCGAGGGAGTACGGGAGCTGGAACGGATGGCGCGCACAAGCCTCACTTCCGAATTGCTGCAACGCGCCCGCGCCTCAGCTCAGTCCGGAAAACGGCTCCTGCGGGAGCTTCCATTTGTGCGTCCGCTGGAGCGCTCCGCGATTGAAGAAGGAAAGATCGACCTGCTCTTTGAAGAAGCGAACGGCTGGGTACTGGTGGATTACAAGACGGATTGGGTTCAGCCTGAATCCGAAGGCGCTGAAAATTACTTTCGCATAAAGTATGCCGGACAGATTCATGAATATCTGGAAGCACTGCGCGCGCTGCCGCTGAAAGTGCACTCTGCTTACCTGCTGCTTGCCCGAACGGGCACCGCCATTCGAATGATTTGAACCTCGGGGTCATGCAAAAAAATCACAAAAATGCCATTGACCGGAGCGTTCCCGATCCGTAAACTTTGCAATTTTTATATTCGTGAACTTATGGCTGAAAGGAGGAATACTGATGGCGGAAAAGATTTCCAAAACGGCGCGAGCGAGCCTCGGCGACAAGGGCGAGACTCACGCGCATGAATGCCCGCAATGCGGCAGCTCGATGGTCGCAACCAAGGTCATGAAGTATCGTGATATGCCCGGCGGGATGTACTGGATCTGTCCCAAAGACAATCATCGAGTCAAAGTCTGAACGCAGCGGCCGCTGCGGACGGTTCGGCCAAAACCGTCCGCGGCTCCGGCCAATTATCCTGCATAAATCCGTCCTTCAACAATAGGCGCATAAGCCGAGCGAGGGGAAGAATCGCCAGCCCGCATTTTTCACAAAATTTTGTCGCGGGGCGGAGCAGACAGGCGTGGATACAAGGCGCGCGGCATGTGCGGGCGGGTCTCCAAACCCGCCCGAGGACGGTTCTGGAGAGCCGTCCTCACGGGCAGCGAAATGCAGCAGTCATGCCCGGATGTGCCGCCCGTCCCAGTAAAAACCTGGTGAGAAATGCGGCCTAGACGGGTAGAAGCTTCCTTGCGCATGTCATCGACTGCAAGCAGCAATAGCTCCGTCTCCCGGGGGGTCTTCTCCGAGTGCCCATCCTTTTGTGCGTTGGTCATCTCACTGATAAGGTTCTACCTTTGTCCAGCTAACGCCGGCGCTCAGCGGCCCGGCCCGCTGAGATGGTCTTTCGAGCTACGGGGGGCGCCGAGGCGGGCCGGGTCCGCTGGAGCGCCTTGTTCGGCGTCCTGTCCGTTGATCCAGATCTCCGATTCCGCCAGGTCGATTTCGTCGTTCCAGACGACTCCGTAGCCATGGACATCGGCGCGGGCGC